>NZ_JBNAGB010000021.1:0-90864 GCF_049800975.1 Sagittula sp. S175
GGACCGGCTCAGCTGGATGCGCTTCTGCGGGCTTGGCATCGCCGACACGGTTCCGGATGCGCACACGCTGTAGGATATCTGCGAAGCACTGATAAAGTGCTGATGCGCTCGATGCGCTGTTCCAAAAACTCGCCTACGCGATCAACCAAGCGGGTTTTATCCCGCGCGCCGGGCAGATCATCGACGCCAGCCTCATCGCAGTCCCGCGCCAGCACAACTCCGACGGCGAGAAGGCCTTGATCAAGGCGGGCGCCGGACCAGCCCGCCAAGGCGGCGCAGAAGGACACGGACGCGCGCTGAACCGTCAAGTATTCCAAGGCGAAGACCCGCGCGGACGGAAGCAAGCCAGTCGATCTCGCGATCCCGACCTTCGGTTACAAGAGCCATATTTTCATCGATTGACAGAACGGCATCAGCCGCCGTCAGATCATCACCGACGCCGCCCAGCACGATGGTGCCCGTCTGCGCAAAGGTCTGATCCAGACGGCCAACACAGGGCGCCGGGTCTGGACGGATGCAGCCTATCAGTCGGCCGAGAACTAGGTCTGGCTTGCAGCCCATGACATGGTGAGCGCGTTCCACCGCAAGAAGCCACGCGGTCGTGTATCGACCCAGTGAAAACCTGCTCATGCTACAAGGGAGAACGCAGCCATGAGTAAGACGATGGAAGACAGCATCAAACGGTGGACGGCGAAGCGGAAGTGCGCACGCCTGACACCAAACCGGGCAGAAAACCCACCCAGCAACCGAAAACTACCGCGATAGCGGGCGCAAAATGCTATTCGCCAAGACGACCGTGGGCAGCAGGGCAGGTTAGCGGAGGTGTCCAACTCTTCGGGCCACCCGGTTCTATGGCAGTGCCTTCTGGAAGAGGTAGACAGGATACCACGCCCGTAGCCGGTTCGAAGCGAAGATGCGCTGCCTAAAGGCCTTCGGCGAACGCATCGCTACCCCGACCGCCGAAATCCACATCCGCATCGCACTCATAAACCGCTTCAACGCACTCGGCACTACCGAGATCGTTCGCGTGGCATGACGTCAGTGGGGTAAGGGATAGCCACGCTTCAGGCGTGAGTTCTGCAACAACGCCGTCTAGAACACGCGATCAGGACACGCGTTTACTGACCCATCCCAAGAAAGCCTTGCCCGGCGACTTCAGCGGTGCGCGGCCCGACGTGGCCCACCAGGCGCGCCATTCGGCCTCGAGCGCATAGACATCGGCGCCGGGGGCGCGGCGGCGGGCCTCCACCAGTACCTCGGTCGACAGGGGCGGCAGGTCCGGGCCCTCCTCGATCACGCCGCGGCGGGCAAAGCGGATCATGTCGTCGGCCTCTTCGGTCATCTCGTAATCGGGCAGGTTGCCCTCTTGAATCATCTTGCGCATGGCGGCGCGGAACACGCGTACCGGCGCGGCGCTGCCCGCCTTCTTGTGCAGCAGGCCGACGCCAATCTTCCACTCGCGCTGCCGGCCGCAATGCTTGCGCACCAGTTCGTAGATTCGCCGCTCTAAAGGTTTCCTGAGCCGGAAATACTCGCGCGAGAGCGTCAGCACCGACCGCGCCTCGACCGCGCGGAACAGCCAGTCCGAGAGGGTCACGCTGACCGACAGCATCCGCCCGCCGCGCGACTTGCGCACGATCTCCCAGGCCTCGATCAGGCCAAAGCCGCGGGTGGTCTCGATCCCGCCGGTCTCGATGTTCGTGGTGATGCGCGTGCCCGCCAGCCGCTCGAAGGCCTCCTTCAGCCGCATGTAGGCATCGCCGCTGGTGTCGCGGTTCGTCGCGACGAGCAGGTCATGCGCCGTCAGCGTCAGCTGCCGCGAGATCGCCCGCCCCGCGTTCACCGCCGCCATCAGCTGGCTCACGCAGTAGATCAGGATGTCCTTGTCGTGGATCGTCGCCCGCCCCCTGACCGAAGGGGTCACGGTGATCTCTGCCCCGTTGTGCTCGTAGCTCAGCACCCGGGTGTCGGGCTTGGTCGAAAGCGAGAAGATCGGGTGCTCCATCGACGCAAGATCCCCCTTGGGGGATGCGTCGAAGATATCGCAGACGAAGAGGTCGCCCGCCGCGGATGCGCTGCTCATGAAACTGCCTGTACACTGCCTGCCCCCTTGTTTTCGTTCCGGTTTGTCCGGAATCGGTTCGGGGGTTCAGTGACACCCTAGAGTTATCCACAGCCCCGGTCTACCACCTGTCGGACAGGGTGCCGGATTTTCGGGGGAGCAGAGTCACCACAACGGGGGATCGGAATCGGGCAAACGTGGGATCAGAGTCACCCCTGTCCGAAATCTTTCCCGAAGCCTTTGGATTCAGGGACTCTTTGCAGGACAGCAATACCCCTTAACGAGTCTTATAACCTTGATTTAACAGGTCAGCCGTGATCCCATCGCAACAACCCCCCAATCACCCCCCTTGAAAACATGGAAAAATCCGCAATGTGTGCGCATTCCACTTTCATGTGCGCTGTTTTCAGGTATCATCCGAAAAACAGCGCACATCAGCGCGAACAGCGGTCAACGATACCGTTTGCGGACAGCGAGCATATACAATGAAAAACAGTGGGAAACCGCCCTATGTCGGACTCGATCCCGACATCGCCGCCACCCAGCTGGAGGCGCCTGCCTCCACCGCCGACTTCGCCCGCATCGCGCGCGCCTGCGCCTCGGGGCGGCATGACCTCGAAAGCCGCGGGCTGGAGGAAAACGGCGCGCGTTCCCTGCGGCTCTTCTCGACCTGGGAGATCACCCGCTACCTGATCCCCGTCGCCACCGGCCATTTCCGCCGCGTGCTGAAGGAGAACCCCGACCTGCCCCAGGGCCTGTCGGAGACCAGCGGCGGGGCCAAGTGGTTCACCCTCGACGAGGTGTTGAAACTGCGCGCCCATTTCGGTGCCAAGGGGTCGAAGGCCAAGGACTACCGCCCCTACCGCCCCGAAGGGCTGCCGGCCAAGATGCTGGCCGTGGCGAACTTCAAGGGCGGCGTGGGCAAGACCTCGAGCGCCGCGCACCTCGCCATGTCCGCCGCGCTCGACGGCTACAAGGTCCTCGTCATCGACCTCGACAGCCAGGGCTCCATGACCTCGATCTTCGGCGGCAAGGTGCAGGACGAATGGCAGACCGTCTTCCCGCTGCTGGCCCGCCACTACGCTCGGACGCTGCAGACCGACAACCAGGCGCGCGTCAGCCGCGGGGATGCCCCGCATCCGCTCGACGATACGCTCTCCGCTGCGCTCGACGTCAATGCCACCGACCTCGTGCAGAAAACCCACTGGCCCAACATCGACCTGATCGGCGCGCAGCTGAACCTCTACTGGGCGGAATTCCAGATCCCCGTCTGGCGCATGAACGCGCGCGGCTGGCGGCTCTGGGACGCGCTGACCGAGAGCCTCGAGGCCGATGGCATCCTCGACCAATACGACCTGATCTTCCTCGATACGCCCCCTGCGCTGGGATACCTCACGATCAACGGGCTGGCGGCGGCCGACATCCTGCTGGTCCCCCTCGGCGCCTCCTTCCTGGAATTCGACTCCACCGGCCGCTTCTTCGACATGCTGCACGCCACTTTCGGCAGCATCGAAGAGGCCGAGAACATCGCTGCCCGGGCGCTCGGACGCGATGGCCTTGCCTTCGAATGGGACGCGGTGCGCGCCCTCATCACCCGCTACGACAGCAACCAGCAGGCGGAACTGGCGGCGCTGATGCAAAGCTACCTCGGCCCCACGCTGTCCCCTCACCGCCAGGGATTCACCGCACTGATCGGCCAGGCGGGCGAGCAGGTGCAGGGCATCTACGAGGCCGACTACCGCGACTTCAACCGCGAGACCTATGCCCGCGGCCGC
This sequence comes from Sagittula sp. S175, assembly GCF_049800975.1. Classification (NCBI taxonomy): domain Bacteria; kingdom Pseudomonadati; phylum Pseudomonadota; class Alphaproteobacteria; order Rhodobacterales; family Roseobacteraceae; genus Sagittula; species Sagittula sp. S175. The sequence goes on from NZ_JBNAGB010000021.1 coordinate 3,838, forward strand.
GAGACCTTTGACGCCACATGGGCCGCGGTGAAAAGCCTCGTCATGGGCGCCTGGCGGCGCGATGAGCTGGCGATGCAACGGGCCGCAGAATGAGTTTCGCGTGCGAAACCCTTCGCGGCGGCGATGCCTGCACCGTGCGCCCGGTTCAGACAATCTTGACCACGTTTCCCACACTGGTCCCCACCCAAAGGAGACCCTGACATGGCCAAACGCAAGCGCCTGACCCCGGCCAATCCGGCCTTCATAGCCCCCGCACCAGAGGTCAAATCCGCCTTCCCGGCGGCCCCTGCCTCGATGCGGGCGCCCATTGCCGACGTGGCGCGCGAGGCCTCCAGCACGGCGGCGGTCGAGGAAATGGCCGAGACCCTGCGCCGCGCGCGCGAAGGCGGGCGCATGGTGATCTCGGTGCCTCTGACCGAGATCCAGACCGACTACCTCGTGCGCGACCGCGTTTCCGTTCCCGGCGAGGAACAGGCGGCGCTGATCGAAAGCATTTGCCGCCGTGGCCAGCAGACCCCGATCGAACTGGTGGACCTAGGCGAAGATGCCTCGCCCCGCTACGGTCTCATCTCCGGCTGGCGGCGGGTCTGTGCGCTGCGAGAACTGCAGCGCGGTCTGGGCGACCGTTATGCCGAGGCGCTGGCCCTGCTCCGCCGTCCGAAGGAATCCGGTGACGCCTACCTCGCGATGATCGAGGAAAACGAGATCCGCGTCGGCCTCAGCTACTATGAACGTGCCCGCATTGCGCTGAAGGCGGTGCAGCAGGAGGCGTTTGCCGACGAGTCAGAGGCGCTGGCGGTGCTGTACGAAAACGCATCGAAGGCGAAGCGCTCGAAGATACGCAGCTTCATGGGGGTGGTGCGCCAGATGGATGGAATCCTGCGGTTCCCGGCGGCCATCGGCGAGCGCCTGGGCCTGCAGATGGCGCAGGCGCTGGAGGCGGATCAGGACCTGTCCACCCGGCTGCGCGATCTGATCCTGCGCAACGATCCGGCGGATTTCGAGGCGGAACAGAGCCTGATCCGCGCGGAACTGGCCCCGAAAAAACCGACCAAACCCAAGGTGCAGGATACGGCCCCAAATCCCGCCCAACTGGCCGACACGCCCGCCCCGGGCCGGACCACCGCCCCCATCCATCTGCGCAGCCACGGCCCGCATCAGATCGTGCTGGAAGGGCGCGGCGTCGACGAGGCCTTTCGCCGCGATCTCGAAGCCTGGCTGGAGGCGCGAAAAGGCTGACCGCCGAAGGGCTTCTGGAAACCCTTTGTTGGTAAAGTGCGGGTTAAGACTGGGGGGATCCCACAGGTCGTCCCAGGAAGCCCGCCTTGTACCGCCGCGCCCGCCGACTGTTTTCCATCTATGCCGCCTGGCACCTGCCAGAGGCACCGCGCCATCCGCGTCTGTCCCGGCTGCGCCTCGTTCCGGGCTTCTTGTTCAAGGGCGCGCGGGTGCTGCCGCATGCGCTGCGCTGGCTCAGGCAGCGTGACCCGGTGGCCCGCGCGCAGGTGAAACGCGCGCTGGGGCTGCATGGCCGCGACACGCGGTTCTTTGATACGCGCCTTTTCGATCCCGCCCCCCGGCCTGCCCCACCGCGCGGCGCAGCGGTCACGCTGGTCATGCCGGTCTACGGCAACCTGCCCCTCGTGCGGCAGGCACTGGAGCGGGTGGCGCAGTACACCGACCTGCCCTGGCGCATCGTGCTGGTGGACGACGCTTCTCCGGACGAGGAGACGCGGGATTTCCTGCGCGACTGGGCCGGGCGGCATCCCACGCATCTGATCGAGAACGGTCAGAACCTCGGCTTTGTCGGCAGCGTGAACCGGGCGCTGGACCTCGCGCGCACATGGGATGACCCGGTGGTGCTGCTGAATTCCGACGCGCTCCTGCCGCCTGCCTGGGCCGCGCGCCTGTTGCGCCCCTTGTGGGAGGACGCCACCGTCGGCTCCGTCACGCCGCTGTCGAACGATGCCGAGCTGGGGTCGGTTCCCTTGGCGGGCAAGGCCAGCAGGGTCACGCCCGAGGCCGCTTTGGCGATCGACAGGGTGGCACGGGGACTGAACGGTCGGGCGCAGGTGCGCGCCGCCGCCGGGGTTGGGTTCTGCATGGCGCTGTCCCGCGCCGCGCTGGAGGTGGAGCCGCGCCTCGATCCGGTCTTCTCCCCCGGTTATGGCGAAGAGGTCGACTGGTGCCAGAAGACCTTTGGTGCCGGGTTCTCCCATGTCTATGTCCCCGACCTCTACGTCGCCCATGTGGGCGGGCAAAGCTTTGGTCAGGCCGCGAAACAGGCTCTGATCCAGCGCAACTCCGCCGTTCTGACCCAGCGCTACCCGATGTTCGACACCGAGGTGCACGGGTTCCTGCGCCGTGATCCGCTGGCCTCGGCACGGCTGGCGCTGGGGCTCGCGCGGGCCGAGGCGGTCCGCCGCGCCCCCCTGCCCGTCTACCTCGGGCACAGCATGGGCGGCGGGGCCGAGACCGACCTGAGGCGCCGCATCGCAGGCGACCTGCAAAAGGTTGGCGCCGCCATGGTGATCCGTGTCGGCGGCGCCTGCCGCTTCACGCTGGAACTTTGGGACAGGCTGGCAGGGGATACTCCTGCCGTCAGCCTGCAAACCGCCGATCCCGGTGTCATCACCCGGCTGCTCGCTCCGGTGACGCAGCGCACCATCGTCTATTCCTGCGGTGTGGGCGACAGTGATCCGCTGACCCTGCCCGACCTTCTGCTGCCGCTGCGCCGCCCCGGCGACGGGCTCGAGGTGCTGGTGCATGACTTCTTCCCGCTCTCGCCGAACCATGTTCTGCTGGAAGACGGCGAGCAATGGCGCGGCCTGCCGGACCCGGCACAGGCCTCGTCCCGGCACGAGACCCGCCGCCCGAATGGCGCCCCCGTGCCGCTGTCGGTCTGGCGGGTGCACTGGGGGCGGCTGGTCCATGCCGCCGACCGGGTGACCTGCTTCAGCGCTTCGTCTCAACGGCTGGTGCAGGAGGCCTATCCCGGTGCCGCCACGGTGGTCCGTCCGCATGTCCTTCCTGTGCCGGTGCCGCGCCTGCCGCATCCCGGCGGACGGCCGGTGCTGGGGATCCTCGGCAACCTCGCACCACACAAGGGCGCGCGGGTGGCCTCGGGTCTCAGCCGGGTTTCGGGGCGGAACAGGGACTGTGGACTGGTGCTGCTGGGCGATCTGGATCCGGCCTATCGGTTCCATGCTCCGGCGCAGCTGCACGGGGCCTATCGGGTCGAGGACCTGCCCGCATTGGCCGCCCGCTACGGCATCACCTGCTGGCTGATTCCCTCCCTCTGGCCCGAGACGTTTTCCTTCACCACGCACGAGGCGCTGGCCACCGGCCTGCCCGTGATGACCTTCGAGCTTGGCGGACAGGGAGAGGCGCTGAAGGCCGCTCTGGCCCATGGTGCCGAAGGTGCGCTGCTGCCGCTCGACTGGGCCGAGGACCCCCAAGCGATCCTCGCGCTGGCAGGGCATCTGTCACAGCGCCGGGCTGTGGCATGATCTGGCCGCTCAGGGCAAAGGTCCTCCTGCCGTCGCGCATCGTCCTGCACGTGGGCGCGCCGAAATGCGGCAGCTCTGCGCTGCAGGCGGCGCTGTCGGCGCGGCCTATCCTTGCGCTGCCCGACGGTGGACAGATGTGCTACACCGCCCGGGGCAGTGGCTTGCGTAACGAGGTTTTGACTGGTCCCCGCCTGCAACAGGCCGCCGAGGCGGCGGTGCATGGCTACCTGAACTGGCCGGGGCGCACACGCGAAGTGTCCCCGCCGCGCTACCACGCCGCGCTTGACCGGGCCGTTCGTGGGACCGAAGGCGCGCCCCCCATGCTGTCCAACGAAGGCTGGATCGGCCGCGCGACCGAATTCGCCACCCACCTGCCCCAGTGGTTCGATGGCCGGACCCGCGTCGATGTCTTCGCCGCCGCCCGCCCGCCGCTGGAATGGCTCAACGCCGCCTACTGGCAATGGGGCGTCTGGACCGGTCAAGGCATCGACGACTGGCTGGAACGGCAGGTGATGCCCTACCGCCTTGGGTCCGATCTGGAGGCCTGGGCTGCCCTGCCCGGCGTGCGGCTGCATCTCGCGCTGACCCCCGACGTAGTGGCAGATTTCGCCGAGCGTTTCGGTGTCGCCCTGCCCGCCGATCCGACCCGGCGCAACGCTGCCCTGCCTGCGGCCATGGTGGGCTTCCTCATCCGCAACCGCCGCTTCCGCCGCAACGCGCATGACAGCGCGGTGGACTTCGTGCTGCAACGCTGGTGCAGGCCGGAGGTGGCGCCGGAGCTTTGGGCGCAGAAGCTCTGGGCCCTGGGGCCGCAGCACGTGCAGGCTTTGCGCGGTCCGCTCCGGGCCGAGGTCGACCGCCTCATGGCGCTGGTCCCCGAAGAGGAGGTCGAGGAGGCACTCTACCTCCGCCCGGGCTGGCGGCGTGAGGCGCCCTACCACTCCCTGTTGCGGGCCCCCCAGGCCCGACTGCACGACCCCGAGGAGCTGGTGCGCCTGCACCACCTGCTGTGTGATTCCGCCGCTCTGGCAGCCCAAGCCGCAGGCCGACGCCTGCCCCCCTTGCCCCCGCCCCCGGGCGTGACCGGCCCGCATGGCCCCCGCGACGCCCCCGTCGCCCGCGTGCTCGACGTGTTGCTGGAGATGGATGTCGCATGGCGCAAACACCGGCTGGCGCAGAGCGCATGACGTTTTCCACGGGCGGGCAAAGGTGGGGCATTTCCCGGACCAAACGCGGTCGGTTTCGCGCGCGAAACCGATGGGGGGGCTCTGCCCCCGCCTCGTCACAACTCCAGCAGCATCTTGTGATCGCGGCGCAGCAACAGAAGCCCCGTCACCAGTGTGCCCAGGCCCACCGTCAGCAGGTAGACTTCGGACACGTAGGGCGCATCATAGCTGGCGTAGAACCCGCGTCGCATCAGCCCCACGAGGTGGATCAGCGGGTTATACCACAGCCAGTCCCGGAACGGCTGCGGGATGCCGTCGAACAGGAAGAACACGCAAGACAGCAGGAACAGCGGGCGCATGGCGATGGACCAGATCCGCTGCCAGATCGGAAGGCGCACGGTCAGGTAGCTGTTCAGCGTCCCCACCCCCAGCGCCAGCAGCGCCGCCAGCCCGTAGGCCCTAGCGATGGTCAGCCCGTCCGGTTGCACCCGTGTCTCGAACACCAGCATGATGCCGCCCAGCACGATGTAGCCCACCATGAGCTGCGTCATCAGGTTCAGCACGAAACGCGCCAGGATCGCGTCGACAAAGGTCACCCGCGGATAGGCCAGCAGCTGCTTCGAGTAGTTCAGTGCCTGCGCCAGCTTTCCGGTGATGTCGGTGAACAGGATGAAGGGCAGCATCCCCGTGGCATAGAACATGGCAAAGCTCGCCCCCAGCGCCGGGGCATGAAAGCTCATGGAGAACACCACCGTCAGCAGCGCGATGCCCGCCACCGGCTCCAGCACCGCCCAGGCATAGCCGCCCGGAGAGCGCCCGTAGGTCGTCGCCATCTCGCGCAGGATCAGCGCGGCGATGGCGCGCAGCGTGGCAAGCCGTGGCAGCCTGCGGCGGCGCGCGGGACGGGGGGGAAGCGGGGCGGGAATGTCGGTCATGGCGGCGCGTGGGATTGGAAAGGCTCCCCAAGTCATGCCGCGTAAAGGTTTCTTAGTGGTTTATAAGCCATGTTTGCGGGAACGATGACCACGACGGACGATCCCGTGAGCCAGGTGAAGAAGATCCCGCAAGACCCCGGGGCCCGCCCCGCGCCCCCCGGTTCGGTTCCAGATATCGCCGGGGAGGACAGGCTGCTGGCCCAGGCCGAGAAAGCGCTGCGCTCGTTGCACCCCGCGCCGCAGCCCGGCACCCGCATCACCGGGGAGGGCCAAGGGCAGGGGCAGGCGAAGCCCGATCCGAAACCCGCGCAGACGGCTGCCAGGTCCGGGCCCAAGCCCATGGCGGGCGCCGCCCGGCTGAAGCGGCGGCATCGCTCGGTGCTGCTCAGTTTCCTTCTGGGCGTGTTGTTGCCGGTGGGCTGCGTCGCCTGGTACCTCTGGGCGCGGGCGGCGGATCAATACGCCTCGACCGTGGCGTTTTCCGTGCGGACCGAACAGCCGAACTCGCCGCTGGAACTGCTGGGTGGTCTGACCTCGCTGTCGGGATCGTCGTCCTCGGACACGGATATCCTGTACGAGTACCTGCAAAGCCAGAAGCTGGTGGCGGACATGGACGCGCAGATCGACCTGCGCGAGCTCTGGTCGAAACCGGGGGCGCGCGACCCGTGGTTCGCCTTCGACACCTCCGGCACGGTAGAGGACCTGGTCACCCAGTGGGACCGCATGGTGCGCATCTCCTACGACGATGGCGCCGGGCTGATCGAGGTGCGGGTGCTGGCGTTCGACCCGGGTGACGCGCAGCTGATTGCGCGGGCGCTCTACAACCACTCCACCCAGATGATCAACGAGCTGTCCGCCATCGCCCGCGAGGACGCCATCCGCTATGCCCGGCAGGACCTGCAGGAGGCGCTGGAGCGGCTCAAGATCGCGCGCGCCGCCGTCACGCGTTTCCGCAACGAGAACCAGATGGTGGACCCTTCGGCGGATCTTGCGACGCAGACGGGGTTGCTCAGTTCCCTGCAGCAGCAGTTGGCGGACCTGTTGATCGAATATGACCTGCTGTCGCTGCGCACCCGGCCCGACGACCCGCGCATCGCCCAGGCTGAAAGCCGCATCGAGGTCATCCGCAACCGCATCGCCGCCGAGCGCCGCAAGCTGGGGCTGGCGGGCGGTGGCGCGGCGGGCGAGGAGGTCTATGCCAACCTCTTTGGCGAATACGAGCGGCTGGTGGTCGACCGCGAATTTGCCGAGCGCAGCTATACCACCGCGCTGGCCAGCTACGACGCGGCCCAGGCCGAGGCCCGCCGCCAGAGTCGCTACCTCGCGGCCTACGTGAAACCCACCCTGGCCGAGAGCGCGCGCTTTCCGGAGCGTGGCGTTCTGCTGGCGCTGGCGGGGCTTCTGATCCTGCTGGTCTGGGGCACGCTGGTGCTGGTGCTTTATGCGCTGAAGGACCGGCGGTGATCCGGTTCGAAAACGTCACCAAGCGCTACGCCACCGCCGGCCAGGTGAAGACCGTGGTCGAGGGGCTGACCCTCGAGGTGCCGAGCGGCCGCGCCGTGGGTCTGCTGGGGCGCAACGGCGCGGGCAAGTCGACGCTTTTGAAGATGGTCTCGGGCGCGGTGCTGCCGACCTCGGGGCGCATCGTGACGACGGGGCTGGTGTCCTGGCCGGTGGGCTTTGCCGGGTCGTTTCACCCGGACCTGACGGGCCTGCAGAACTGCCGCTTCGTCGCGCGCATCTATGGCGTCGATACCCACGAGCTGGCGGATTTCGTCGAGAAATTCGCCGGGCTGGGAATGCACTTCCGCCTGCCGCTGAGGACCTATTCCTCGGGGATGAAATCGCGGTTGGCCTTTGGCGTGTCCATGGGCATCCACTTCGACACCTACCTGGTGGACGAGATCACCGCCGTTGGCGATGCGGCCTTTCGCGAGCGATCCGACCGGCTGTTCAAGGCGCGGCTGCGGAATGCCGGCGCTGTGGTGTGCAGTCACTCCATGCCGCAACTGCGGATGCTGTGTGACTGCGGCATCGTGCTGGACGAGGGGCGGGCGCTGTTCTTTGACACGATCGATGCTGCCATCGCGCAGCACCAGGAGAACATGGCCCGGCTGGCAGCAGCCTGATCCGCGACCAAGCAAGCGCTTTCTGGAATGACCGCAGATGGGGTGCGCCTGGAACGGTGAGGGGGGGGGCGTCACGTCGCGTTTCGCGACATGAGCTTGCCCACTGGCCGCGTTTGCGGGGACAAACGCGACCGGTTTCGCGCGCGAAACCGACGGCGGCGTGACCCCAGCCCCCCGAGGGTATTAGTGAAACTAACGAAGGACAGGGATGGCGCCTGGATTTCTTCTTGGTCCAAATATTCCGGGCAGACGCCGAAGGCGGCGGGGGCAGAGCCCCATACCATCTGCCAAGGATGCCAGGCGGTTGTGGGAACAAAGGCTTGCGGTTTCGCGCGCGAAACCGGCTCTGTTTCGGCGCGAAATGCCTAGACGCGGCCCAGGGTGGCAGCGAGGTGCAGGACGGTATCCGCAGCGACGTTGAATCTCTTGACGCCAAGTCGCGTCAGCCGCAGGGCGCGCAAGGGGCCGCAGCGGGGGGCCATGTCGAGGGCAGCAAGCAGGGCGCGGGTTTCGGGTGTCAGAAAGGGCAGGGCGCGCAGAAGCGCCGCGCGGTTGGCGCGTTGCATCGCGGGGCCTTCGGGGCCAAAGACCCGGGAGAGGCGGGCCAGCCGGGACAGCGCCCCGCGCGGTGCGCCCAGCACATTGCCACCGTGCTGGCGGTAGTCCAGCATTACGCGTGCATCGTGGATCACCTCTCCGCCCGCGCCGGTCAGGAGCAGGTAGAGCCACCAGTCGTGGAACGGCACCTCGACCGGGCCCACCGACCGCACCAGCCGCAGGGCGGCGGCGGTCAGCACGGCGGAATGGCCGGAGACGCGGTTTTCCACCAATGCATTGCCGAACGAGGCTGCACCGTGGAAGGACCGGGAGGGACCGAGGGGCCTTCCGTCTTCGGTCACGTGGCGGCTGCGGGCGCTGTAGATGGCGGGACCTTGGGCGTTTTCGAGGTGTAACAGAGCCTGCTTCAGTTTCTCGGGATACCAGAGGTCATCCTGGTCGGAGAGGGCCACCGGGCCGTCCGGCACATCGGGATCGCAGAGCAGGTCGAGGAAATGCATGGACGCCCCCCAGCGCCCGCCCCGCCGCGGACCTTGTCGCAGGCGCACCCGGTCGGGGTGGCTGGCGCGAAACGCCTGCAGGATCGCCGCCGTGCCATCGGTCGAGCCATCGTCCGAGGCCACCAGCCGCCAGTCGACGCCGCGTTGCGCGGCGATGGTGTCCAGCTGTTCCTGCAGATGGGCCGCCCCTTGATGGCAGGCCATGAGGATCGTCACGGGCGGAAGGGCAGGGGGCATGATCGGGCCGGTCGTGGAGGGCGTTCTGCCCAGCCTGCGCGGTAAAGGTAAAATTTTGGACAATCTCCCTTTTGCCGCCGCAGGTTTTACCGACCGCTGCCGCAGGGAGCCGGGACTCTGCAGCGACGCAGGCAAGCGCGAACAGGGCAGGGTCGCGATGGGGACCCCGCAAAGAGCAATGACTACAGCCCCCGGACGGGGCAGGGGTAACCACGGGCATGGTGCAGCTGACGTATTCGGGATCCTAGTCCTCGGGGGCGCTGTCGCCTCTTGCGGGGATCACCGACCTGTTGACTTTGGAGGTGAACCAGAGACTGTTCCTGGTCTCCAGCAGCAGGGTCTATGGCGAACTCGCCAGCTGGGAATGGACCGGCGCGGGACTGGTGCTGCGCGACACGAAGCCCCTGTCGGGGACCTCGGCGCTGGCGGCACCGGGCGGGCTGGCGGTGTTCTTTGCGGCGGGGCTGGGGGCGTTTTACAGCTTTGGCGGCGCGGGCCGCGGGCTGGAGGGCTATCGCGTCACCACCACCGGGCAGATCGCGTCCCTTGGCGATCAGGGCGCGGGGGCCGTCACGCTGACTGACATCTCCTCGCTCGAGGCGGTGGTGGCGCAGGACGGGCGCGACGTGATGCTGGACTTGGGCGGGGGTCTGCTGGTCTTCGACGATACCGACCTCGGCGATCTCTCGGCGGGGATGTTCCTGCTGGAATAACGCCATGGAAACCCTTGCCCGGCTAAAAGCGGTCCGGGTGTGGGCGTGGGGCCCCCCGGGATGGGCCATATGACGATTGACGATCCGCGGTATGGCGCGCAGTGGCATCTGGCGCTTTTGGACGGAATAGAGACTGTCTGGAGCGATTACAGCGGCGCTGGCGTGCAGGTCGGCGTCTATGACGACGGCATGGACCAGACGCACGAGGACCTGGCCGCAAACTACAACGCCAGCCTGCAGTTCAGCGGCACGTCCTTCACCGACGACGGGCGGCATGACAGCACATGGGACGGCCATGGCACCGCCGTGGGCGGGCTGATCGCGGCGGCGCTGAACGGGGTGGGGGGCGTCGGTGTGGCTTGGGGCGCGCGGCTGACCTCGGTCGACTACCTCGGCAGCCTGCAGGGGCAAAGCTTTGCCACGCAGCTGGAGGCGCTGCGCCATGCCGCCAGTTTCGACGTGGTGAACCAAAGCTACGGCGTGCAGGCCAGTTACGACCTAGGCGGCGACATCGGCGACGTGAACAGCTGGGCCTGGCAGGAGGCGCAGGCCCTTGCCATCGCGGTCACCCAGGGGCGCGGCGGCCTCGGCACCGTGCTGGTCAAGGCAGCGGGGAACGAGGCGCATGACGCCACGCTGACGGCACAGGGGCTGCTCGGCAATGCAGCGGGCGAGGGGCACAATTCCCTGCACACGGTCATGACCGTGGGGGCCTTCGACGCGCAGGGCCGGGTAGCGGATTATTCCAGCTGGGGTGCGAACCTGTGGATCTCGGCCCCGGCGGCCTCGCACACCACGGATGTGACCGGGGTGGGGGGCTATGCCTCAGGGCGCTACACCAACAGTTTTGGCGGCACCTCGGCGGCGACGCCGGTGGTCGCGGGCGTGGTTGCCCTGATGCTCGAGGCCGCCCCGGGGCTGGGTTATCGCGACGTGCAGCAGATCCTGGCCCTGTCGGCGGCGCAGACCGGGTCGGCCTATGGCGGCGCGGGCACGGGCTTCGAGCGCGGCGACTGGCGGGCGTTCGGGGGCGAGACCTGGAACGGCGGCGCCCTGACTTGGCACGCCAGCTACGGCTACGGCGCGGTGGACACGCTGGCGGCGGTGCGCATGGCCGAGGCCTGGGGCCTGTGGCAGGGCGCGGCGCAGGTGGAACAGAGCCTGATACGGCAAGGCTATGCCGCCGCGCCCTTTGCCACCATCCGCAATGACCGCGCCCTCGCCGAGGTGGTGATCACCGTGGACGAGGGCGTGGTGATCGAACATCTCTACGTCACCGTCGACATGGATCACGCCCGCGTCGGGGACCTGTTGGTGGAACTGGTGACGCCCGGCGGGCAGGCGCTGGTTCTGTCCGACCACGAGCAGGGCAGCACCGCGATCTCGGACGACTGGACATTCGGCGTGGCGGCGCTGGCGGGCATGGCGGCGGGCGGGCAATGGCGGGTGCGGGTGACCGATACGGTCTCGGGCAACGCGGGCACGCTGAACCGTGCCACGCTGGACGTGCTGGGCCATGCGGCCAGCGTGAACGATGTCTGGACCGTGACGCAGGACTTTCGCACGCTGGCGGCGGTGGACCCGGGGCGTGCGGTGTTCGATGATATGAACGGCGGCACGGACTGGCTGAACGCCGTGGCACTGGGGGCAAATGTGACCCTGACATTGGGGAAAACTGGTCTCGATGGCGCGTTGAGCGTGGGGGGTACCCGCTGGTCGAGCCTGACGGATGGTATGATCGAGAATGCCGCCACGGGCGATGGCAACGACGTTCTGACCGGCAATGCCATGGCGAATATGCTCCAGGCTGGGCGCGGACATAACGTGCTGCGCGGCGGTGGCGGGGCGGACGACCTGTCGGGCAGCGGCGCGACCAACGTGCTGGTGGGCGAGGTGCGGGGCCTCTACGGCGCGGCAGAGTCCGACCGGGTGTTCCGCCTGTTCGACGCGGTGTTCGACCGCGCGCCGGGGCTCGACGGGCATCAGGGTTTTACCGCGCAGCTGGCGGCGGGGATGCTGAGCCTTGGCCAGCTGGCGGGCAACCTGACCGCCTCGGCGGAGTTCGGGCTGCGCTACGGCGCGACCTCGAACACCGAGTTCATCACGCGCCTGTTCCAGAACGTCTTTGCCCGCGCGCCCGCGCCCGAGGGGCTGGCCAACTGGGTGGCGCAGCTCGATGGCGGGCGCACCCGCGGCGAGGTGGTGGCGCTGTTTTCCGAGTCCGTGGAACACGTGACCCTGACCGCCACGGCGCTGGCGCGGTTCGACCTGCATGACCCGACCGAGTGGACCGGGGTGGTCTATCGCCTTTTCGGCACGGTGCTGGGGCGCGAACCGGCGCCGCAGGGGATGCTGGACTGGATCACCACGCTGTCGGACGGCGCGGCGCTGCGCGACGTGGTGACGGGCTTCGTCGCCGGGGCGGAATTCCAGGCGCGCTACGGGGCCACGGATGACGAGGGGCTCATCACGCTCTTGTTCCGCAATGTGCTGGAGCGCGATCCGGCGCCCGAGGGGCTGGACAACTGGACCACCGCGCTGGCCAATGGCATGACCCGCGCCGAGGTGGTCGAGAGCTTCATGAACAGTCTCGAATACACCGCAAAAGCGGCGCTGGGGCTCGAGGCCTTCATGCGCGGCTACGGTACGGATGACCTGTTGCAGGCGGGATCGGCGCGGGCGGTGCTGTCGGGCGGACTGTTCGCCGACAGCTTCGTGTTCGAGCGGCAGGCGGGTGCGGTGCAGCAGGTGACCGACCTGGAACCTTGGGACGCGATCGTGCTGCGGGGCTTCGGCTATGCCGACGAGGACGCGGCGCTGGGGCATTTCACACAGGCGGGGGCGGACGTGGTATTCTTCGATCAGGGGATGGAGCTGCGCTTCCTCGACACGCCGCTGGCGATGATCGACGCCGGGATGATCGCTTTGGCCTGATCGCTCTGGCCTGACGGGTCAATCAACACAGGTTGAGAAGAGATTTACGGATGGGTCGCGCGCCTTGCGCAATCGGGACCCAATCCGGCCACGTTTCCTGCCGATTCTCGGCGCGTCAGAGGGGCTCAACCGGGGGGCCAGAGGAGACGTGACGGGATGGATGTCGCGACGGCGCTGGAACGTTACATGCTGGGGCTCGTCAATGCCGAGCGCGCGGCGCATGGGCTGTCCGCCCTGAAGCTGGAACAAAACCTCAACACCTCGGCCGATCACCACAGCCAGTGGATGACGGACACCGATACCTTCAGCCACACGGGGGCGGGGGGATCGACCCACACCGACCGCATCCTGGATGCGGACTTCAACCTGCTGGGCAGCTGGCGCACGGCTGAAAACATCGCCGCTGTCAGCGTTTCGGGGCTGAGCAGTCTCTATGACGAGGTCGACCGCCTGCACACAAACCTGATGAACAGCCCGACGCACCGCGCCAATATCCTCGACCCGAACGTGACCTATATCGGGCTGGGCATCGTCGTGGGGCCGATGACCTATTCCAGCGGCAACACCCTGCAAAGCGTGCTGGTGACGCAGAACTTTGCCGCCACCAGCCGCGGCATCGTCGACCTGGATCTGGCGGGCGGGAATGGCGCCGACACCCTGACCGGCGGGGCCGGGGACGACCATCTGCAGGGCGGCGGCGGCGCCGACCGGCTGGTCACCGGCAACGGCGCCGACACGGTGCTGGCGGGCGCGGGCGACGACCGGATCGAGATCGGGCGCGGCGTGGGCCTGAAGGTGATCGACGGCGGCACCGGCACCGACCGGGTGGTGCTGTCCATGACGCAGGGCGCGGCGGCCTTCTCGCTCCAGGATGGCGGGCTGAAGGTGGATACGGCCTATGGCTCCCTCGCGCTCGACGGGGTGGAATGGCTGGAGTTCGACGACGGCGCGGTCTCGGTCGACAGCATCGTGACTGCCTTGACCGTCCCGGCGCGCACGACCCGCGTGGGCGGGGCAGGCGACGACCGGCTCGAAGGCACGGCAGGCGACGACCTGGTAAAGGGGCAGGGCGGGGCCGACACGCTGACCGGAGGCGCGGGCCGCGACGTGCTGGTGGCCGAGGCGCGCGGGCTCTACGGCACCGGGGAGTCCGCTCAGGTCTATCGCCTTTTCGACACGGTGCTGGGGCGTGCGCCCGGCGTGGACGGGCACCAGAACTTCACCCAGCAGATGGCCTCGGGCGCGCTCAGCATCGGCGATCTGGCGGCGGGGCTGGTGAACTCGGCGGAATTCGCGCTGCGCTACGGCGACACCGACAACGCCGAGTTCGTGACGCTGCTCTATCAGAACGTCTTTGGCCGCGCCCCGGCGCAATCCGGGCTGGAGGCCTGGACCGCCGTGCTGGACAGCGGTCGCAGCCGGGCCGAGGTGGTGCGCGACTTCTCCGAAAGTGCGGAACACGTGCTGCGCACCAAGGCGGGGCTGGAGGCGTTTGAAACCGCGAAGGATCAGGCGCAATGGTCCGACGATGTCTACCGCCTGTTCGGCGCGGTCTTCGACCGGGCGCCGGGCGCGGCGGGCTTTGCCGACTGGACGAAGGCGCTGGCCAATGGTGGCGATCTCGACGCTGTGGTGCGCGGCTTCACGGCGTCTGCGGAATTCCAGATCCGCTATGGCAACACCACCAATGCGGAGTTCGTCACGCTCTTATTCCAGAACGTGCTGGACCGCCCGCCTGCCGAGGCGGGTCTGAATGCCTGGGTGGGCCTGATCGAAGGCGGCATGACCCGCGAGCAGGTGGTACGCGCCTTCATGGACACCCCGGAATATGTACTGAAGACCGGGCCTGAGCTGGTGGCCTACATGCGCGGGCTGGGGCAGGACGATGTGCTGGAGGCCGGGGCCGGCGACAGCGTGCTGTCGGGGGGCATGTATGCCGATGCCTTCGTCTTTGGCGCGGCGGATGACGGTACGCATCAGATCACGGATCTGGAGGAATGGGACGTGATCGCCCTGAACGGCTTTGGTTATGCCGATGCCTCCGAGGCGCTGGAGTATTTCACGCAGGTGGGCGAGGACGTGGTCTTCGAGGATCAGGGCGTGCGCATCGTCCTGAACGACTGGACGCTGTCGGAGATCACACCAGAAATGATCGACATCGCCTGAGTTGCGATGAAGCAGAGCCTGCCAGACAGGCTCTGCTCTGCTTCGTCAGAGTGGCCGGATCCAAGGGCCCGGATCAAGGAACTCAGATCAAAGCGCTGTTAGGGCGGTGCCAAACTGTTCCCACAGGAGGCCCGCCGCGATGGCCAGCAGCATCAGTCCCCCGGCCCAGGCCAGCGCCAGCCGTGCGCCTTGGCTGCGGTTCAGCCGCTCTGCCATGCTGCCGCCCATCATTGCCACGGCAAGGTCCGAGGGCACCGCCGTCAGTGGCACCAGTGCTCCGAGGATCAACAGCTGCACCGTGACGTTGGCGTCCCCGGTTCCCGGTCCCGAGGCGACGAAGGGCGGCAGGAAGAGGGCGAAGAAGAGTACTGTTTTCGGGTTCAGCAGTTCCACCAGTACGCCCCGTCGCACGATGGAGATCAGCGGCGCGCGCGGCAGCCCGCTGTCGTCTACATGCAGGTCGGCCTGGGCGTTGCTACGGGCCTCGCGGATCATGCCGAGGCCCAGCCACACAAGATAGGCTGCACCCGCCGTGCGCAGCACCGGAATCACCCAGTCCACCTTGGCAAAGACCGCCGCGAGGCCAAGCGCCGTGGCCACCGCCAGCACCACGCCCCCGAGGCAAAGCCCCAGCGCCGAGGCGAGCCCCGCCGCGCGGCTTTGCCCGATGCTGTGCGACAGTACGTACAGCATCGATGGCCCCGGCGTGGCGCTGAGCGCCAGACCGGCGAGGGTGACGGCGAGAATGGACTGCAAACTGGGAAACATCATGCCACGGGTGTCCTGTCGATACGGTGTTCAAAGGGGTTGTCTATGCTGCTCTCGGCCTGGACCAGGGCTTGCTGGCTGCGCTGCCGCTGGCGCAGGTAGGGGAAATCACGCAGCAACATGCGTTCCAGATGCGCCCCGGCACGGAAGGGCGCGTAATGCGCCATGCCGCGGCGTGCGACCAGTTCCGGAAACGGCCGGATCTCGGTGTCATGGTTGGCGGCCACGAAATAGGGCATGGAGAATCGCTCTGGCGCGAGGTTTAGAACCCGGTGCGGGGTCGAGCGCAAGATCCCGTTTGACCAGGCCTCGAGCATGTCGCCGATGTTGCAGACATAGACTTTACGATCCACCGGCACGTCGATCCACTTGTCGTCCTGGGTCATGACCTGCAGCCCCTCGTTGCGGGTATGCAGCAGGGTCAGGCACTCGTAATCCGTATGCGCCCCCATGTTCACCGAGGTATGGGTCACCGTCTGCGCCGCGCGCACGTAATGCAGCAGGCGCAGTTGCGAGATGGGTTTCGTCATGTGCCGGGTCAGGCTGGTGGGCGGCAGGTCGAGGTGCATTTCCAGCGCGCAGCAGAGCAACCGCCCCAACCGCGAGATCTGGTCGTAATAGCGTGCCACGGTGCTGCGGAAGCCTGCCAGCTCGGGCCAGCTGTTCGGACCCACCAGAAGCCGCCCCGCCATGTAGTCGGGATCATGCGCAGGCCCGTCCGGGCCCAGGTCGAAGGCTTCGTAGTTGCGGTTGACCTCGTCGGCGTAATCGCCCTTTTCGGTGAAGGGAACATACCCGCGGTGGTTGCGGCTGTGGCCGATGTAGCTTTGCAGCTTTTCACGCTCGGGCAGGGCAAAGAAGCGGCGCGCGGCACTATAGGTGTCTTCGATCAGATCAGGGTCGATACCATGACCGGCGATGCGGAAAAAGCCGAATTCGCGGGCGGCGGCGCCAATGCGGTCGGCGATCAGGCGGACCTGGCGCGGATCGTGGCCGCGCAGCCCGGCAACATTGATCAGTGGCAAGCCTGCAGTGGACTGGTGAACGCGGTGATGGAACGACATGATAACCCCCTTCGGTGATGTGAAGGCACTGTTTACGGAACGTAGTTAATAAAGTGTTCTGGGGATAATTGTTCTCAATCTGTGGATAATTGTGGGGCGGCGGGCAGAAGCACTTGGACGGTGGTGCCCCGGCCTTCTTCGGACAGCACGCGGACCTCGCCACCGGATTGCTGCACAAAGCCGCGTACGATCGACAGGCCCAGACCTGTGCCCGCACCCACGGGTTTGGTGGTGTAGAATGGGTCGAAGATCTGCGACAGGTGGCGTGGCGAGATGCCCGTTCCGGTGTCGGTGACCGATAGAAGGACATAGCGGCCATAGGGCAGCTCGCTGTCCGCCAATGCTTCCTTCGCATCCGGGCCGTGGCGGAGGTTCTCGGTCGAAATCTGCGTTGGCCTGTCCGGTGGCATGGCGTCGCGGGCGTTTTCCACGAGGTTCAGCAGCACGGCCTTCATCGCCTCGCGGTCGATGCGCACGGGCCAGCAATCTGCGGCCAGGGACAGCTCCAGCGGATCGGGCGAGACCAACGCTTCGGCACCTTGAAACTGGGTGACGAAGCGGTTGAGGTCGAGGTCCACGGGATCGAGCCGGGTGCGTTGCGCAAAGACCAGCATGTCGCGGATCAGCCGGGCGCCGCGTTGCGCGGCACTGCGGGCAGCGTCGAGGAACTCGGGCGAGCCAGGGCTTTCGGGGTTGACCTCCAGCAACTCGAGATTGCCCAGGATCACCGTCAGAAGGTTGTTGAACTCATGCGCGAAACGGCCCGACAGGCGGCCGATGGCCTCCAGCTTGCGAGCCTCGAAAAGCCGTGTTTCCAAGGCCTTGCGCGCCGTGATCTCCAGCGTCAGCTGAGCGTGCGAGGCGACAAGCTCCTGGTAGCGCTGCGCCGAACGTTCTGCCTCGGCCAGCAGTTCCAGCTTGGCTGCGGTCATCGAGGCGACTGTGCCGAGAATTTCCAGCTCGGCCTCGCCAAAGGCGTTCGGATCGGGATGCTCGCTGTCGATGACGCCGGCAAGGCGGCCCTTGATCACCAGCGGCACGCAGATCTCGGATCGGGCCATCTGCGTGTCGGGGATGTAGTTGAGGTTCTTCAGCAGGTCGCCTTCGATGATCGGCTTGCGGGTCTCGGCCACCCTGCCGGTGATTCCACGGCCAAAGGGGATCACCAGCGGGTTGACGATTTTGCGGCCGAAGGGGTTCTTGCCGCCCCAGGCCGCGGCTTGGGTCAGCTCCGTGCCCGCCTCGTTTGCCTGGTAAATCACGCAATCGACGAAGCCCAGCCGCCCCACCACGTTCTGCGCCACGTACCACAGCAGGTCCTCGACGCTGGGAATGGCGATGAGGTCCACGGCAAAGCGGTTGAGCGTCCGCAACATCGAGGCTTCGTCGACATGGGGGCGCGCCGGGGGAAGTGTGGTCATCTGGCTCTGCACGTCTGGCGTCCTTCGCAATCCGCAAGGGTGGCGACATCGTAAAGTTATACATCCAATACGAATTTCACCAATAGGGAGAATGCAGTTTTACGTGATCCACCGGTCGGCCCGCTACTTTTCCGCATCTCACCCGAGCAGTGCGGGTCTGCTGTCTGGCGACCTGCGTGATGCTCTGTTAGGGCAGGAGCGGACAGTGGTGAGGTGAGACCTGTGCAGATCGATAAGACGGCGCTTGACGGCGTGATGATCCTGACCCCGCGACGCTTCGGTGATGCGCGTGGGTTCTTTTGCGAAAGCTGGAACAAGGCGCGCATGGCCGAGGCCGGGATGGATTACGATTTCGTCCAGGACAACCATTCCATGTCGCTGACCGTCGGCACCCTGCGTGGCCTGCATTACCAGCGCCCCCCCCATGCCCAGGCAAAACTGGTGCGTTGCGGACGCGGGCGGCTGTGGGACGTGGCGGTGGACATCCGGGTGGGTTCTCCCACCTACGGGCAATGGGTCGGGGTCGAGCTGTCCTTCGAGAATGGTCGCCAGCTGATGATCCCGGCGGGCTTCCTACATGGCTTCGTGACGCTCGAGCCCGAGACCGAGATCGTCTACAAGTGCACTGATTATTACGCGCCCGACTGTGACGGGGCGGTGGCCTGGAACGATCCGGAACTGGGGATCGACTGGCCGACATCTGGCGATCCGGTGCTGTCCGACAAGGACGCCGTGGCGCCCCTGCTGTCGCAGATCGACAATCCGTTCGTATGGGGTGACGCATGAAAATTCTCGTCACCGGCGGTGCCGGCTTCATCGGTTCGGCCGTGGTGCGGCAGGCGATTGCGCAGGGCCACCAGGTGGTGAACCTCGACGCGCTGACCTATGCGGCCTGCCTGGATAACGTCAAATCAGTCTCTAATGCGCCCGGATATGCCTTTGAGCAGGTCGACATCCGCGACCGCGCGGCGCTGGACCGGGTCTTCACAGAGCACGCGCCCGACGCGGTGATGCACCTCGCCGCCGAAAGCCACGTGGACCGCTCGATCGACGGCCCGGGCGATTTCATCGAGACCAACATCACCGGCACCTACAACATGCTCGAAGCGGCCCGGGCCTACTGGGTGGCGCAGGGCAAGCCGGAGAGCTTCCGCTTTCACCACATCTCCACCGACGAGGTCTTCGGCTCGCTGCCCGACGACCCGGCGGTAAAGTTCACCGAGGAGACGCCCTACGATCCGCGCTCGCCCTATTCGGCGTCGAAGGCCTCGTCGGACCACCTCGTGCGCGCCTGGCACGAGACCTACGGCCTGCCGGTGGTTCTGACCAATTGTTCGAACAATTACGGGCCGTTCCACTTCCCGGAGAAGCTGATCCCGGTGGTGATCCTGAATGCGCTCGCGGGCAAGCCGCTGCCGATCTATGGCACCGGCGCCAACATCCGCGACTGGCTGTATGTCGAGGACCACGCCGACGCGCTGCTTCTGGTGGTGGAAAAGGGCGAACTGGGCCGCTCGTACAACATTGGGGGCGAGAACGAGCGCACCAACCTGGACCTGGTCAGAACGCTTTGCGGGATCCTTGACCGCCTGCAGCCGAAAGAGGCTGGCAGCTATGCTGACCAGATCACCTTTGTCAGCGACCGTCCGGGGCATGATGCGCGCTATGCCATCGACCCGTCGCGCATCCGCGAGGAACTGGGCTGGAGGCCTTCGGTGACTGTGGAGGAGGGGTTGGAGAGGACCGTGCGCTGGTACCTAGACAACCGCGACTGGTGGCAGGCGCTGCTAGATCGCGAGGGGGTGGGGCAGCGGCTGGGAAAGGGGTAGGTTTCGCGGCACCGATCACGAACGGCAGCGATGCGCAGAAGCGGACGGAACTCCGCTGTGTGTATTTCTCGAAAGCGGCCATTTAAGCAAAGCGCAGTGATCGGCCCCTCCGAGCCCGGAGTCAAAGATGCCGCGGCTCAGGTCGCCTCATTCCAGCCAGTTGACTGGAAGCACTACTGATCGGTCGCCAATGACCGACCGCGGATCCTGCAAGTTCCTTCATGGCTGAATGCTTTCATTCCGCCGGAAATGATGCTGTGGCTCGTCATCGCTACGCTTCCATCGGAAGGGATAGAGATAATCGTTGGGCCAAGACCTTCTATCCATCCGCCATAACGCCCGTTCTTTGTGCTTTCACCGGTGAATTTGGCTGTTGCTGGCGACATCAAGAAGTGGACCGAGTGCTTCGCAGTGCCAGCGAAGCCGCTCATCACTGTCAGCCCCTTGTCATTTCCTGATGGCGTTACAGTGCGCGCGAGATTCGCGTCTCTATTCCACACTATGTCTAAAGCTGACGTCTCATTCTCGGGGAGATGGCCCTCTCGTTTCAAATTTGTCAGCACGCATTGAAACGTCCAAATTTGATGGTCGTTGAACGGCGCGGTGTTCGCAGGCGATACCCCCGCAAGCAAGAACGATACCGCAAGCGCCATTCTCAGGGGAATGTTCAATACTTCGACCATTGCTCAGCCCCTATCACCCTGACTTGTGGCCCGCAAAGATTGAGGCGCACCGTTAAATGATGATGCTACCAAAAGCCTATCCTGGTGCAAGCGAGGCTAACGTCAGCTCTCCCGTTCCTTGGTCGTCCAATGATCTCAGCGTAAGGGACCGCTTCTCCGGACCGGGCGGCTCAAAGCGCCACCGAGGGCCGCTGTCGGTTTCCATTCAGCTGGCATGTCGTGAATGGCGGGACAGGAACATGAGGTTCCCGAATGCGCCCATTGCGTTTTCATTTATCATAACACAAATTACCGGCCACCCCTTGACCCTTTCCCCCGGGGGCGTCCTCCGATAGGTCTGCGGCAAGGGCTGAGTGGGAGGGGCGCGTGATCCTTGTCTTTGGGAAGAGTGGCCAGGTGGCGACGGAGTTGGCGCGGCAGGGCGATGTGGTCTGCCTGGGGCGTGCTGAGGCGGACTTGATGCAGCCCGGCTTGGCGGAGGCGGAGATCGCGGCGCATGCTCCTACGGTCGTCATCAATGCCAGCGCCTGGACCGCCGTCGACAAGGCGGAGACGGAGGAAGCGGCGGCGTTGCGGTTGAACGCGGAGGCTCCGGCAGAGATGGCGCGGGCCTGTGCGGCGGCGAACGAAGGGCGGGGCATTCCGTTCCTGCATGTGTCGACCGACTATGTCTTTGCGGGCACGGGCGATGCGCCTTGGGCCGAAACAGACCCTGTTGCACCACAAAACGCCTATGGCCGCAGCAAGCTGGCGGGCGAGGATGCGGTGCGGGACGCGGGCGGCAACAGCCTGATCCTGCGGACGTCCTGGGTGTTCTCGGCGCATGGGGCGAACTTCGTGAAGACCATGCTGCGGCTGGCGGAAACGCGCGACACTCTGACGGTGGTGGCGGACCAGGTGGGCGGGCCGACCCCGGCGGATGACATTGCGCGAACGCTTCTGGCCTGCGCGGAGGCGATGGCGGGGGGCCAGAGGGGCGGCACCTATCACTATGCAGGCGCTCCCGAGACCAGCTGGGCGGGGTTCGCGCGCGAGATCTTTGTCCGGGCGGGACGACCGGTAACGGTGGAAGACATCCCCTCCAGTGCCTTTCCGACCCCGGCGGCGCGGCCGCTTAATTCGCGGCTCGACTGTGCGCGGCTGGCGGCGGATTTCGGCATTACGCAACCGGACTGGCGTCGCGGGCTGGCGCGGGTGCTGGAGGAGCTGGGGGCCGCCTGACGGGGGCTGACGAGGCCCGGAAAGGTCCGCGACGGTGCGACGGGCATTGAGACGGGCATCGATCGGAAACCCGCAGTCCCAGGCTTTTGGTGCGAAGCGTCTTTTCCCGGGCAGCGTCATCCGCTACCCCTGCACCAGCAGCGCATGGCGTGCGCGGGTGAGACGGGTGCTGAAGGAGTGGGCGCATGAGCATGAAACGCAAGGGGATCATCCTGGCGGGGGGATCCGGCACGCGGCTCTATCCCATCACCATGGGCGTGTCCAAGCAGTTGCTGCCGATCTATGACAAGCCGATGATCTACTACCCGCTCTCGGTGCTGATGCTGACCGGCATCCGCGAGATCGCCATCATCACCACGCCGCAGGACCAAGAGCAGTTCAAGCGTCTGCTGGGCGATGGCAGCCAGTGGGGGCTGCGCTTCACTTGGATCGAGCAGCCCTCGCCCGACGGGCTGGCGCAGGCCTACCTGCTGGCCGAGGATTTCCTGGGCGGGGCCCCCAGTGCCATGGTGCTGGGCGACAACATCTTCTTTGGGCATGGCATGCCGGAGCTGCTGGCCTGTGCCGATGCGCGCACCAGCGGCGGCACCGTCTTTGGCTACCACGTGGCCGATCCGGAACGCTACGGCGTGGTCGGGTTCGAGGCGGACGGGACGGTCAGCCAGATCATCGAAAAGCCGCAGGTCCCGCCGTCGAACTATGCGGTGACGGGGCTGTATTTCCTCGATGGCACCGCGCCGGAACGGGCGGCCAGGGTGCAGCCTTCGGCGCGTGGCGAGCTGGAGATCACCTCGCTGCTGGAGATGTACCTGCACGAGGGCAAACTGGATGTGCAGCGCATGGGGCGCGGTTTCGCCTGGCTGGACACCGGCACACATGGATCGCTGCTGGACGCGGGCAACTTCGTGCGTACGCTGGTGGCGCGGCAGGGCCTGCAGGTGGGCAACCCCGACGAGATCGCCTATGCCCGCGGCTGGCTGAGCGATGCAGAGCTGGCAGAGCGCGCAGAACTGTTCAGCAAGACGGATTACGGGCGGTATCTGCGGGCCCTGCTGCGGGAATGAGATGAGGGGTCGAGACGCCGCACGGTGTCCCGTCTGCCTGCTGCGTCCTGCCTGCAGCCTTGGGTGCGGTGTCGTGGCAGGCAGGGTAAACGCGGCTTGGACTGGCTGCGCGGGGTGGTAAGAAGGGGACGGACCGTTGAGTGAGCAGACCCATTCCACACAACAGGTGCACATGCCATCTGCCGGATCGGCTCCCTCTGCCGATGGCTTCGTCCGGGACGGTCAGGCGAATGCTGCGGAGATCGACATCCTAGCCGTGTTCCAGTCGATCTTGCAACACTGGCTGCTGATCCTAGGCATCGTCGTGATGACCTCCCTGGCGGGGTACTACTACGTCACCAAGATGGTCACGCCGAAATATCTTTCGGCCGCCGTGCTGGCACTGCAATCTACCGAAAGCCAGTTTTCGGACATCAACAGCCTGTTTTCCGGATCGTCGACGGACAAGGCGGCGATAAACACGGAAATTTCTGTGATCCGGTCGCGCAAACTGATCCAGCGGCTGATTGAGGACCTCGATTTAGATCAGATTGCGGAATTCAATCCGGCCCTGCGCCAGCCCCCGCCCCTCTCGCTCGGTGGTTTACGCGCGCTGTTGGCCGGTACGCAAACCGCCGATCCCGACGCCCCGCGGAGCGAGGCGCTGGACCTCGTGATCGAAAGCCTCGTGCGTGATGCAGTCACAGTGGTGGCTCCGCGGGATACCTATCTGCTGAGCATCCAGGTCCGGACCACCGACCCCACGCGCTCTGCGCGTATGGCCAACCATCTTGCCGAGATCTATCTCGACGATCAGATCAGCAAGAAATTCACCGCCACGGAATACGCGGTCAACTGGCTCACCGACCGGGTCAGCACGCTGGAGACCGAGCTGGAAGAACGCGAAGCCCGCATCAAGGAGCTGCGCACCGAGGGCGACCTGATCAGCGTCGAGGCGCTGGAGGCGCTCAGTCTGCGGGCCAAGACCTTGCGGGAACGGATGGGGGGAGCGGAAGCCGATATCGCCGCCGCGCAGGATCGCAAAGCTCTTCTTGACGGGGTCGAGGGGATGCCGCGCGCCGAGGTTCTTGCAATGGTGGGCGCGTTGAAAGATCCCATTCTAGACCGCCTGCTGCGCAACGATCCCGCAGTCGAAGATACGATCTATGTTGCCATCCAGTCCCGCCTTGGCCAGTTGCAGGCTGATGTGAACACCACCTTCGAGCGTGCCCGCTTGCAGCAGGCTGCCCTTCAGTCCGCTCTGGACGACATCGATGCGCAACTGGCCAAGCAGAACGACGAACTGGCGGCCATCACCCAGTACGAACGTGACCTGAACGCGACCCGCGCCCTGCATGAGACGTTTCTAGCCCGCCTGAAGGAGACCTCGTTGCAGGTCGGGGGGCAGCAGGCGGACAGCCGTATCCTGTCCGACGCCGCACTTGGGTACCGGATCTCTCCGCGCAAAACCCGTTTCGTGGCGCTTTGCATCGTGCTGGGGGCCTTGCTGGGCATCGCCGTCGCGGTTCTGCGGCATTTCCGCGCTGATGGCATCCGCACGCCGGACGAGCTCGAGGCTGCAACTGGCAAGCAGGTCTTCGGCCAGCTGCTGCTGTTCCGGATCGGGGTGCGCGATGATCTCATGACCTATCTCGCGGACAACCAGTCCGCCCCCGAGATAGAGGCGGTGCGCAACCTGCGCACTTCGCTGTTGCTGTCGCGCATGGACAATCCGCCGCGCGTTATGATGATCACCTCCTCGGTGCCCGGTGAGGGCAAGACCACGGTCAGCATCTCGCTGGCACAAAATCTGGGCGGCATCGACACGCGTGTCCTGCTGATCGAGGGCGATATCCGCCGCCGTACCTTCCGCGAGTACTTCCGTGACGCGCCCGAGGCGGGGCTGGCTTCGGTGGTCTCGGGCGAGGTGCCCTTCGGGGCTGCCGCCTACCGCGCGCTGAACACCAATTTCGACGTGCTGCTGGGCGACCGCAGCCGGATAAACGCCGCCGACATGTTCTCGTCCCAACGCTTTCGCCAATTTATGGAGACTGTGCGTGAGGATTACGACTATGTCATCATCGATACGCCGCCGGTGCTGGTGGTACCCGATGCCCGCCTGATTGCGCCCTTGGTGGATCTGACCGTGTATGCCGTGTGCTGGGACAGCACCAACCGGATGCAGGTGATGGCCGGACTCAAGCAGTTTTCCTCGATCGGGGCTCCGGTGGATGGCCTGGTGCTGACGCAGGTCAATCCGAAGGCGATGCGGCGCTATGGCTATGACAAACAATACGTCTACAGTCAGTACGGCAAGTCCTACGACGTGGATTGACCGGCCAGAGTGCCGGAAGAAGAGCCGGGCGGAGAGCGTGGAAATTGGAACGGGCTGGCCGATGAGGGGAGTTCCTGCTAAGGCCTTGGGCCTACTGAGGTGGATTTGAGAAGACATGATTGAAAAGATTTTGCGGCGCGTGGCGTGGCGTCGGGACTTGGACCTGCAGCATGTCGACCGCATCCGGAAATGGGGACATCGTCATTACGTCGGCGGGGACACCTCCGAAGCCTGGTACGGCATCGGCAAGCGGCAGTATCATTTCCTTGCATCGCAGGGCCTGCGTGCCGAGCACGTGTTCGTCGACATCGCCTGTGGCAGCCTGCGCCTTGGGCAGTACCTGATCCCGATGCTCGAAGAGGGCAATTATTTCGGCCTCGAGGGTGAACCCGACTTGGTGAAGGCCGGTCTGGAGCATGAGCTGCTGTTCGACCTGGCCGATAAGAAAGCCCCGCGGTTCGCCTACAACTACGGCTTTGCCTTCGAGGGGCTGGAGCAGTTCGACTATGCCATCGCGCAGTCGCTGTTCACCCATCTTACCCTCGATGACATCGAGACCTGCTTTCGCAACCTGCGCGGTCATGCCCATGCCGGCAGCAAGTTCTTCTCGACCTTCTTCGAAGGCGATCCGCAGGTGAACCCCGATGCGGAATCGCATGCCAACAAGGACTGGTATTACCCGTTCGAGGCCTTCCGCGAGATCGGCGAGCGCACGGGCTGGGCCGTGGAGTACATCGGCGACTGGGGCCACGAGCGCGACCAGAAGATGATCTGCGCCACGCCGTCCGGTCACTGAGCCAGACAGCAGGAAACCGCCCGGCGACGGGACCGACGACAAGAACGAGACGCACGAGGGACTGTCATGCCGACTTTTCTGGCCAATGGCGGGCTGCATTGCTTTGCCCATGTCCCGAAATGCGCGGGCACCACGGTGGAGCACCACCTCGCGCAGCGGTTCGGTCCGCTGGGGATGATGGGGAACCATCCGCTGGTGCCGGTTTCCCTGCAGCACCTGACCTGGGCCGATCTTGAGGCCTTTTGCGTACCGGGGCAGATCCTGTCGTCCTTTGCGCTGGTGCGCCATCCGCTGACCCGTTTCGTGAGCACCTACAACATGCGCGTGGCGCAGGTATCACCGCCCTTCCCGCGCGACGTGACGCTGGAGGATTTCGCGGACTGGGTCGCGGCGCGGCTGCCGGTCAGTGCCATGCTGCTGGACAATCACCTACGCCCGCAGGTGGATTTCCTCGGCCCCGACACGCGGCTGTTCCGGCTCGAGGACGGGCTGGACCCGGTGATCGCCTGGCTGGATGCGCAGTTCGGTCCCTGCGAGGCTGCGGCCCCGCTGGGTCACGAACGCCATCGTCCCGACGAGACCGCTGCGCTGTTCGACACGGTGTCTGAGGTGCCGCCCCGGGTGCTGGAGACCGTCGGGCGGCTCTATGCCGCGGATTTCGAACGCCTGGGATATGACATGGCCACGGCCCCGGTGCAGAAGGTTCTGCGCCTGAAGCCGGGGCAGGCCCGTCCCGTGGAGCGCACGCTCTGGCGGTTGCGCGCGGCGCTGGTCTCGGCGATACGGTCACGGCGACATGGGAGGGCCTGAGATGACGGCATCGGACACCATGGCGGCCACCGGCGAACAGAAGGGACGTCGCATCTGCTTCGTCTCGCATGACCCCGGAACGCAAGGCGCCGAGCGCGCCATGCTGGACATGGCGCTGCTGTTTCACGAGGCCGGCTGGTCCGTCACCCTCCTGGTGCCCGAAGGCGCGGGCGGGCTGGTCGAACTGGTGCGTGACGCGGGCCTCAGGGTGCAGACCATGGCCTATCGCTACTGGATGGGGCCGGGGCGGCTGAAGGGGCGGCTGCTGCGGATCGCGTCGCATCTGCGGGCCGTGCCACGGCTGGCGGCATGGTTCCGCGCCGAGGCCTTTGACGTGGTCTACACCCATTCCACTGCCACGGGGGCGCCCGCGCTGGCGGCGCAGCGGGCGGGCATTCCCCATGTCTGGCACATGCATGAGTTCGGCCCCTACGCCAAGGGCGGCAACGCGCCGGTCTATGACCTGGGCGAGGCGCGTACCCTGCGCCTGATGCGCGACAGCGGCAGTGTCTTCGTCGCCGTGGCGCATGTGATCCGCGACGCCTTTGCGCCGCGTCTGCCCGGGGCCGAGATCCGCGTGATCTACCAGCCGGTGCCCTTCGACCCCGAGCCCGCCGCCGGGGACGCCGCCGCCGTGGCGCAGATCGCCGCCATCACCGGCCCGAAGATCATCTACGTGGGCGCGGTCACCCCGACCAAGCGGCAGGAGGACGCCGTGCGCGCCCTGCCCGCCCTGCTGGCGCGTTTCCCCGAGGCGCGGCTGATCCTCGGCGGGCGCACCAACACGCCCTATTTCGACGAGGTCATGGCCTTGGCCCGGGAACTGGGCGTGGACCACGCGATCGTCCCCCTGGGATATCTGAAGAACGCCCCCGCGATCATCGGCCTGTGCGACATCTCCATCAACTGCCGCCTGGCAGAGGCATCGCCGCGGGTGCTGGTGGAAAGCATGTTCGCCGGGACCTGCGTCATCGCCGCGGGCGAAGGCGGCAACGTCGAAAGCCTGCCCCCCGGCACCGGGCTGCTGTATGCCCCGATGGATGGCCCCGATCTCGCCGCGAAGATCCTGCATGTGCTCGACCACCCCGAAGAGCGCGCGGCGATGATCGCCACCGCTCATGACAAGGCCGTGCAGGAACGCTCGGTCGACATCTATTCGAAGACCTACGTCGCGTTGATCGAGGATGCTATCGACGCCGCCCGCGCCCTGCGGGCCTCTACGAGGAGCTGCCCCCCATGTCCGATGCCCCGTCCGAGACCCTGCCCGAAATCTCGGTGATCCTGCTGAACTGGAAGGGCGCCGATGACACCATCGACTGTATCCGTTCGCTCTGTGCCCCCGGTGCGGTGCGTCCGCGCCACATCATGGTGGTGGAGAACCTGTCGGGCGACGGATCGGCCGAGCGCATCGCGCAGGCCTGTGCGGAGAGCGGCATTCCCCTGACCCGCCTGCCCTACACCCCGGCCAGCCACAGCTATGGCCCGCTGGAGGCGACCCCCGAGGCGGGATCGGTGGTGATGATCGAGGCCGACGGCAACCTCGGATTCTGCGTCGGGAACAACGTGGGGGCGGAATGGGCGCTGGCGCATGGCGCCGATGCGGCGCTGATCCTCAACAACGACACCACCGTGGACCCCGACATGATCCCGCAGCTGGCTGCGGCCGCCGCAACGCTGGGACCGCGCGTGCTGATCAGCCCGCAGATCCTGTACGAGGCGAACTCGGACACCGTGTGGTGGTGCGGCGGCGCGTTTTCCTCGGTGCTTTCGCCAACCTACAGCCACCAGGGCGAGAAGCGCCAGACCAGCATCACGGGCTTTCCCGAAAGCCAGTGGGTCTCGGGCTGTGCCACGCTGATCTCGAAGACCCTCTTCGAGGAGATCGGTCTGTTTGATCCGACCTTCTTCATCTGGTGCGAGGAATGGGACCTGTCGCTGCGCGCCACCTCGAAGGGCATCGCGCTGCGGGTCGCCCCCGATGCGATCGTCTACCACAAGGTGGGCAAGTCCCTGGGCATCGTCAGCCCGCTGACCTTCTTCTATTCCATGCGCAACATGATCCTGCTGCGCCGCCGCTACATGGGCCTGCCAAAGCGCGCGGCCTTCAACTGCATCTACCTGCCGAAAAAGGCGATGCAGGCGGTGCAGTTCGCGGTGAAATACCGCTCGCGCCGCTACCTCGAGGCCTTCGTGGATGCGCTCGGCAGCCCGGGCGGCATCTGGGGGCGCCAGTGACACTGAAGCGCTTTGCCTCGCGCGGGGCGGCGGTTGCGGCCTTTTCGATCCTTGCCCGGGTGACGATCCTCGCCATCGGCTTCGTCAACGTGCTGCTGGCCGCGCGGCTTTATGGGTCGGTGGCCACGGGGCAGATCGGCCTGACCTCGGCCATGGTGAACCTCGGTGCGTTGCTGGCGCTCGGCGGGACCGAGATGATGGCGCTGAATCGGCTGTCGGGCCAAGACGACGCGCGCCCGGCGATCTTCACCGCCAGCCTCATCCGCATCGGTCTGGGCGGAGTCATGGTCAGCCTGCTCTGGGCCGCGGCAGTGGTCAGCGGGCTGGCGGAGCCCTATCACGCCGGGCTGGGCGAGGTCCTCTACGCGGGATTGCCGCTGCTGATCGCGCTCGGCGCGCTGCGAGTCTTCTGCCTCGAGGTGATCCGGGCCTCGCAATCGATCCACCTCTACAACGTGGTGGCCGTCACCGCCGCGATGATGCCGCTGGTCTTCCTGCTGGCCTGGCCGTTGCTGCCCGGCGATCTCAGCTTCGCCTGGGTGGTGGCGCTGTCCGAGGCGGTGAACGTCACGCTGATCGCCTCGGTGGTTTGGTGGCACGGGTTCGGGTTGCGGATCGTGCGGCTGAGCCGCGCCGACCTGCGCGCCACCCTGTCCGAGCTGCGCCCCTTCTATGTCTCGTCAGTCTCGGTGGCGGTCTACCAGCTGGACATCCTGCTGATGGGGTTCTTCGCCGATCCGGCGGTGCTGGGGGTCTACGTGCTGGCCTCGCGGCTGGCCAATGTCATCAGCCTGCCCAAGAATGCCGCGGGCATCAGCTTTGCCCCGCGCGTGGCGCAGCTGTTCCGCAACCAAGGGCAGGAGCCGGCCTTTGCCTATACCAAGCGGATATCGCTGTTCTACATGCCGCTGTCGCTGGTCGTCTTCGTCCTGCTCTGGGCCGGTGGCGGGCTGGTCTTGGGGTTCATCAACCCGGCCTTCGTCGCGGGCAAGCCGGTGCTGGTGCTCCTGTGCCTGGCGCATCTGGTGCTGGTGCTGACCGGGTATAGCGGGCAATTCCTGCTGCTGACCGGGCAGGAGAAGCTGCAGCAGGGGGTCTTTGTCGCCGCCTCCGCCGTGATGATCCTCGGCATCGTGGTGCTGGTGCCGGTCATGGGCACCGAAGGCGGGGCGCTGGCGGTGCTGGCCGGGGCGCTGGTGCGGGGGGGCGTGTCCACCTACGTGGTGCGCCGCACCTTTGGCGATGGCGTGTCCGTCTGGGCGGTGGCGTCGATGCTGCTGGCGCGGCGGCAGGCCTGACCGCGCGCGCCCCGATGCAAGGTCACAGGTCGCGGTAGAAGGCGCGCATCGCCTCGGTGATGCGTGGGCGGCTGAATTTCTCCACCGCGCGGGTGCGCCCCGCCTGTCCCAGCCGGGCGCGCAACTCCGGCTCCTGTGCCAGTCGCTCCAGGCAGGCGGCCAAGGCGGCCACGTCGCCCGGCGGATGGGTCAGCGCGGTCTCGCCCTCGGCCACGGCGTCCACCAGTCCGGGGATCTTCGACGCAACCACCGGCAGCCCGCAGGCCGCGGCCTCCAGCGCGGTCATGCCGAACCCCTCGCGGTAGCTGGGCAGGCTGAAGATGTCGCTGGCCGCAAGGTAGTCGGCGTGTTCCATGGTCGGGCCGAGGATCCCGATCCGGGCGCCGGTCTCGCGTGCGCGGGCCTCGATGCCGGGAACCAGTCCCTCCTCGTCGCGGCCCATCAGCCACAGCACCGCATCCGGTCCCAGGTTTGCGCGGATGAAGGCTTCGACGAGGTCCGGCACGCCCTTGTCGCGGTTCATCCGGCCGAGGTAGCTGACCACGATCGCCGCCTCGGGGATGCCATGGCGCGCCCGCATCCGGTGCCGGGCCTCGGGCGAGGGATGGAAGAACTCTGAATCCACCCCGGCGATGGAGCCTTCCTCCAGCACCTGCGGCTGGCTGCGGAACCCTTCGGAGCGCAGGAAGTCCACCTGCGAGCGGCTGTCGGCCAGAACCCGGTGGGCCAGGGCCATGGTCGTCTTGTCGAGGGTCTTCAGCAGCGTCCGTGCCGCACCGGTCCGCGTCGCCCAGACCTGACCGGTGGCGTGATGCACCCGCCGCGCGCCGCCCCCCAGCGTGGCGGCCAGCATCCCCAGCAGCCCGGCCTTCGGGATGACCGTGTGCACGATGTCGAACCTCTCGCGGCGCATGATCCGCCAGAGCTGCCAGAGCGCCCGCAGGTCCGCGCCCGGCGCGATGTCGCGCGCGATGGGCACGTGCAGGGCACGGGCGGCCTCCAGTTGCGGGGCGGCGGCCTCGGCGCCGAAGTTGGCAATCACGGTGATGTCGTAATCGTCCGCCAGATCCTGCGCATGCACCTTCAGGAAGGCGTTGTAGGTCAGCGGGATCGCGACGACGTAGGCCAGTTTCTTCTTCAAAACGCTTTGTCCCATATGAAGTGGTAGGGAATGAACGGGCTTTCCCCGAGGCCCTGGCTGGCAAAGAAATTCCGCAAGGTGAACAAGGCCCCGATGTAGCCTGCCAGCCCCAGCCCGAAGAGGAAGGTCGATCCCATCTGCTGGCCGAGCTTCAGCCGCGCCACATAGGTCAGCGGGATCACCCACAGGAAGATGTCCATGAACCGCAGCCCGGCATAGCTGAACCGGGCCAGCATGAACGACAGCCCAATCGCCAGAAAGGCCGCCGCGGCCATTTGAACCAGGTGACTGCGACGCAGCGGCAGCCAGAAGGTGAAGGGCAGGAACAGCGCGAACTTGATGACCCCCGACAGGCCCGCCGCGCCACCGGAGGCACCCAGGGTGTCGGCGCTGGAATAGCGGTCGATCTGTTCCAGTAAATAGCCTTGGATGCCGAACAGCGCCCCGATCAGCGCGAGGAAAGCTCCCGCGCGAAACAACAACGCCCGGCGCCGCATGTTGCCAGAGGGAAACAGCCACAGTACCGCGAAGGCCACTAGGATGGAGAAGTGGAACAAAAAGGCCACGGCCCCCAGAAGTCCTGCCCAGATCCATTGCCGTCGCTGGAAACACTGGAAGAACAGCAGGAAGAAGACTGTCGCCAGGCCGATCCGCAGACCGTTCATGCTGTAGCCGATGAAATAGAGCGGTGCGAAATAGGCGAAAAGATAGACCAGTTCGTTGTAGGTGGCCCGCCGGATGAAGACCAGCACCGCACCAAAGAACACGACGGCGAAGAGGTTCACCAGGACGTCCGGGTCCGTGGTGAGGTAGGACAGGAGGTTCGCGGAAAACAGGAACCCAGGCTCCAGCGCCAGCGTGTAGCCGCGAAGGAAGAAATCGATCATCACGCGATAGGTGTAGGTATCCGTCCCCACCGACCCGCGCAGCGCCGCCATGGCGGTGAACAGCAGGCAGACCACGGCCCCTGTCCATTTCGTCGCCGTGCTGCGCGTGCCCGCCAGAAGCAAGCTCTGTGTACCCAGCAAGAGAAGGGAGAAGGCGTAGATCATTGCGCGCGACGGCTCAGGACTAGGCGGCGCAGGTGCTTGGCCAGCGACCAGCCCGACAGCACCAGCCATTCGCCGCCGCCCATCAGGCCCGCGCGGCGCAGCTTTGACAGCGTGGTCAGCTCGCCCTTTTCCATGCGCCAGAGGTTGCCGCTCAGCCCCCCTGCCCCGTAGCGGGCCTTGAACAGGCGCGCCAGGGGCCAGTCGATGCGCACTCCCTTGCCGCCCGACAGAAGGATCTGCGCCCAGAGCAGGGAATCCTCCGCGGTGCGCTGATCCTCGGCAAAGCGCTGCGTCGCGCTCCGGCGCAGCATCACCGTGGGGGTGGACCACGGGTTGGACCGCTTGACCCAGGCGGCGGTCACCGGGCGGCAGGCCGCTTTCAGCGCGGCATCGGAGGTGTCGATGGGGGCATGGGGCGTGTCTTCGGTGTCGGCCACGTCACACAGGTGGCCGGCGATGACCAGCTCGGGGTCGGCGGCAAAGAGCCGGACCTGGAGCGCGACCTTTTCCGGATGCCAGGCGTCATCGGCGTCCAGAAAGGCGATCAGGTCCCCGGTGGCCCGGGCCCAGCCGTGGTTGCGCGCACGGGACGGCCCGCCGTTGCGGTCCAGCATCAGCGGCAGGATGCGGGCTTCCTCGGCGGCGAGCGCGGTCATCACCGCGCGCGTGTCGTCCCGGCTGCAATCGTCCACGAGGAGGATCTCGTGCACCGGATGGCTCTGGGCCAGGACCGAGGCCACGGCCCGTCGCAGGGTGGCTGCGCAGTCGTAGCACGGCACGATGACCGAGATCCTCGGGGCAAAAGAGGCCATGGTGGCTCCTGAACAGAACGGGGCGCTGCCCCACGCGAGACGACGGTTACGGCGCGTTCTTAAGCAAGTTTTCGGGTCACGACCAGTGTTCGGCCTATCCGCCATCGGCTGCCCTTTGCATCAATGCGACCGAACAGGGCCGTCCGCCGATTGTACGTGGACGCCTGTCCCAGCCTAGGTTAGGGGAGCGGCAGGGCTGCGGCCCTTGCTTGCGATTACGAACAGAACGGCTGTTTCTAACATGAGCACCAAGACGATCAAGGTCATCACCGGCAACAAGGGCAAGGCGGCGGAACTGTCGGCCATGCTGGGCTGCGAGTTGGAATGCCACAAGCTGGACTTGCCGGAGATCCAGTCGCTCGACGTGGCCGAGGTCGCCCGCGAGAAGGCGGCTGCGGCCTACGCGCTTGTGGGCGCGCCGGTGATCGTCGACGACACGGGCATGAGCCTCGATGCGATGGGTGGTTTCCCCGGCGCACTGGTGGCCTGGATGCTGGACGCGACCGGCAACGATGGTGTGCTGAAGCTGCTGGCGGGCGAGGACAACCGCGCCGCCACGGTGACCACGGCGCTGGGATATGCCGACGAGAACGGCGTGCAGGTCTTTGTCGGCGCGGTCGAGGGCACCATTCCCACCGAGGAACGCGGCACGGACGGTTTCGGCTATGACCCGATCTTCATCCCCGCGGGCCACGAGGCGACCTTTGCCGAGATGGACGCGGACACCAAGAACAGCCTGTCCATGCGCAAGCGCGCCGCCGACAAGCTGCGCGCCTTCTTGGAGGGCTGAGGCGCTCAGAGCCGCTGCACGTAGACCGTCGATGGCGCACCGCCATGGACGGAGGTGGTGGCGGCAGCTGTGGCGCCCATGCGGGTGTAGAAACGGTGCGCGGGAGCCAGGCTCTCGCCCACCACGATGCGGAAGGCCTCTGCCCCGTCCCTGCGCAGCGCCTCGGACAGCCGCGCATACAGCCGCTCCGACACGCCGGTGCCGCGTGCCTCGGGGGCGATGACGATGGACAGAAGCTCGTACCGGGGCAGCCCGTCGGCGCCGTCCTCCTGCCTGCGGTACCGCAGAAGGTCGATGACGCCCTTCACGGCACGTGGTGTCAGGACATTGGGCAACAGCGCCAGCATCAGGCGCGGCGCCTGTTTCAACAGGGCGCGATAGACCGGTCCCATGCCGGGGCCGCCGGTGACGAACCCCAGCACGCGATCGCCGTCGCATTCCACGATCAGGTGGGTCGCGGGGTCGGCATCGATGGTGGCATAGAGCAGCCGCAGAACGCGCTGCCCGAGGCTGGCCAGGAAACCGCGGTCCAGCCCCTGCGCATGCAGCGCTGCCACCTGCGCATACAGATCCGCGGGACCGGTGCCGCCATCAGGCCGCATCGCGGGAGGCTCCTCCCGGGTAGTTCAGCCCCGCGCGCAACTCCGGCGGGGGCGGGGGCAGGTCGGGGAAGGCGCGCCAGACCGCGTCGCTGTCGGGCTTCAGCAAAGCCACCACGGTCAGCCAGATCAGTTGCAGGTAGGTCCCCACGCCACGGTTGGCGACGTACCATTCCTCCAGCAGACCCTTGTAGGGCATGATCAGGTGATCATAGACGTGATCGGGGTCGGAGGCCGCGTGCATCATCTCTTCTTCGTCGCGGAAGACCACCGAGCCCAGCCCCGACAGCCCCGGCGCGACCTTGACGATCTCGGCCTGCGAGCGGTCCGGGAAGGCGTCGAAGCAGCGCTGCGTCTGCGGGCGCGGGCCGATCACGCTCATCTCGCCGAAGAAGATGTTCAGCAGCTGCGGCAGCTCGTTGATCTTGGTCTTGCGCAGGAATTTGCCAAAGGGCAGCACGCGCGGGTCGTCCTTCAGCGTCACCGTGCCGGTGCCCATGGCTGGGCTGTCCTTGAGCATGGTGGCGAATTTCTTGACGCCGAACATGCCGCCGCCCTTCCCCACCCGCTTTTGCGTAAAGAACACCTCTCCCTCGCCGGTCAGGCACAGGATGATGACCACCGGGATCAGCAGCGGCGACAGCAGCAGCAGCGCCAGCCCGGACAGGACGATATCGAGAAAACGTTGCATGGGCTTACATCCGGCTGTCGAGGTAACGGCCGGTCTCCTTGTGGTCGAACTCGGGGATCATGTCCTTGAACAGGGCGACGATCTCGGGCTTGTCCCAAGTCCCTGCGTCGCGCATGGCGGCGATCGCGGACAGGAAGCGGTCAAGCTTGTCGGTGTCGAAGACGGGGTCGTTCTTGATGATGCCCACACCGTTCAGGCGATCGAGGTCCAGCGTCTCGCGGTCGGTGAAGAATTCCTCGAAATCCTTCTCGCCGGTGGTGTCGGAGGCAAAGAAGTAGACCGGCCAGCGGCGTTCGGCGATCAGCTCGGCGGCGCGGTCACGGGCCTCGTCCTCGCTGTCGCATTCGTAGGGGGTGTAGCCGCGCGCCTCGAGGTAGCGCACCGCGTTGTCCGAGAATTTCGTCAGGCGCAGCGCCTCGGACATCTTGGGGAAGAACACGTCGCGGTTCTCGCCCAGCAGGCAGGACATCAGGCACAGCTCGCCCGATTCCTGCGGCGTGATGAAGTAGCGGTGCACGTCGTTGGGTGCCGAGATCGGCTGCCCCTTGGCCAGGCGCTGGTTGAACCCGTGCAGCAGCGAGCCGTCGGAGAAGGCCACGTTGGCAAAGCGCGCGGTGGACACCGGCTGGGTCAGGCTCTCGCGCATCAAGAACATCTCCATGATGCGCTTGGACGCGCCCATCATGTTGACGGGATTGGTCGCCTTGTCGGTGGAGGCGCAGAAGTAGTTCCTTGCCCCCGCCGCCCGGGCCGCCTGCATGGTCGAGATGGTGTTGAGCACGTTCACCTCGATCATCCGCATCAGGGTGAAGGGGTCCTTCTCGGAGCGGACGTGTTTCAGCGCCGACAGGTTCAGGACGTAGTCGTATTCGCCCTCGGCCGCCATCAGCGCATCAAAGGCGCGGTCGCCGCAGTCCAGTGCGAAGGTGCGGAAATCACCGTCGCCGTAACCGATGGTCGAGCGCAGCGAGCGCACCAGTTCGACCATGTTGTTTTCCGAGATGTCGACCACGTGCAGCGCGCGCGGGTTGCGGCGGAATATCTCGGTGGCGGTGGCCTGCCCGATGGAGCCGGCCCCGCCGATCACCATGAAGCGCCCGTCGCGCACGGTTTCCGAAAGATATGCCTCGTTGTCGGCGATATCACGGGTGAAAAGTGCCGCGTCGCGGCCGAGAAGATCGAGAATGTTCATATGGGGCCTTCTGGATCAGATGGTCGGGATCAATCTGTGAAACTGGTTTTCGGGAACGCTTGAAGGAATGTTGACGACGCGGTCAGCCAGCCATTCGGTGACCTCCAGCCCGTCGGTCTGGCAATCGGCGAAATGCGCCAACTGATGCATCGGCGTCCAGACCGGACGGGTCATGACGCCCTGGGCATTGGTGTATTCCAGCATGGCATCGCGGGCGGCCCGGTCGCGGACCAGCACGGCGTTCAGCCAGTTGTTGGGATGGGTGCCTGTGGGGGCCTCGATCCAGGTCAGGCCCAGGGCGGGACAGGCCGCGCGCCAGCGACGGGCCAGCTCGGCCTTGATCTCGAGCATGGCGGGCAAGCGTTCCATCTGTGCCAGCCCCAGCGCGGCGTTCAGGTTCGGCATCCGGTAGTTGTAGCCCACCATGTCGTGCACGAAATTATAGTCATGCGGCAGCTTGGCCGTGGTCGAGAGATGCCGGGCCTTCCGGGCGATCTCGTCGTCATCGGTGGTGAGCATGCCGCCGCCACCGGTCGTGATGATCTTGTTGCCGTTGAAGCTGAAGGCAGAGATGGCACCGAAGGTGCCGGTCTGGCGGTCCCCCACCCGGCTGCCCAGCGATTCCGCCGCGTCCTCGATCAGCGGGATGTGGAATTCGGCGCAAAGCGCGCTCAGTTCCGCGATGTGGACCGGCAGGCCGAAGGTGTGCATCGGCACGCAGGCGGCGATGCGCGCGCCGGTGGTGCGACTGTAGCTGTGGCCGTTTTCGACGCGCGCATGGGTTTCCAGCCAGCGGCGCAGGGCGGTCGGGCTGAAGCCCAACGTGTCGCGGTCCACGTCGATGAAGACAGGGCGCGCGCCGATGTAGCTGATGGCGTTGCAGGTGGCGGCGAAGGTCAGCGACTGGCTAAGCACCTCGTCGCCCCGGGTCACCCCGGCCACCATCAGTGCCACGTGCAGCGCGGCGGTGCCGTTCACCGTGGCGATGCCATGTTTCGCGCCGACAAACTCCGCCACTGCCTGCTCGAAGGCGCCCACCTTAGCCCCAGCGGAGGAGACGAAGTTGGATTCGATGCATCCAGTCAGGTAGCGCGTTTCATTGCCCCCGAAGACCGGACGGTGCAGGGGAATGAACTCCTCGCCAAAGATCTCACGGGCGAGGGTGACGAAATCGTCCAATCGCTCGGATAGCAATGGATCCCCCCATGGACGTGCATGTGCACTGACACAAGGACAGCAACTGTTGTGGGCCGTCTCCGGGAGGGGCTATAGACAGGTTGCGGATCAAGGTCAAAGTGGTCCCGGACAGGTCGGGGAAGCCATGATAAGTGCGGCGGCGAGCATGGAAGGTATCATTCTCCGCCCTCCATGTCTATAAGCCTATAAGCAGCCTCGAGTTCCCGTTGAAGCGAGTCCCGCCTCATGCCCGCACCCCGCAGTCCGAACCCGGTGGCCCCCGATTTCCTTGTCATCGGCACCGCCAAGGCCGGCACGACCTCGCTGCATCACATCCTGTCAACGCATCCCGACGTCTGTCTCAGCACCCCCAAGGAGACGTGGTTCTTCGACGGGCCCGCGTATGCGCAGGGGGTCGATCACTATCTTGCGCGGCACTTTGCCGAGGCCCGTCCCGGCCAGCTGCGCGGCGAGGTGGCGACGAGCTACCTCTATGCCCCTTTCGTGGCTGAACGGCTGGCGCAGGCCGCGCCCGGGGCCCGGCTGATCGCCATCCTGCGCGACCCGGTGGAACGAGCGTTTTCCGACTGGTGGATGATGCACAGCCGCGGCTGGGAACCGCTGTTCTTCGAGGAGGCCATCGCCGACAACCTGCGGCGGCTCGAAGAGGGGCCGGATTTCTCGGACCCTGCGGACTGGGTGGCCCATCTCGATGCCATCCGCCGCGACGGCCGCATCCGGCACCGGACCTACGTGGATTACGGGTTCTACGGGGAACAGCTGGCACGCTACGCGGCACAGGGGTTCGGCCCGGACCGGCTGCTGGTATTGCAGTTCGAACAGCTGCGCAGGCAGGGACCGGGCTATTTCGATCAGGTCCACGCGTTTCTCGGGCTGGACAAGCCGGCCCCCGAAGCGCTGGAGCAGACCGCAACGCCGCAGAACGAGGCCCTGCCCTCGCGGCGGATCGGCCAGGCCGTCCACCTGCTGCACCGCACCGGTGTCTCGCGCCTGGTGCCGACCGGGGTGAAGGATGCGGCCAAGCGCGTGCTGGGACGGATGAAGCGCAGCCAGACCATGGCTCCCGGTACGCGGGCCATGTTGTCGGAGCTGTATCGCGAGCGCCTGTTGCAGGGAACGGGAACAGCCCGCCTCGACGGCGGGCTGGAAGGGTTCGACATGGGCCTCTGGAAATCCATGGCCCCTGCTCCGCGTGTGCGCGAAGAGTCCTGAATCGTCAGACACGGCAGACGCAGAGCGTCAGGTCAGGTCCGGCTGATGCAAGGCGTCAGGACACGCGCACGAGGCTCACGTCGCTGATCGCGCCGTTGAACCCGGTGCCCGCGTCGAAGCGCAGCTCCATCGTGCCCGTGCCGCAGGTCAGCGTCTCGTTGTAGAAACCGGTGGCCGTGGCGGCGGTGCCGACGGTGCCGGCCAGGGTCGGCGTCACGGTGCCCGTGGTGTGGTTGCCGGTGGCATAGGACAGCTTGTACTTGCCCCCGACCACCAGTCCGCTCAGCGCGATCACCTTGTTGCCGCCAGCGACCAGCCCCGTGGCAAACGCCGGGTTCGAGACGAATTCCGTGATCGCAGGGGCCTTGGTCACGCGCCAGTACCAGCACCCCGGTCCCAGTGTCTTGGCCACGCCGTGTTCGTTCTTGAGCACGGCGTATATCTGGTTCTGCAGGCTCGTGGTCTTGCCCGCCCCCCGCGCCGTCAACACGTAGACATGGGTAAAGGACGCCCCCGTGATCGAGGTGTTCACCACCTCGACGAAATCGTCGCTGGTCACCCCCGGCACGTTCAGCGTCTGCAAGAGCGTGGCGCCCGCCGCGATGGAACACCCGGCGAAAGGCGCCTGCCCCACCAGTTCCCGCTCCGGAAAGACATCCGCGGTGGTGGCGGAACCCACGTAGGTGATGTTGCTTTCGCTCGGGCTGATCCGTACCCCGGTGGCATAGTCGAAGACACCGTACCCATTCGCCGGCACCGCGGCGATCATCCGACCGCCCCGCAGGATGAACCCGGACACAGACCGGGCCGTCACGGTGCCGAGGATGTCGCAGTTGATGACCTGCACGTTGCGATAGACCGGCAGCTTGTCCTTGCGGGTGATGTTGCTAGTGAAGGTCAGGGCAAAATTGCCGTTGGTGTTGTTCTGCCCGGCATCCAGCAGGCAGTCGATGAAGAAGATGCTTTCGCGCGACTGGAAATCAGCCTGGGCCTGGTCCACCGGATCGAAGAACAGCGCGCTGTCGCGCACGTTCTTGCGCATCCGGCATCCCTTGAAGGTGATGTTGACCACCCGCCCGCCGGTAGACCCCGAGGCCCCCGCCTCCATGTCCCAGCCGTTGCCATAGGTATCGCCCGCCGACAGGATGCCGTTCTTGCCGTCCGTGGCCTCGCTGCCGGCGCTGCGCGGCGTCCATGTGCCATCCACGTTCAGGCCGTTGTACTCGAACGAACAATCCTCGAAGCGCACGTTCTGCATCGAGTTGCCGGACCCGCCATGGCGGCGGTTCCAGTCGAAACGGCAGTTGGTGACGCGGATGTTGCTGGCCCTGATCTGCGCATCGGTCTCGCCGGTCGCCAGCACATTGGTCCCGACGCCACGATGGATTTCGATGCCATCGGTGGCGCAGTAATTGGCGGAGCAGTCGCGCAAGGTCAGGTTGTCCACATAGCCCCGGATGCGGAAGCCGTAGCGCCCGCCGTCAGCGGTGGACAGGTTGGTCTGCAAGGCGCGTCCACCATGGATATGGACGTTCTCGATGAGGATGTTGCGACGGGTGTTCGCGATGTTCGCCACCGGCGAGGAGGTCCGGCCAAAGGTATTGTCACGTCCGATGTACAGCGGCGAATACTGCACATCGGCGCTGTTGCCCCGCTCGTACAGGTAGAGATCATGCACCGCCGTGTCCGAGGACACCTCGACTTCGGTCACCATGTAATGGCCGCCACCGCCCACGATCACATCCGCCGCATCGAAACAGGCCTGAAGCGCCGCCGTGGAATCGGGTGCGGGCTGGGTCAGCGCCGCATCCAGGCACCAGCGCCGGTTGACGACATCCTCGTAAAGCTTCGACGCGGCCGCAGCACCGAACTGTTCGGGACTGAAGGCGCCGGTGTCGTTGCCCACGAGCGACAGCGCCTTCAGGCGGACGCCCCCCGCGGTCTGGATGTCATGATTGGTGGCAGTCCCTACCAACACGCGATAGGTGAACTGACCACGCGTGACATGCACATGGTTGCCGGCCACCACCGGGAAACGCCCTTCGCCGGGCGTGTAGGACAGGGCAAGATCGGCGACCAGCTCTGTCACGGAGGCAAACTGGTGCGGAGCCTCCGCCACGAAGGGCGAGATCACCGCCACGTCATCGAGGCGCGTGATCAGCCGTCCGTGAGTATCGCGCACCTCGAGGCAGTAGACGCCGTTTTCCACGTAGCAAAAGGGAAAGGTTCCCGATTGCGAGGCGGTGACTGGGTTGGCGGTCAGATGCGTGAGCTGTTCGTCGCGGTACAGCGGGACCATGATCTCCGACCCTGCGTCGAAGACGTGCAGGCTGGCCGACGCGGCAGCGCTTCCGGCGGCTTCCATGGCAGGGCGCAGGACGGATACGTTCAGGATTCCCATTCTCATGCTCCATCTGTGTGTCGGGTCTGGACGGAACGGCAGGCGCCCCGGCGCATGTGCTGCACGCGGCACGACCGCCGCGAACGAGACATCCCGGGAAAATCCGAACAAATTTCTAACGATCGGTTGTCGCAGCGTACGCAGCCCCCCGCTCCGCGACACTTCCCACGTTGCCCCCACCTGGTCTGCGGGCTATCTTGCAAAGCCAGAAAGCCACATTCCGTGTCAGCGTTACGGGGAATGACCGGTGCGGTGGGGAACGTGGAAGCACAGGCGATATCGAACCAGATCGGGGGAAATCCCCCTCTTGTCGACGCCGCGAGGGATACCTCCGGGCTGATCGGCTGTCCCATGTGCGACGAGGTCTATGCCGCACGCCTGCCCGAGGGCGGCGATCGCGCCGTCTGCGACCGCTGCGGCACGGTGCTGATTTCCACCCGCGAAGGCGCAGGTCTGCAGATCCTCGCCCTGTCCATTGCCGTGCTGGTGCTGGTCGTCGCGGCCAGCTTTCACCCCTTTCTGTCGATCAACGCCGCGGGGCTGGGCAACAATGTCTCGCTTCTGGACGTGGCGACCAGTTTCCGGTCGGGCCTGCTGGTCCTCGTCTCGGTGGCCACGGTGCTGCTGATCGTGGGCATTCCGGCGCTGCGCGTGGCGCTGCTGATCTACGTCATCGGCCCGCTGGAATTCGGTCGCCCCCCTGCCCCACACGCCCGCGGGGCATTCCGCATCGCGCAGGAGCTGAAGCCCTGGGCCATGACCGAGGTCTTCTCCATCGGCTGCGCCGTGGCGCTGGTGAAGGTCTCGGACCTTGCCCGGCTGGACTTTGGCCCGGCCTTCTGGATGTTCGCCGTGCTGTCGGTGATCGTGGTGATCTCGGACCGGTTCCTGTGCAGCTGGTCGATCTGGCACGCCATCGAGACCGGATCGCTGGAGGGCAACCGTTGAGTACCGCCCGCGAGATGGGGCTGGTGACCTGCACCAGCTGTGCCCGCGTCTGGCCCATGGGCACGCCGACCTGCGCGCGCTGCGGCCACCGCCTGCAGTCGCGCCATGCCAATGCGCTGCAATGGGTCTGGGCCTTCTGGGCCACCGGCCTCATGGCCTACATCCCCGCCAATCTCTACCCGATGCTGGTGACGCAGACCCTGACCGGCACCCAGTCGGGCACCATCGTCGGCGGCGCGATCCAGATTGCGCATCACGGCGAATGGGGCATCGCCGCCATCGTACTGATTGCCTCGGTGGTGATCCCCGTGGCTAAGTTCGTGGCCATCGCCTACCTCGCCCTGTCGGTGCAGCGGGGGTCCGCCCGCCACCTGCACCAGAAGCAGCACCTTTATGAAATCGTCGAATTCATCGGCCGCTGGTCGATGATCGACGTCTTCGTCGTGGCGATCCTCAGTGCATTGGTGCAACTGTCCGTCATCGCCTCCATCCACCCCGGACCTGCGGCCCTGACATTCGCCCTGTCCGTGATATTCACCATGCTGTCCGCCCGGTCCTTCGATACGCGATTGATCTGGGACGGGCACGCTGCCCCTGCTGCCCCGGAAGTTTCATGAACGACACCCCCTCCCAGCCCGGATCGCCCCGGGCTGTTCCCATCGAACCGGCCACGCGCGGCGGGTTTTCCAGCCTCTCGCTGGTCTGGCTGATCCCGCTCTTGGCGGTGCTGGCTGCGCTTGGCGTCGCCTGGCAGAACTGGTCCTCGCGCGGGCCGCTGATCGAGGTGGCCTTTGCCCAGGCCGATGGCGTGCGCCCGCAGGAAACCGAACTGCGCTACCGCGACATTCCCGTGGGGTTGGTGGAATACGTGAACTTCTCCTCTGATCTGGAAAAGGTGCTGGTGGGCATCCGGCTGGACAAGGATGTGGCGCCTTACGTGGATGCCGATGCGACCTTCTGGATCGTGCGCCCGCAGGTGACCGCGCAGGGGGTTTCCGGCCTCGATACGGTTCTCTCCGGCGTCTACCTGTCCGGTGCCTGGGACGGCACCCCCACAGAGACCGAGACGCATTTCGAAGGCGCGCCCGACGCGCCGCTCATGGCGTTGGGGGAAAAGGGCGTGACCTTCATGCTGCGCTCGATGGAAGGGCTGCCGTCCGAGGGCACGCCGATTCTGTACCGCGGCGTGCAGGTGGGCCGCATGGGCCCGACCGAGGTCTCCTCCGACGGGCTCGAGGTCTTTGCCCAGGCGGTTGTCCTCGAACCCTACACCCAGCTCGTCACCTCGGCCACGCGCTTCTGGGACATCTCCGGCTTCAGCTTCTCGCTAGGGGCGGGGGGCGCCAGCCTTGACTTCTCGTCGCTGGCCTCGCTGATCTCGGGTGGCGTGACCTTCGAAACCATGTCCTCGGGCGGCACGCCCCTGGCCAGCGGCGCGGAATTCACCCTGCACCCGGACGAGGAAACCGCGCGCGAGGACTTCTTCCTCGAAGGCGACGGCGGCTCCGTGCAGCTGATGATGATCTTCGACGAGAACCTCGCCGGGCTCACCCCCGGGGCCGATGTCAGCCTCGGCGGCCTGAAACTGGGCGAGGTCGAGACGATTTCAGGCGTGGTCGATCCGCTGCGCTTTGGTGACAACGAGATCCGCCTGATCGCCACCGTGCGCATCAACCCCAGCCGCATCGGCATCGACGCCAGCGCAGGCGAGACCGCCTTCATGGGCTATCTCTCGGCCCGCGTGAACGAGGGGCTGCGCGCCCGGCTGACCAATGCCTCGATCCTGACCGGCGGGCTGAAGATCGACCTGGTGATGGTCGAGGATGCCGCCCCCGCCCGCCTCGATCGCAACGCCGATCCCTATCCGGAACTGCCTACCGCGCCGTCGGAGGTCACCAACGTGGCCGCCAGCGCCCAAGGGTTGATCCAGCGCGTCGATGCCCTGCCCGTCGAGGAAGTCATGCAAGGCGTCATCGACACGCTGGCCGA
This sequence comes from Sagittula sp. S175, assembly GCF_049800975.1. Classification (NCBI taxonomy): domain Bacteria; kingdom Pseudomonadati; phylum Pseudomonadota; class Alphaproteobacteria; order Rhodobacterales; family Roseobacteraceae; genus Sagittula; species Sagittula sp. S175. Next base: position 48,212 of record NZ_JBNAGB010000021.1, read on the forward strand.
CATCCGCGGCGTCATCGGCTCGGAGGAAGTGCAAGCCGCCCCCGAGGCGCTGCTGGCCACGCTGGAGTCGATCCGCGCCGTTGCGGAAAGCGAGGAGGTCGCCGCCCTGCCCGCACAGGTGGGTGCGCTGGCCGACAACCTGACGACCGCGTCCGAGACGCTGAACACGCTGCTGGGCGAGGTGAAGGACGAGGCCGTCATCGCCGCCGTCTCCGACCTGATCGACTCGCTGGATGCGACGGCGCAAAGCCTGCCGGAACTGGCCGACCGCGCTGGGGCCGTGCTGCAAAAGGCCGAAGACCTACCGCTGGAGGACATCACCACGCGGGTCTCGACCCTGCTGGACGACGCCGATGCCATCCTCACCGACCCCGAACTGAAGGCGCTGCCCGCCGATGTGCGCGCCACGCTGGACGGGCTGCGGCAGGTCGTCTCCAGTCCGGAATTCACGGCCCTTCCGGGACAGGTGGGCGACCTCGCCACCAATCTGACCGAGGCCTCGGACACGCTGAACAGCCTTCTGGAGGAGGCGCAGCAGAAGGCGATCATGACCCAGGTGTACGACTTGGTGACGAGCCTTGGCACCACCGCCGACCGTCTGCCGGGTCTGGCCGATCAGGCCAGCGCGGTGCTGTCGGACGCGGAACAGCTGTCGCTCGACGAGCTGGCGGATCAGGCTCGAACCTTGCTCGATTCCGTCGAAAAGCTGGTCGATCAGGACAGCACGCGGCAATTGCCCGCCGAGGTTAACGCGGCCCTGTCGGAACTGCGCCTGACGCTGGAGGAACTGCGCCGGGGCGGCATCGTCGCCAATGCCAATGCCACGCTCGCCTCGGCCCGCGAGGCCGCCGAGGCCGTGGCCGAAGCCAGCCGCTCGCTGCCCGCCCTGTCGGACAAGCTGCGCATCGTGGCCGATCAGGCTGGCGTGACCATCTCCGGCTACAACGCGCAATCCGACTTCGGGCGTGACCTGTCGGGCGCGATCCGCCAGCTGGACGAGGCGGCGAAGTCCATCGATCGCCTCGCCCGCCAGATCGCGCGCAATCCCAATTCCCTGATTACGGGACGTTAAAGACATGAAGTACGCATACCTCCTGCTGCCCCTCGCCCTGCTCGCCTGTGGCAAGACCGAACCCCGCTTCGATGCGCCCCCTGTGGCGGCCTTCGAAAAGGTCTCGACCCGCTATGCCCGGATCGAGGTGGCTGCCGTCACCCTGCCGGTCTACGCGCAGGGCGAGGAAATCCACACACGCAACGCCAGCGGCGCAATCCTGCCCCTCGGCCCGCTCTGGGCGGATGAACCCAGCCGCGCCGTGACCTTGCAGGTAGCGCGCGACCTCGACGCCATCACGGGCCGACTGGTGGCACCCGAGCCCTGGCCCTTCCGCGACTACCCGGATGTGAAGGTCGACGTGCGCGTGCAGGATTTCTACGCCACGGAACGCGGCACATTCCGCATCGCCGGGCAGGTCTTTGTCGCGCCCGAAGAAGGCGGCCCCGACCGCGCCAAGACCTTCGAGATCGAGACCGCGATCCCCGGCGAAAAGCCCGGCCCGGCCCAGATTGCCGCAGCGCGATCGGCCGCCGTGTCGGAGCTGTCGGTATTCATCGCGAAGAACGGGCTGCGCTGAACGGGACGCCGGAAACTTCAAAAGTTTCCCGACCGAAGTCTTTGCAAGACTTCGCCTGCCCTAGCCCAGCCGGGCTTGTACCTTCTCCAGCGTGGCGCGCATCAGCGCCATGGCCGCCTCGCGGCTGTCGGATTCCGCGTAGCAGCGGAACTCCGGCGCATTGCCCGAGGGTCGCAGGTGTATCACATAACCATCCGCGAAGGTCGCGCGCAGCCCGTCCGCCTGGTCCAGAACAGTCTCTGTTTCACCGAAAAATGCTGCTCGTGCATCGGCGAAGGCAGATAGTTCCGCGAGGAAGGCCTTCGATTTCTCCGTCTCGATCCCCTGCAGGCGGTCGGCGGCGGTGAAACGCGGCGGCAGCGCGTCCACCAAGGCCGACAGGGTGACGCCCTCCGCCCGCGCCGCAGCCAGCGGGGCGATCATCGGCAGCAGGCAGTCGCGGGTCATCAGGGGGAGCAGCAGCCCCTGCGGGCCTTGGGCCTCGAACCCCAGCAGGAAGCCACCATTGGCCTCGTAGCCCACGACGTGGGCCTGCGGATCTGCGGCCAGCGCCTCTTCCATCGCCGCGATCACGTAAGGCGAGCCGATCTTCGTCAGGGTGACCCGGTCGAACCCCATCTGCGATACCATCGTGTTGGACGACACCGGGGTGCAGATCACCCGCGCCCCCAGCCCCCGCGCCGTCAATGCGCCCAGCACATCCCCCGGCACCACACGGGCCTTGTCATCGACCACCATGGGACGGTCGGCGTCGCCGTCAGTGGACATCAGCACATCCAGCCCGTGTTCCGCGAACCATCCTGCGAACAGCGCCTGAGTCTCGGGGTCCAGCGCCTCGGTATCCACGGGAATGAAGGTCTCGGAGCGGGCAATCGACACGACCCGCGCCCCCAGCCCTTCGAAGACCTGCACCATCGCGTCGCGCGCCACGGAACTGTGCTGGTAGACGCCCACCACCACCCCCTCAAGCGCCCGACCATAGGCACGGATATAGCGCGCCAAGTAGTCGTCCAGCGCTTGTTTCGTCTCTATTCCGCCCGAAAGTCCCTGCGGCCCCCGCCCCAGCGCGGCCCCGATGGCGGTCTCGTCCGCCTTCGAAATCTCGCCCGAGGGCACGTAGAACTTCAGCCCGTTGCGGTCTGCGGGGATATGGCTGCCGGTCACCATGACAGCCGCGCAGCTCGCATTCAGCGAGGACAGCGCCAGCGCCGGGGTCGGCAGGGCACCACAATTGACAGCTGTCAATCCTGCATCCCGCACCGCCGCGATCACCCAGTCCGCGATCTGCGGCGAAGAGGGCCGCAGGTCACGCCCCACATGCACTGCCCCGCCATGCGAGCAGGCGGCGAGAAAGGCCCGGGTGTAATCGGTGACCAGCGCTTCGGTCAGGTCCACCACCAGGCCACGCAGCCCGCTCGTCCCGAATTTCGGTGCCATCTCGGTCTCCTTCTGCGATCCCCGACGGGTTGTTAACCAAGTTCTAGGGCAAGACAAGTGAAGGAAGAGTAACCGTCCGGCTCCCCGTCGCTTCACCCCCGTTGGACAAGTCCGCCCGCCCCGGCTATGCACGGGCGACAGAGTAGAATATAGGCGCTCCATGTCCTCCATTCCCATCCAGATCGCCCGCGAGGTGCTGAGCACCGAGGCTGCCGCACTGACCCGGCTGGCCAGCGAGTTGCCCGTCGATTTCGAACCGGCCCTGACCATGCTGCTGGGAGTGAAGGGGCGCATCATCGTGTCGGGCATGGGCAAGTCGGGCCATGTCGCAGCCAAGATGGCGGCCACCTTCGCCTCGACCGGGTCGCCCGCGCAATGCGTCCACCCCGGCGAAGCGTCTCATGGCGACCTGGGCATGATCACGCCGCATGACGCGGTGATCCTGATCTCGAACTCGGGCGAGACGCGCGAACTGGCCGACATGATCGCCCATTGCGCGCGGTTCTCGGTTCCGCTGGTGGCCATAACACGGCGCCGCGACAGCATACTGGCGCAGGCCGCAGACTACCTGCTGCTGATGCCCGATGCGCCCGAGGCCTGCGCCATCGGCATGGCCCCCACGACCTCGACCACCATGACCATGGCCTTGGGCGATGCGCTGGCGGTGGCGATGATGCAGCACCGCGGTTTTGACCGGGCGCACTTTGCCGCCTTCCACCCCGGCGGTACGCTGGGCGCGCAGCTCCTGCGCGTCGCGGCCGTCATGCACAAGGGCGAGGAACTGCCCGTCGTGGCCCCGGAAACGCAGATGTCCGAGGTCCTGCTGACCATGTCCGCCAAGGGCTTTGGCGTGGCGATCGTGGTGGAACAGGGTCGATTGAGCGGCATCATCACCGACGGCGACTTGCGGCGCAACATGTCCGGCCTGATGGACCGCACCGCCGGTGAAGTCGCCACCCCCAACCCGCTCACCACCACGCCCGACACCCTGCTGGTCGAGGCGCTGGGAATAATGAACGAGAAGAAACGCACTGTTCTGCTGGTCGCCGAGGGCGACCGGCTCACCGGCCTCATCCACATCCACGACGCGCTGCGCGCGGGCGTGGCCTGATTTCCTGCCTGAAGGATTCCTCCCATGCAGACCGTGATCTTCATCCCCGCCCGCTACGCATCGACCCGCTACCCCGGCAAGCCGCTGGTGGGGCTCAAGGGCTCGACGGGCCACGAGAAATCTCTCATCCAGCGCAGCTGGGAAGCAGCGAAATCCGTCGCCGGGGCCGACGCTGTCTATGTCCTGACCGATGACGACCGCATTCGCGATGCCGCGCGGGCCTTTGGTGCCGAGGTGCTGATGACCTCGGAACGCGCGCGCAACGGCACGGAACGCTGTGCCGAAGGGGTGGCGCAACTTCCCAGCGAACCGCAGGTGGTGGTCAACCTCCAAGGCGACGCGCCCCTGACGCCGCCCTGGTTCGTCGAAGCCCTGATCGCCGCCATGGATGATCCCGCCGTGCAGATGGCCACCCCAGTGCTGAAATGCGACCATGACACGCTGTCGAACTTCGTCAGTGACCGCCACGCGGGCCGCGTCGGTGGCACCACGGCGGTGATGCGGCGCGACGGCACGGCGATCTACTTCTCCAAGGAAGTGCTGCCGTATGTCGGCAACCTCGAAACGCCGCCCGAGGTCTGGCATCATGTCGGCGTCTACGCCTACCGTCCCGCCGCGCTTGAGGCCTACATGGGCTGGGAGGAAGGCCCCATCGAGCGCGCCGAGGGGCTGGAACAGCTGCGCTTCCTTGAAAACGGCGCGCCAGTGACCTGCGTCCCGGTCGAGGGCCGCGACCGTGTGTTCTGGGAACTCAACAACCCTGTCGACGTCGCCCGCATCGAGGGCGTGCTGAAGAAGGAGGGCATCGCATGAGCCCGGAGATGAAAACAGTCACCATTCCGGCCCAAAATGGCGATATCGCCATATCGAACGCGCAGCCCTTCGTGCTGATCGCGGGTCCGTGCCAGCTTGAATCGCTCGATCATGGCCGGATGCTGGCGGAGAAGATCGCCGAGGCCGCCGAGGGTGTGGGCATCCGCTGGATCTTCAAGGCGAGCTACGACAAGGCCAACCGCTCCAGCCTCGAGGGCAAGCGCGGTCTTGGCATGGACGAGGGGCTTCGCATCCTCTCGACCATCAAGGCCGAATTCGGCGTCCCCGTGCTGACCGACGTGCATTCGGAAACCCAATGCGCCCCCGTGGCCGAGGTGGTGGACGTGCTGCAGATCCCCGCCTTCCTGTGTCGCCAGACCGACCTGCTGCTGGCGGCGGGTGAAACCGGCGCTGCCATCAACGTCAAGAAGGGGCAGTTCCTGGCCCCGCACGACATGGGTAATGTCGCGGATAAGATCGCCAGCACGGGCAACACGCGGATCATGCTGTGCGAGCGCGGCACGTCCTTTGGCTACAACATGCTGGTGAGCGACTTCCGAGCCTTGCCGATCATGGCCCAGACCGGCTACCCGGTGGTCATGGACGCAACCCATTCGGTGCAGATGCCTGGCGGGATGGGCAAGTCTTCTGGCGGCAAGCGTGAGTATGTCGAGCCTTTGGCTCGCGCGGCGCTAGCTGTTGGCTGTGCCGCGGTGTTCATGGAAACTCACGAGGCGCCCGACAGCGCGCCGAGCGACGGCCCGAACATGGTTCCAGTGGACAACTTAGGCCACATCCTGAAGGGGTTGAAGGCGATCGATGCGCTTACGAAAGGACGAGAAAGCATTGTCGCCTCAAGCACAAAACTTTCTTTGCGGTCAGAAGGCGCTCCGAAATAGCACCCCCAGCACACATGTAGACGCAGTTTTCCAGAAAGCTCAATTCAACTTTTCTTTTGATTTCTGCTCTGATCGTTGTCCTTCCATCTGATTTTAGGTTGGATTTAGGGGTTGGTGTTTATGGGTTTGAGTGCAGCCCGCTCTGGCTGCCGGTGGTTGAGTGAAGCCGGTTTGGAGCGGTCTTTCGAGCAGCACCAACCGAAGGAACGACCCCATGCGAATGAAGACTTTGACGACGATCCTGTCTGCAGTTTTGATTGCGGGCGCGGCCCATGCAGGCGGGCCCACGACGCTGAACGCGCCGCCGATGTATGCGGGCAAGGAAAACGTGCCGAGCACGCTTCCTGCCAATTCCCGCGCGACGATTGCGACGCAGAACGCGGCGAACAACTCGCGCTCGCAGTTCACGCGGCCGCAGGGTCCGAGCAGCAGCTACGCACGCCGTGTCTACATGATGTACAAGCGCTGACGATCAGGCTGAGGTGACAAAAAACGCCTGCTGCGGGAGTGTCCTGCGGCAGGCGTTGATGTTTCGTGAGTAGCGGTGGTCGTTCAGAAGCTGCGCGAGATGCTGATGGCGTACTGGCGGCGGTTGACCGATTGGCCCACGTCGAAGATGCCGATGGAGCCGCCCCATTCCGGGAGGGCTTTGACGCCGAAGCTGGTGCCGACGTTGACCTGGTTCTTGGTGCCAGAGAGGCTGACGGCGACGGTTTCGGTGACGCCGAGACCCAGACCGTAGAAGAGGCCTTCACCGACGGTTGCCCCGTTGCTGGAGAAGGTGGTCTGGTCGCCATAGCCGACGGTGACCTGTACGGGGATTTCACCGCCGGAGGTCTGGAAGCTGGTCAGGTGAGAGACGTAGGCCGAGTAGGTTTCCGGACGGGTCTTTGCCGAGCCCCAGGCACCGACGTTGCCTGCGGTGATGCCACCGAAGGTCAGCGAACGCTCACCCACGTGCAGGGCGCGGGCAAAATCGAAATAGAAGGAGCCTGCCTTGCCAAACGGTTGAATGTCACTGATGACGAGCGTGCCAGTGACGCTGATGTTGTCGATCGGGTTGCCGACGGTGTAGCCGATACCGAGGTCACCATCCGCGTTGTCACGATTGGGTTTCGCCTTGCCGCCCCCGCGGGGAGCCGCAACGGTGAATCCGACGAAACCGGAGTTCTGCGGCGCAGGAAACGCGCTCGGAATGCCGACGATGCTCGGGAAGGCCTTCGGGGCCTGTCCAGTGCTGTATTCCGGCTGGCTTGCGGCGTCAGCGTTGTTCCAGGATTGCGCCAGCGTGATCGACGGGAACGCGACCAGAGCCGTGGCGACAGATGCCAGTATGCAAGATTTAAAGGTCATAACCCCACCCTCGATTTGTTAGCACATGTTGTAGTTGATGCCGTGCGGGAAACAAATCGTCCATCGCGCGAATGTGGCGCAGCTGGGGACTTTTGTTGCCCGAGAACAACGTGCAGGCGCAAAAGCAGGTCACCTTGGCGTGTTATCCTCCGATCACGTCGCCCCACCGGGAATTATTCTCCGGGCGTGGGAGCGAAGGCTGCTGTGGAGACGGGTGCGCAGCGTGCCCGGGGGGACTCGCTCCGGGATGCTGCTTCCGGCCGGTCCAAAGCCCCGTGTCCCGGAGAGTTTTCAGCAATCGGACCAGCGGTTCAGACATGCATTCACTCCGCCTTAATCGCGCCGCGCTGAAGTCGTAGATGGTGTGAGCAGCGCCCAATAAACTCATCAAGCCAATGCGACCCGCAAACTGCAATCATCCACCCAAGCCGCGGCTGGCACGTGTTCGAGACACGGCCATGCTGGTGCTCGGGTGGGTGATGATGCTCCTGCCCCTGGCGCTGATCGCGCGGTCTCTCTGGGGGTGAGTCCCAAGGGCTGCCAACGACATGCCGCTTCAAAATTCGTGATCCCGGAAGTGAGAGACGGCAGGCTGCAGAGGGGTTCACAGCTTCGGAGGCGCGAGGCATCCTGGATGCTGACCTGCCCTTTGACCCGACGAGGCAAGCCGTGGGCCAGATCAATAGCCACATCGCGGCATGGATGTTAGCACTTCGTTAAGTTGTATTGCGCTAACCTTGCGCCACTCAGAAGGAGGATCGACACTTGGGCGCCCAGAGTGACACTGATTGCTACGGGTTGAACCGCTTCAGGCACTTCTTGTCAGTTCGTGAACTGGTACTGATCAAGGTTGCGCTTGGTTCGAGGCAGGTGTCGCCCTTCAACCGTTTGAAAGTCCAGGAAGTTCTACTTGAGGTTTGGCGGCCCAAAGATGGACCCGAGAAACTGCATTAGTCTGGCAGGTTCGCTCCGCCTTGTATGACACGAAACGTCGGTTGTTCTTCCGCAAGCTCTACTGCGCGAAGAGCCTGGCGGATGGCCCCTAACTCCTTGTCGACGATGAGACGCAACTGGGGGACCGCGTCAAAGGTCTTGTTCAACCCGTTTTCAGAGGCGTACGCCTCGATATCGGTCAGCACGCCGATGATCCAGTCATGGCTCACCACTTGTATGTCCCCCCTGGAAAACGCCCGTTTGGCGTACCAGAAGTAGGTTAACAGAAGGTGTGCAGGGGCCGATTGCATACGGCCCCTGCTGCTTTTATGCCGCCAATGGCATGTGATGATGCTTCCAGCAAGTGGATGTGTGGAACCAGTTTTTCGACTGCTCGAGCGATACGCCTGCGCTCTGGGCCACGGCGTGCTTCAGGGGGTCAGAGAACGACCAAAGCCCGACGCTGATCTGCTCTTTCCCTCGACCGACGGATCCGAGGACCTCCGGTGCCGCGCCGATACGGCTGTAGATGCGGACCATGCGCGCATCGAACACGCCGACGAACCTCTCCACGTGAAGTTCTTGCATCAACTCTCCTCCTGCCAGCATCAAAGCAGCGGCAACCTTGCCTTTGCTGTCCGGTGCCAGGCAGAAGCGCGTGCATTCCCACGTGCCGTGATCTTCAATTTTGCGCCCACCGGTGATGTGCAGGAAATGTTCGTTGATCATGCAGCGGCCCATTGTGGGCAGGAACCGCATGGAGCCGCCATGCAGCCCGTCGTCTCGTTCCCAGATGACATAGAGCGGGTTCAGAGCATCATACTGGTCACGTTCCTGACCGTTGCTATCGACGGAAACGTCCCACTTCAGGCGGTCGTGAAACTGAATGGCTCGGTCCCGGAACATGGAACGAACGAGAGGGCTGTCTGCAGGCAACTCGTTGGCGTAGGCAAATCGGATCATTGATCATCCCCTGGCGAATTTACAGCCAAGGGTTGTTGCGCGCATGGTTAAGATAGCATTGCACCTTCGCGCCTCAGTTGAGTAAAATTCGATTTATTCATAATGCATTAAACCTATTTGAACGTGCCCTGCCCCTTGCCGGTCCCTCCGTCGAAGAGGAGATTTGCAGGTTGGCGCTCTACGCCTCATCGCTGGACCAACGGAGCGCCCGAGGCTTGGCGGACGCAGGTTTGTGCCGGCCCGGATCCGGCTCTGGTCGCACATGTGGCGGCCCAGCATGGCGCGCTCATCACTGGTGCAGTAGGTCGCCTGCACCGCCCCCCTCAAGGATAGCGGGATAACGAAGGCTGTCCCATGAATGAGGGGACGCTGGAGCCTGAGCACACGCAGGGGCTGTGGCCTTCGGCGCGGTTTACGGTTTAATGGCACCTGCAACGGATCACCCCCTCGCCTCCAGGAGCCCCATGACCACGAAAGACACCCAACCCGAGTTGAGCGAAGAAAAGCTCGAGATCATAAATGATCTGACGGTGTTTATCGCGACGTCGCAGTACTTGAGCTTCTCGGAAGCTGCGCGAGACCTCGGAACCTCGAGGGGCTACACCAGTCGGAAGGTAGCAAGCCTGGAGAAGCAGGTGGGCGCCACGCTCTTCGAGCGCAGCACCCGGAAAGTTGGGTTGACGGAAGAAGGACGGCGTCTCCTCGATCTGTGCCGGGGTCCGCTGGATGACCTGTTGCAAGCCATCCACCTGGTGGAGCCAGGCTGGCCTGGAAGGATCCGCATCACTGCGCCAGCCTTCGCGGCGCGCACCATGATCGCGCCGCGGCTGCTCGACTTTGCCGTGCAGTACCCTAGCGTGAAACTCGAGCTGACAACGACGGAACGGGGCCTGAGCTTTTCGCGCGACAACATCGACCTGGCCCTCATGCTGGGACCGCTGCGCGATCCCGAGATGAAAGCAATTCCCCTGTGGTCGGTGCCCTATTGTTTCTGCGCAGGGCGCGGCTTCATGGAGCGCCACGGGATGGGGGAGCGGGTCAAAGCACAGCGTTTCCTCTCCCTCCCGGCAATCACTTCGCACCAGAGCTGGATACTGGACAGCGGGGAACATCTCTCGCCAAAGAATCCGGTGCACGAGTTCGACGACCTGGACGTCGTGGCGGCCGCTGTCGCGCGCGACCTTGGCGTCGCAATGCTGCCACGGGAGATGGCGACGGGCGATGTCGTGCCTCTGGAGGTCATGGAAGCAGAGCCCATGTCCCGCCAGATGCTTGCCGTCTACCCCACCTTCCGCCTGTTGCCGGCACGGCTGCGCGCGCTCATCGCGATGTTGAAGGATGACACGCCTACAGAGGCCAACAGCGAATGAGTCCCCGGCAATAAGGCTCAGCCTGTCGAGGCTTCCTCGGCGGCGGCCCGCTTTAGCGCACGATAGATCGTCGGCCGGGAGACGCTGAACAGCTCGGCCAGGTCACTGATGGAGTACTCGCCCGTGCCATGCATCCGGCACAGCTCGCGCTGCTGCTTTTCCGAGAGCTTTGGCTGCTTGCCGCGCAGGCGCCCCTTGGCCCGGGCCACGGCCATGCCTTCGCGGGTCCGCATGCGCAGCAGGTCGGTCTCGAACTCGGCGAAGGTTGCGAGGATGTTGAAGAACATCTTCCCCATCGGGTCCGCCGGATCATAGATCGTCGCCCCAAGAGCAAGTGTTACGCCCTTGGTCTCGAGCTGTGCCGCGATGGCCCGGGCGTCCGGCACCGAGCGGGCGAGGCGGTCGAGCTTCGGGACGACGAAGACGTCCCCTGCCCTTGTGGCGGCCAGGGCCTGGTCCAGTCCCGGACGCGCGCGATTGGTCCCGGTCAGGCCGTGGTCCGTGTAGATGCGATCCTCCTGCACGCCCAGGTTCAGAAGGGCCTCGCGTTGGGCGGTGAGGTCCTGGCGGTCGGTGGAGCAGCGGGCGTAGCCGATTTTTGTGACGGTCATGGCGAAACTGTACGAATAGCCCCCCGCTTATGCAAATCAAATCGTACTGCTCATATGAGACGGATTCCGGACAGGTTTTCCGGAGCGCCGGAAGTGAACTGTCATGTGTCCGGTGAACGATCCCCTTACGGACAAGACATCCAAAAGCATGTCACTCGGAAAACCGCTTGATCGTATCTCAATTGAAATACACCTCATGCCCGCACAGACCTCCACCCACCCCAGCCACATGATCAAGTGATGCGCGGCGCCCGCGCCCTATCGATGTCAAGTGCCGTGCCTAAGTTTGAATGGAAGCGAGCAGCAGTCGCTGATCCCCTGCCCGACAGGAAGCCTCTTGGTGCGGCGCACTTTGGCACTTTGAGTGTGTATGTTCCGGATGCACATGGAATGCATCAGGTTGAAGAAGCAACGCAGCGCACCGACAGCCCTCTGACGACCGCAGAGGCTTTCCGCCTGGCAAGGACCGAGGCGTGGGCTCAAGAGAACGCGGCCGCCATCGCAGAGCGTCGCGCATGGATCGAAGCCAACGGAACACCGTTGGCGGATCTCCAGGTCTTGTCCTGATCCCCGAAGCCTGCGCATCCCCTGCCGCAATTTTGGGCAAAACCGCGCTCGCGATTGCTGCAGGCGAATATTCTGCTGACCTTCTGTGCATTGGGGCGTATTGTTGACGTGGGAGGGGACTCCCTGCATAGAAAACAAGCTTTTTTGAAGGTATGGAGCCACTCTTGGAATGGCTCCGAGGGTTGGGGGAATTCATGTTTGATCAGACCATGTTGGATGACGTCCCGTTGTCCATGGGTGGGGGTGCGCCGGTTGTTTCAGCACCACGTCGTCGGGTGTTTCCCATCGCAAAGCGCAGCTTCGACATCATCGCCTGCCTGCTCCTGTTGCCTCCAACCCTCTGTGTCGCCCTGTGCCTGCTGGCCCTGAACCCGTTCCACAACAAGGGTCGGTTGCTCTACACGCAGACCCGCATGGGCCGGGATTGCAAACCATTCACCGCGCTCAAGTTCCGCTCGATGACCGATGCTCCCAAGGTGCAGCGTTCCGCCAACGATCCCCTGGAAGCCGACCGGATCACCCCCCTCGGCGCCTTCCTCCGCAAGTCGCGCATCGACGAGCTGCCGCAAACCCTCAACGTCCTGAAGGGCGACATGAGCCTGATCGGGCCGCGCCCGGACTACTACGACCACGCCGTCGAGTTCCTCGAGCAGGTCCCAGGCTACCGCGAGCGTCACAGCGTCCGCCCCGGCATCAGCGGCCTGGCGCAGACCGAGCTGGGTTACATCGAAGGGGTCGAGGCCACCCGCCGCAAGGTCCGCGCCGATCTCTACTACATCGCCAATGCCGGCTTCCGTCTCGACGCGTGGATCTTCCTGCGCACCCTTGCTGTCGTCGCGCGCCGCGCAGGCGCCTGACCGGGGACGCCATCACCGACCTGCGAAAGAGCCCGACGAGGACGCGTGGTGGCGTGGACCGGGCGTCGATGCTCTCGCGGATCGCCGCAATCAGCCGAACATGGGGCCTCAGACCCCGTAATACTCCCGGTACCAGGCCACGAAGCGCGCGACACCCTCGCGGATGTCGGTATGCGGCCTGTACCCGGTCAGGCGTTCCAGCAGCGAGGCATCCGCCCAGGTTGCCGGCACATCGCCAGGCTGGATATCCATCAGGTTGCGCGTCGTCTTCTGCCCCAGCGCCGCCTCGATCGCCTCGATGAAATCCATCAGGCGTTCGGATTTGGAATTGCCGATGTTCACCACCCGGAAAGGCGCGACGGGCGACAAGCTGTCGCCCTCCGGAACCACCCCGTCCTCAGCCCTTGTCGGCACCGCGCCCTCCATCAGCAGGCGGATGGCGCGGACCAGGTCCTCGACATAGGTGAAGTCACGGTACATCTCGCCATGGTTGTAGACGTCGATCGGCTGCCCCTCCAGCGTCGCCTTCACGAACTTGAACAGCGCCATGTCCGGCCGTCCCCAGGGTCCGTAGACGGTGAAGAAGCGGAACATGGTGACCGGCAGGTCATAAAGATGCGCGTAGGAATGGCCCATGGCTTCGGTGGCCTTCTTCGTCGCGGCATAGATCGTCATCGGCGTGTCGGCCTTGTCGGTCTCGCGGAATGGCATCTCGGTGTTCGCGCCGTAGACGGATGACGTCGATGCCATCATCAGGTGCCCCACCGCGTGTCGCCGCGCCGCCTCCATCACGTTGAAGGTGCCCACCAGGTTGGCATCGACATAGGCGCGCGGGTTTTCCAAGCTATAGCGCACCCCCGCCTGCCCGGCCAGGTGCACGATCACGTCGGGCGCAAACGCATCCACCGCGGCGTCCAGCGCGGCGCGGTCCTCCAGCATCGCCTCCGTGGCGGTGAAGCCGCCCGATTGCAGCAGCATTGCGTGGCGGCGCTGCTTCAACGTGACGTCGTAGTAATCAGTCATGCCGTCGAAGCCCGCCACGGTGTGGCCCTCGTCCAGCAAGAGCTGCGCCAGGTGATAGCCGATGAAGCCGGCTGTGCCGGTGATGAAGATCCGTTTCATCCAGAGCCTGCCTTTCCGGGGAGATGACCGTCCTTCCCCCGTGTCGCCGAACACCGGCTGGGCTGCAACCCGGCATCGCGGCCCACGGGTCAAGGATCAGTGCCGATTGACAGTCCTGAAGCGCGCGTCGTCGGTCAGGCGTCGGGCATTTTGAAGTTAACGTTCCTGTTTCTTGCCAATTTCGTAAAAGTCCGCCGTCTCCCAACGCAAGTGGAGACGGCCCCAAGGGCTTGCAATCAATTTGGAACATCGTCCTGCAGGGGCGATTTGACGGCTTCTGCGGGAAGTGTTCTGCTGTTTGTCGCACGCGTCACGTTCAATGCGCCACGCCCTCTGTCGAATGCGCGGTGCTTGCTGTAGCCTGCATGCCGTCTTGTGTTAGAGGGCGAGTGGGATCCGTTCAGCGGATCATGCCACGCGCCAACGGCTTAACGTGTTCTGCGACATGCACAGTGCTGAATGCACAAGTACCTGAGATCAAGCAGAACAAGGCGTCCTCTTTGGGATCCTCGTGCCGCTGTTGAGAGAACATTCCACCTGTCCCGGCTGCTCAGCTCTCTGGGGTCGGCCGAGACGTCAGAACTCCAGAAGCGAAAACCGGCTGGTAAGACCAAGGCTGATACTGCTCGCCTCGTAGTCCCGGCCATAGGCCTGGGCGACGGAGGCCCGTAGAGCGACATTCTCGTTCACGGCCAGCTCCACGCCGACAGCCGGACGCACGATCGGGCCTTCGACATTGGCACCCAGCTGGACCTCGCCGAAGAATTGCATCCTGTCGCCGGAAAGGTATCGGCTCTGAACCCCGAGGCCGAGGGAGATCTCCCCGTTGCCGGGGTAGCTGCGATAGTCTTCGTAAGCGATCGCGATGCGACCTGGCATGTAGAAGTGATCGCCCAGCGACTTGTCCAGCTGCAAGGTCATCATGTTGAAGTCGTCGCGTTTGACGTCGAGATAGCTCACGTCGGTGACGGTCTCGTTCGCGACGCTGAACCGATAGCCCTTGAAGCGCCCGGAGATGATATTCCCCCGGCGGTTCTCGGCGGCAGGGTTGCCGAAGTGGCGGTTCAACGCGATGCCGACGGTCGCGTTGCGCGAGGAGCCGTCCACGGACATCAGGTATCCTGCGGTGAGTGCGACGCCGGTGGTGTTGTTCAGGCGGTACTCGGCGGACACCTTGGGGTAGACCAGCAGGCCGGACCCCGTTTCGATCAGCGAAGGCGCGTAACCGCCTGACCCGGCCCCGACCTGGGCATAGAGGTTGACCCGTTCCGAGAGGGCAAAACGCTTGCCTGCGCCCGCGATGAACTGGTTATAGAGTGGCAGCCCCTCGTAGCCCGCAGCGGCTGCCACGTACCAATAGCCGCCGCGCGGGCCGAAGTTGCTGTACTGCAGGTCGGCGGCGTGGATGTCCCCCTTGTAGCTGCCTTGCGGGTTGATCTGGTGATAGTTGTCGAGACCGAAGGACAGCATGGCCCCATGGCCCTGCAGTTCGGAGGCCGGCAGGAAAGACAGGCCGGTATTTTGCTTGTCGTAAGACCCCGTGCGATAGCCGAAGTCCTTCTGGAAAAAGATGCTCAGTTGGTCATCGTCGATCAGGGAGTCCTTGAACTCCATGCTCGAGTAGGTGAGACCAAGTGCATACCCGTCGAACTGGTAGCCCAGGCCTGCATAGGTGCGCAGGTAGCCCCCGGTTCCGGACAACTGGCGGCTCTGAGCGATGCTGAGGCCCCCACCACCACCGCCGAACGACAGGCCTGCATTCACGAAGATCCGGTCCGTGATGTTGGTCTGCGCATGAACGATGCCCCCGAGGGCCATGAAGCCACCGTACTCCCCCTGTGCCAGCGGGAAGTATCCCCCGAGCCCCAGGTAGGCCCAGTCATTCACGCGCAACATGGCGTGGGTGCCAAGCAGATCGATATCTTCAATGCCAGGAACGTTGATCTGCTGGTAATCCACCATGAGCAGGCCTTCGTGCTGGCGCTGCCGGCTCAGGGGTACGGAGAGGTCACCGACAGCGACGCTCTCGCTTTGTGCCAACAGGGGCGTGGCGCTCGACAGGCTTGAGACGGCGGCCAATGCCACCAGCAGGTGCGGCGCAAGGCCCGCCAGGCGGCGTGAGCCGAGTTTCGACTGTCTCATGGATGATCGCCCGTTACCTGCCATCTGCGCGTCCTCTTGGGGGGAAGCCTGGTAACTTCTCCCGTGGTCTCTTTGGGGGTGTGTGGAGACTGTCAGAACGAAATCACCCGCCGACACCTCGTGTCACGAGGGCCAGGACTGCCCGCACTTCATGCGCCCCCCGAAATCGCAAACATCATGCCTGCAACCTGGCTCACCTACAATCGGCTTTGGCACAGGATATGGTCATTCTACAGCATGTGTCATCTATATGCACACGCTGTGACCGGGGATGTGGCCCTCGGCTGTCAGGCCTTGGCCATATGGTTCTGAACATCAGCAAGGTCCCCCGGCTCCAACCGCGATCGCGAAGCGCCAGGTCGATGCCCCGAAGGGCGTTACGGCTCGCCATCAGCGTCCCTCGCGGCAAGGCCAGCCAAGGCATGGGTGATCTCAAGGTCCAGCACACTGCGCCGCGCTCACGACATCTCCTGGACCTGGTCGGCCAGATCGAAGACCAGCCCCGCAAGGGCGCGGACGTCGTGGTGACTTGAGGCCGGATACGACGGTCTCTCGCCCGGCACCCTGGCCTCGTTCAGACGCCGCGCAACCTGGTTCACGTTGTTGCCGACCCGGTTGAGCGCCGCGCCGAGGCTGCGCAATCCCACGCCGCGAAAGCGCCGCGTCGAACCGGCGCGGGTCTGGCTCTGACACGCGCATCGTCAGAACGCGCAACCGGCTTTTGTTGGCCGACTTCATCGAACGACCGTGACTGAGGACGTTGTAGATCGTCTTGGGGCTCACCGTGAAGCGCGCGGCGAGATCGCTCGCAGCAACGCCCTTGGCCCGCTCTCGAACGATCGTTGAGCGCTCCTGATCGGTCAGGCGTCGGGCTTTGGGCATGTGAAGTATACGTTCCTATTTCTTGCCAACTTCGTACAAGCCCGCCGACTCCCAACGCAAGTGGAGTCGGAGATAAGGGATTGTACTCAATGTGGAAAATCGCCCCTCTCGGGCGATTTTACGGCTTCTGCGGAGTGCATCCCGCGCGCTGCCTTCCGCGTTCCGCGGCCCGGTTCCTGTCACCTGCTGAACGCCTTTTGCGGGGAGTGTTCCGCTGCTTGTCGCGCGCGTCACGTTCAAGGCGCCACGCCCTCTGTCGAATGCGCGGTGCTTGCTGTAGCCTGCATGCCGTCTTGTGTTAGAGGGCGAATGCGCTCCGTTCAGTGGATCATGCCGCGCGGAGGATGTCCCCTTGCCCGGCCGGATAGGCGGAATGTCCCAATGCCCCCCCAGAGCGGGTATCCAAACGGCGTTCCAATCCTTATATCTTCACGAGGTTGCACACCGGTGCAGACATGAGAGGCGCAGATGCTGTTCACCCGGATACCCGCCTGTTTCCAAGGCACCGAACAGGACCAGGAGCGGTTTCCCCGTGGCTGGTGGGTTCTGCCTGCCGTGCCCATGGCCCTGTTGCTGTGGGCCGTGACGCTCTACGGGCTGTGGCACGTGCTGGCCTGACCCCGGGCAGATCCGGGTACGTCCGGGCATTTCTGCCAAAACGTCTTCACCGCTAAAATTACCGTGGCTCGCTTAACCTGCATTTAAGCATGATTGAGCCAGACAAGGGGCACGAGACACAGGAGGCCCCACCATGAAGACGGCATTCATCACTGGCATTACCGGACAGGACGGTGCTTACCTCGCCAAGCTTCTTCTGAGCAAAGGCTACGAAGTCCACGGCGGGGTGCGGCGGATTTCTCATCCGGAGACCACGCGGCTGGATCTGCTTGGCATCACCCGCGATATCCACTTGCACGAGTTCGACCTCGGCGAGCCAAACAACATCTTCCGCACCATCCGCGACCTCAAGCCCGACGAGTTCTACAACCTCGCGGCCCAGAGCTTCGTCGGATCGTCCTGGGACCTGCCTGCCTATACCGCGGACGTCGATGGCATGGCCGTGGTGCGCATCCTCGACACCCTGCGCACCGTCTCTCCCGAGACCCGCTTCTACCAGGCCTCGACCTCGGAGATGTTCGGCCTTGTCCAGGAGGTGCCACAGCGCGAGACCACCCGTCTCTATCCCCGCTCGCCCTATGGCGTCGCCAAGGTCTACGGTCACTACATCACCATGAACTACCGCGAGAGCTTCGGCATGCACGCCAGCTCCGGCATCCTGTTCAACCACGAGTCCCCGCTGCGCGGGAAGGAGTTTGTCACCCGCAAGATCACGCTCGGCCTCGCCGCCATCGCCCGCGGCGGCAACGCGGCCGTCGAGCTTGGCAACATGGATTCCAAGCGCGACTGGGGCTTTGCAGGCGACTACGTCGACGGCATGTGGCGCATGCTGCAGCAGGACGAACCCGATGACTACGTCCTGGCCACCGGGGTCACCACGACGATCCGCGACTTCTTCACCTATGCTGCCGAAGCACTCGACATGAACCTCGACTGGGTCGGCGAAGGCGAGCAGGAGACTGCCATCGACCGCAAGAGCGGCCGCCTCGTGATGAAGGTGAACCCGAAGTTCTACCGCCCCGCGGAAGTCGAGCTGCTCATTGGCGATGCCACAAAAGCCCGCAATGCCCTTGGCTGGGAGGCACAGACCAGTGTCCGTGACCTCGCCGCCATGATGGCCAAGGCGGATTTTGATGCCCAGGCTGCCTGACAAGGTCCTGGCACTGCGTGCCCGCCTGGAGCGCAAGCTGGGCGGGTTCCGGGGGCATGTCGACGGCGTGATCGGGCAGGAGCTTCAGGGCTGGGCCCAGAAGCCCGCCGATCCCCGCCTGCGTCCGCGCATCGGCGTCTTCGTGCAGGGCGCCCGCATCTGCGAGACCAGTGCCAACATCCACCGCCAGGACCTGGAGACCGCCGGCATCGGGGATGGGCGCTACGGCTTTGCCGTGCCGCTCGCCCCCGAACTCATGCGGCTGGCCGAGGCCAATGGCGGCACGGTCGAACTGCGCATCCTCGCAGGCTCCACCAGCACACACCTGGGCCATCAGAAGCTCTGCGATGGCGATCAGTCCAACCCGGTTCGCCATGACAGCGCACTCAGGAAGCGTCTCTATGCCAGCCTGAACCTGCTCTCCGACCTCGCCCGCATGGCCCCTCCCCCGCCCCTGGTGCCACACCGCCTGTCCCCGCAGGCTGCGCGGCTCTTCGGATCGCAGAACTATCTTGAGCCGACGCGCCCGCTGCCTTCCCCGATGTGCGCCTACACCGAGTTCGTCCGCTACCGGAACCGCGTCGACAGCCAGTTCGATCCGGACGCCCGTCCCGCCGAGCTCGCGCATTTCCACAAGTTCTACCTCGGCGCCTACGCCCCCATGCGCCGCGGCCTGCGCGTCCCGCTCTCCGCCGAAGCCATCGCCTGGCTGAACGAGCCGGTCATCATGCCAGGTCAGCCCCACCACCTCTCGCGCGCGGCGTGGGCCTTCCTGCTCGAGGTTCACCCCATCCTGCACACCATGGATTTCTCCAACCCGGATTGGGTCGCCTGGGCCACATACTGGTGGGCCATCAACCAGGTGCAGGCCATCGGCTGCGAAGACTGTCTCGTCCCCGAGGACATGATCGCCACGCTCGCCCACGTGCCCGAGCGCTTCAAGGGACAGCCCTGGCCCCTCTCCGAGTTCATGATCCGCCAGCACGCGGAGACCCCCGAGTTCGCCGAGTTGGCGCTCGACACCAGCGCGGGGCGGCGCGACCTGACCTGCGCGCTCATGATCCTCGCCATCTCCCGCCCCGACCTCCTGCGCTACCTGCCCGAGACCTCCCGCGAGGCGGCACTGGCCCCGGCCCCCTCCCAGGAAGCCCGCAGCACGCTCTCCCTGCGCAGCCTGCGCGCGCCCACCGCACTCCCGCAGCCCCCCTCCCCCCTGGCCCGCTTCTGCGAGAGCCTGGGGCTGTCCCTGCCCGTTCTGGACCGCAAGACCTATGCAGCCGTGCTGCGCCATCGCGGCTTCGATCTCGACGCCCTGGTGTTCAACACCTTCACCGAGGAGGGGCACCGCCTCGAACTGGCGCGCCTGCCCGCCCCGGAAGGAGAAAAGGTCGACATCCAGGTCATCGGACCCGTCAGGAAGGCCTCCGGCCTCGGCCAGGCCACCCGGCTCTCCGCTGCCATGTTGCAGGACACCCTCGCTCGGGATGCAGGCCTCACGATGAACACCGTGGACTTCAGCCTCGACAACCCCGCCCCGGAGGGCTTCAACGCCGAGCGTGATGTCTCCGATTACCGGCCCGCCCGCGTCAACCTCTTCCACCTCAACGCCGAATCCATCCCCCTCTCGGTGGCCTACCAGCCCGATGTCATGGAAGGAGCCTACAACATCGGCTACTTCTACTGGGAACTCGACAGTCCCGCCGCCTGCCATCACCTGGCCATGGACCTCCTCGACGAGATCTGGGTCTCTTCCGATTACGGCGTCTCGATCTACCAGCCCCACACCGACAAGCCGGTGATCAATGTCGGCATGAGCTTCGAAGCCCTGCCCGAGATCGAGCCCGCGAAGGCCCGCGCCTTCCTCGAGGAGAAGAGCGGCATCCCCAAGGGCCAGTTCGTCTTCCTGACCACCTTCGACAGCTTCTCCTTCGTCCAGCGCAAGAACCCGCTCGGCGTCCTCGAGGCCTTCACCAAGGCCTTCAAGGGCGTGCCCGACGTCCGCCTGGTCATCAAGACCCAGAACCGCACCCGCGTGCAGGACCCGGTCCAGATGCGCATCTGGAAGGCGATCGACGAGAGGCTCGCGGCGGATCACCGTATCATCCTCATCGACGAGACCCTGCAGTACGGCGATGTTCTGAAGCTCAAGAAGGGCGCGGACGCCTACATCTCGCTGCACCGCTCCGAGGGCTGGGGGTTCGGCATGCTCGAGGCCATGAACCTCGGCGTCCCCGTGCTCGCCACGGGCTTCTCCGGCAACATGGAGTTCTGCGACCCGGACACCTGCTGGCTCGTCGACCACGATCTCGTGCAGCTCACTCCGGACGACTACATCTTCGTGCGGCCCGGCCAGACCTGGGCCGAGCCGCGCGTCGACCATGCCGCCCGCCAGATGCGCGCCATGAAGGAGGACCCCCTCGAACTCGCCCGTCGCGCCCAGGCCGCCCGCCGCAAGGTCCAGGCCGAGTTCTCCGAGGCCGTCATCGGTGCCCGCTACGCCGCCCGCATGCGCGACATCCTCGCAGCCCTCGACAGCGCCCCGAGGATCGGGCCGGAAACCGGGCCCGAGGACGGCACGGACTGGAGGGCCAGCGCATGAGCACGGCGGCCCAGGTCCCGCAGGTCACCTTCGCCCACGTCTCGGGCGTCAGCTGGCCGCGCAGCGGGCATCACCTGCTGGTGCGCCTGCTCACAGGCTACTTCGGCCCGGCCTTCGTCTACTGCGAGCATCACGTCGGGCGTCCCACGGATCCCGCGATCCCAGCCTGTTGCCGCCAGAGCCCCTGCGCCCATGCCGACCGCGTGGTCTTCACCAAGAACCACGACTTCGCGCTCGCCATGCCCCAGCTTCCGGGCAAACGGTACCTGGTCCAGTACCGTGACTTCGCGCCCTCGGTCGTGTCCAACTTCGAACTCGCCGTGCGGGAGGGCCTCGAAGACACCCCCGAGAGCTTCCGCCGCTTCGCCAGCGAGCGCTTCACCCCTTACCTCGACTTCCTCTCGAAATGGGTCACCTCCGACTTCGCCCAGGGCGAGGCCGTCCTCCCCCTGCCCTACGAGGATCTCGTCTCGGCGCCTGTCGAACAGCTGGACCGCGCGGTTCGACACATCGCCCCGGGGCATGTCCCCGATCCTGCCCGCCTGCGCGCCGTGGTGGCCCGCGTCGATGCGCAGCGCGTGGCCGACCGCAAGATCGAGGTGCTGCAGAACGCCGGCGTGCATGCCAGCCGCGATGTCACCACCTTCCGCTTCTATGACCGGCCCCTCTTCGGCCTTCTTGGTGCCCTGACCCTGCGCCGCCAGGAGGTGGCCCAGACCTTCCAGGACCTCCTCGGGCGGCCCCCCGCCGAGCACAACATGCTCGCCTTCCAGGCCTACGAGACCCGCGAGGCCCTGGCCGCCTTCATCCGTTCCACCCCCGAGTACCGGAACCGGCAGGTCTCCCCTGCCCCGCCGGCGGAGCAGAGCCCCACCCCGCGCAAGTTTACCCGCAAGCGGCACAACGACCGCCTCGGATGTTCGCAGACCTGACAGGAGCTCCCATGTCCCAGATCGATACTGCCGCCATCCGGGCGGAAGCCGCAGACCACCGCTGGTTCCACCGCATCAGGATCTTCGACGACTTCGAGACACCCGGCATCGACAAGACACCGGAAAAACTCGCCCATCTCGACGCCCTCGGCCTGCCCAGGGACATGACCGGAAAGCGGGTTCTCGACATCGGTGCCTGGGACGGCTTCTTCTCTTTCGAATGCGAGCGGCGCGGGGCCACCGTCATGGCTCTCGACCACGTGGATGCCAGCGCCACCGGCTTCCACATCGCCGCCCGCGCCCTCGACAGCAAGGTCGAATGGCGCGTCCAGAACCTCTACCACATGACCCCGGACGAGATCGGCACCTTCGACATCGTCCTCTGCCTCGGTGTCATCTACCACCTGCGCCATGTCCTCCTCGGCCTCGACCGGGTGCGCGGCGTGATGAAGGAGGGGGCCGAGCTGTTCGTGGAGACCGCCGCCCTCGACAACCATGCCCAGCTCGACGATGGCACCTTCGGCTCCTTCGTCGAGGCCTGCCCGGGGGCCAACCGGACGCCGCTACTGCAGTTCTATCCCGGCAGCGAACTCAACCGCGATGCCACCAACTTCTTCTCGCCCAACCACGCCGGGCTCCTGGCCCTGCTCAAGGCCGCCGAGTTCGAGGTTATCGCCGACGAATCCGGCTCGAAACACCTGCCCACGCGCTCCATTGCCCGTGCCCGCGCGGTGACACGTCCCGACATCGCCTTCTACCGCGACCGCGATGAGGCTGTTCTCTGCCGGAGAACAGCCTACAAGGGCTGAAAACACGCATTTTACCCGAGGAGATTGTCCGATGATCCATCCTGTTCTGCTCTGCGGTGGCTCCGGCACCCGGCTCTGGCCCCTCTCGCGCAAGTCCTACCCCAAACAGTTCGCCGATCTCCTGGGCGACAACAGCCTCTTCCAGGCCTCTGCCCTGCGCTTTGCCTGTGCGGGCTTCGCCGATCCCCTCGTCGTCACAGGTGACCCCTTCCGCTTCATCGTCACCGAGCAACTCGACGAGATCGGCGTGCGTCCCTCGGCCATCCTGATCGAGCCAGAGGGCCGCAACACCGCTCCCGCCGCCTGCGCCGCTGCCATCCAGGTGCTGGAGAAGGATCCCGACGGGCTCATGCTCCTCTTGCCCTCCGATCACGCCATCTCCGATGGTGCCGCCTTCCGTGCAACCATCGCCGGTGGTGTCCAGGCGGCCGAGGCCGGCCAGATCGTCACCTTCGGCATCGCCCCGACCCGTGCCGAGACCGGCTACGGCTGGCTCGAGACCGGCGAGGAAAGCGACGGCGCCCTGCGCCTCGAGCGCTTCCTCGAAAAACCCGATCAGGCCAAGGCCGACACCCTCTTCGCCGACAAGCGATACCTCTGGAACGCCGGTGTCTTCCTCGCCCGCGCGGACATCATGATCCGCGCCTTCCAGGCCCATGCTCCGGAGATCCTCGCACAGGTCACAAAGGCCATGGAGGCCGCAAAGGCCGACCTCGGCTTCTGCCGCATCGATCCAGAGGCCTGGGCCAAGGTCGAGGACCTTTCCATCGACTACGCTGTCATGGAAAAGGCCTCCAACCTCTCCGCCGTGCGCTTCGACGGACACTGGTCCGACCTCGGCGGCTGGGAGGCCGTCTGGCTCGAGTCCGGCAAGGACACCGACGGCAACGCCGTCTCACCGAACGCCACCGCCCTCGACTGCAGGAACACCCTCCTGCGCGCCGAGGCCCCCGACCAGCAACTCGTCGCCATCGGCCTCGAGAACGTCGTCGCCGTCGCCATGCGCGATGCCGTCATGGTCGCCGATGTCTCCAAGGCACAAAACGTCAAAAAGGCCGTCCAGATCCTCAAGGACCGCGGCATCAAGCAGGCCCTCGAGTTCCCCGTCGACCACCGCCCCTGGGGCTGGTTCGAGACCCTCGTCCTCGCAGACCGCTTCCAGGTCAAGCGCATCCACGTCAACCCAGGTGCCGCCCTCTCCCTGCAATCCCACCATCACCGCTCGGAGCACTGGATCGTCGTCCAGGGAACCGCAAAGGTCACCGTCGATGACGACGTCCGCCTCGTCACCGAAAACCAGTCCGTCTACATCCCTCTCGGCGCCGTCCACCGCATGGAAAACCCAGGAAAAGTCCCAATGGTCCTCATCGAAGTCCAAACAGGACCATACCTCGGCGAAGACGACATCGTCAGATACCAGGACGTCTACGCAAGAACTTGAAAAAACACAGAGCCCCTGCAAAAAAACAGGGGCTCAAATGCCAACTCAGCATGGACTCCTGGCCTCACCGCTCCCGCGCCGTCTCGACCGGAGGGCGCTCGACACCGTAGTGTCGCCCACCCTCAACCTCATCCGTGATGACGCTCGACCGCGCAGAACTCTCCCGGCCAACCATCACACCAATCACAAACAGGTAGCAAACCTGCGACAAGACCACCGCCAAAACACCAAGGCCAAGGATCGACCAAAACCCAAACCCCAAAAACCATGCTCCAAGCGACTGAAAGCACACGTATACAATCAATCCAACGATAAACGCTCCAAACCGCAACGCCCCCTCCCCCGTTTACAAAACAATCAAAGCTTACCCACAATCCCGTAACCTGACACGCAAAACAACGAAGGAATACTCAGACGTCGAGGCTAGCACCGGCAAGCTACAAGCCGCTCCTGAAAAGAGCTCACGCTCGCCGAAAGTTCAGGAAAGTCTTCGATCGCGCCCCATCGAAAATCTCGGTAGATGACCTGCGCCGCATCGCGGGAACTAGCGTTTCGTGGCCAAAATACGCAGCAAGGACCTCCGCCATCCGCCTCTCGATAGTATTTGTGAAGCCCTGGGTCTATCCGGCGCCCCAAATAGCGCGCCAAAACACCATTTCAGATACGCACCCAGTATGTTTTTTGCATGGCAGCTTCATCTGACTCCAAGATGGTCTCAAGAACGCGATCTATAGATTCATGGCGATTATCTGGGACATCAAAAGCCACTACCAACTCTTGAAGTAACTCGAGATCCTGCAGAGAGCAACTTCGCTTGAGAGACACAAGGAAAAGAAATGAAATCAAGTCAATTGCCGAAATAGACTTGATATCGACGACGAGAACCTCACCTAGCCAGTTAGCGACAGTATCCTCCTGAACTAAGAGAATCTTGTCTTTAGCTCTGAGATCAGCCGCTACCCCCTCAAGAGCGTTGCGTATTTTCCCCGAGCAAAAAAAATCATCTATTCCTGCGCCACCCGCTGGATCCAATTGAAGCAAATCGTGCAGTAAAAACTCTTTTACAGAGGGAGAGTGGAAGAATGAAACGCCCAAAATCTTAGAATCGCCCCTTTCTAAACGATTCGACATCAGGTTTCTTGACAACGCCAATGCGGAAACTGCAACCCTACGAAAGTCGTCGCCGCTGACACAGTTGCCAAGAGCATGAAGAATACTAGCGTACTCTTCATGCAATAATCTAGAAACAATATCTCCATTTCCAATCATCTAAAACCATCCCATTCATATATTTAAGACATGGATGCATTAACGCCGTTTACCCTGAGTATGAGGCGATGCAAGGATTTTCGGTACCGTTCGAAAGATGCGGTCTCTAGAGCATATTGCCTGCCAATGTCCGACATTCTTTTTCTCGCCGATGGATCACAAAGTAATTTCCGCAAGCAGTCTGCTAGATCTTCCCGAACATTTGATACAGCCGGCACCTTGGCAACTGCTTGTTCTGGAAGGTCAGAGAAACTTCCGTTGTCAGACACAACCAGCGGACAACCCAAATACATGGCCTCGTAAACAACCCCAGAAGACTCACCCAATGTCGGAAACCTCAGATTCACAACTACGTCACAGGAACAGAGATTTTCAATGAAATCATTTTGATCCGCGAAGCCCACCAAGCTGACAAGGTCTTTCATGTCATACCGGTCTATAGCATCTTTAAGAACTCTCTCTTGGTCCCCCAAATCACCTACAAATCGAAGCTCTATTGGAAAACCTTCCGATCTTAGTCTGCTTACTGCCGCCAGCACCTCAATTGGCAATTTGAACTGAGTCACGTGCCCAAAGCAACCAATTACAAATTTTTTGGTAGGCGGTTTTCTTTTGTGAACGTCATCACGATTGGGAGGCAGCGCTAATGGCGCCATTTCCAAGAGCACAGACGATTCGCCAACTTCACGAAGGATTGCATCTCGACCGTATCGGTTATGCACAAGAATTCCCCCCGACCTCCTAGCCAGCACAGACAGTCCGGTACAATCAAAAACGGATAACCCATCGAAATCACTATCGATAAATCTAGCGACAACCTCCCGTGAAAAATGATTCCGCAACACCTCTATATACTCATTTTTCAAAATTCCAGCCCGATAGCTGAACTGCAAAAATGGATGAATAAAAACATCATGAACAATTGCTATTGATTTCTTGGAAAGCGCGTGCGGATATATCCATGAATGATATCGAAAGTTATTGCCAATTTGGCATAAAATAATGTCATAATTTTCAGCATCAAAATCATGGCTACTTACGAAACTAAGTCCCCGAAAAAATTCGTCACCCTCGACACCTTTAGCGACCACCGTCAAATCAAAATCCTCCACTAACGAATGAGCCAGGATCTCTGCAAAGTTGGCAACTCCGCTTCTTTGAGGTGGCCATGGCGTTAATAGAGCAATACGCAGACGGGTATTTTTTGAAGCCGGCTCAGGCTCAGGTAAAGAAATGCCTCGAATAATACGAGCGTAATCAAGTCCCGTCTTCCGCCAGGTATATTGTCTCGCATGATCCGTCAGTACATCCCGAGAAATTCGACCCGACGACAGGTCAGACAGACATTTCTCTAGCGCATCTATAATTTGCTCCTCACATGAGGGATCGAAATAGTACACCAAATCGCCGCCCACCTCTCGGCTGGCCGGTATATTTGAGCTAACTACCGGTACGCCACTAGCCATTGCTTCGATGATTGGTAGACCAAATCCTTCATCGTAGGATGGCATGGCCGCGATAGATGCGTTTCTAACTAAATGTGCCAAACTACAGTCACTAACAAAACCGACGATTTCAACCGCATCCCGACACTTATTCTGATCCACAACCTTCCAAATAGAATTTTTAGTGGCTTCAGATAGACTGCAAACGATTTTTAGTTTTAGATCTCGGTGAACTTGGTGAAACTTGCAAAAAGCGGAAAGAAATCCCAATATATTTTTTCGACGATCATCCCCCGAAACGAGAATTATATAACCGTCATTAGTCGCCATTGCTTCAGGCGCCATGAATATATCATGATCTATTGCGATAGGCGCCGCGCATATCCTTGATGACATCGGCGCAACCTCACGGCTCTGCTGCGCAACAGTATTTGATATTGCTGCTATGTGGACATTTGATGCCCCCAGAAATTCAACTCGCCTTAGATACTCATCTCTCTCTTCACCCGACCATTGCGAAAGATAAAGCTCGGGATTGAAAAGAGGAATGTAGTCATAGATCGTGAGCAACGTAGGCAAGGACAGATGGTAGGGAAGTATCTGATCAAGCATCATAGGGTTAGGATGCCAGAATAGAGTGTCAGGTTGCCCCCCTCCGATATTTTCAATTTCAGCGGAGTAGAGAGCAGACCTCTGATCAAACGGTCGATTGAGAATCCTCTCGTCGATACGGTGAAATGTAGCTACACGCTCCAAATATGGATTCTCTCGAATAAAAGCGTCATCAAGACCCATTATAAAGATATCCGCAAGCGGAAAATTAAAAATTATCTCCGAAAGCAAGCGCTGCATCGTTTTCCCTATGCCACGTTGCCACGTGGGAGTTCGAGCGGTCAGTCCATCTATGATAATTTTCACGAACACACCTCAACTATACCTCTAAGACGGCGCAAAAAACCATCCCAATCGCAAACCTTGTCTGCGTATTTCACTCCATTCCAGCCCAATATATCATTTAATGTTTTATTTTTGAAATGCTGTAGCGCACTGAAGTATTCAGATGGAGTCTCACATGCATATCCACCCAGACTTTCATCCACATGAGATCGCATAACTTCGCATTTCTTATGAACTAGAACAGGAATTTTATGTTGCCAAGCTTCAAAAACAACAAAACTAAAGCTTTCATTTAGACTCAGGTTCACCAACCCCATTGCCGCAGATAATAATTTTGCTTTTTCCACCTCATCAACACGCCCTGCGAACCTAACGAATTGGCTTTTGAATTCAGGTATTACTCCTGAACCAACCATTATAAGCGGCACGACATCTTCACCCTCTCTCCGCATGTTTTCACAAGCGGCATGGTGCCATTGCATCAATTGTGTAATATTCTTTCCTTCGTCAAGCCTGCCGACATAAAGCATGTAATCCCCAAGCAATTTAGCAGTAAGCGACGAACTATTATCGCGGACAAGGGTTTCGTTGATATATGGCAGAGAAAGCACCGGCGTTTCAAACTTAGCGCGGTCAAAGGCATGTCCGTGCACTCGAATGGCCAGTTGTTTCTCAGCTTCAGTTAGTAGCAAGAGGCCACGAGCACTCCGTATGAGACGAGTGACACTTTCAAAATAAAATGGAACCTCGTCATGAAATGCGGGCATCACGATGACTCGACCAGGGCACGCCGAAACCACGTTATGGATCAACGCCTGATAGAATGGCCCTCCGATTATCAGAACGTCCTCTGGTAACGCACTTACTGCAGCAACCAGATCGCAACTTGTCATCCCGTAACGAAAGAAGTCATCCCTCATGTAATAGTTCATGTTTTTGGGATCCTTCAGTGCGGCGACGGCGCGAACATACCTGTCAAAACCTCTTACATCTACGGAGAAACGGCTCACAGGAATTCCGGAAATTAATTCCCGCTCATTAGGCTCAGGATTTTCCAACCAGTCGCCGTATGGGACAATAGAGCGTGATGTAAAAATTTCTACTTCATATCCCAAAGCTATTAATCCATTGGCGATCTTCAGCAGGGCAATCTCGGCTCCTCCAGATTCAACCCCAAACCATGGCGCAACTATTACTGCTTTAGGCAAAGGACCCCTCCCCAAGAATGAAAAATTATTACGTTTTTGATCGCATATTTTCTGACGCGATTTCAGAATTATTTATCTTCACTTGACCCTCTTTTCTCAAGAAGTATTCTTGCACTTTCATAGAGCTGGCGATCGAGAAATGTCAGCTCATCTAATAAAGCGTCAATTTCTGGTGTAATCTCTTCTTTCTCCACCTTTTCTGTATTCGGATCGTCTTGACCAAAATTTTCAAAGGCGCGAGATCTAGGTAACTGGACAGGCGGGTCAACCTTCAGCGTGGAGAAGACGCGTTTTATCAAATCGCTTATTTCTGTCGTAAACCCCACCTCATTTATTTTTAGAAGATTGCGCATAGCGATCCGCAAAGCGTCATCACCTTGCAGCATTAAGGCCCCACCACGGCCGGTCCAAAGTGGCCCGATTAAATTGCGCACGTATACGTTGTCGAAGTCCTTCCTAAGAAAATCTGGCAGATCCTCCAAAAATTCCCTTAATGGCATATCCTTAGCTCGACGTGGTCCAATCATGTCATGACGATCTATGTGATCTCGCGTTTGGGCTTTCCAAAAATAGTACAGAGACAATATACGCTGCTTTGGCTCTCGCAATAGTGTAATTGTATAAGACGAACTTGAAACCCGAGATAAATTTCTAAAATCCATATGAGCGGAAAAGAACTTATAACTATTCAAATCTTCATCTGAGAACCGATCAAAGTTATTGAACCGCTCAGGACACACTGCATCTTTTTGGAAATTTGGCAAGAGAAGATCATGGAGCGTGGTGCCGCCAGTTTTCGGGAGGTGCATTAGTGCGACTCTCATCCTAAAACTCTCTTTTCTTTCCAGTTAAGATATTTTATAAGATGCCGATTAAATGAAATCGGCTTGCCCACTGCCTGAAAAAATATTAGAGGCACCACCTTTTCCGCTTACATCAATGGCCCTCATTCACTAAATGTTCTCTTTTGTGCCTCGGAAACCAGACCCATCTCCACCAAAAATAGGTATGGAACCTGCGTACGCAAATAAGGTGGTTGAGGTTCTGGGTTAGCATGTGTCAAGCTGGTATTCGGCAGATCTACGAGATCATCCCAGAATTCATTTTCAGCTTGTTCTATTGCTCCACTTAAGCGGAGAAGGTTGTTTGCTGAGGCGTAAGTCTTCAAGTCTTCCAGAACTTCACTGACCCATGCGTGGCTGTTCTTCATCGTCAAGGTCCTTGGGTATCTCTTGGCTTAGCAGATCCATTCATCATCGATTCTGGTTAACGGGATCTGAACGCACCGTTCTCTTGACTACTTGATCAGTGGACATCTCAGATAACCCGCTCTGCTGCCCTGGGTCACCCTCGCGAACAGCATTTTGTGCCCGCTACAGCGTCAGTTTTGTGTCGAAGGGTGGATATTTGGTCTGCTTTGGGGCCAGGCGGGGGTACTTCGGCTGAGAAGCCATCGCAGTCGGCCCATGTTCTAGACCATGTTGGCCATTGTGATCGGCGTCGTTGCAGAACTCTGGACGCCTCCGAAGACCTCTGGCTGATGTGCTGGAGTCGTGCTTCACCGCTTGCGACGGATGGAGCGGGCCATGGCCAAGCAAACAGGGCTCTGGAGTGTCGATGGTCGGCTGGCGCAGATCTCTGCGGGCGGCGATCAACTGGAGACCCTGAACGCGACTGTGGATTTCGAACGGTTCGGACCGATCCTTGAACGCGCGGCAGGCAGCCCTCGCAGCCTGAAGGGTGGCCGACCCTCGCTGGACGCGGTGCTGAAGTTCCGAATTCTGGTGCTACAAAGCCTGCATGACCTCAGCCTGGATGCGACCGAACGAATGGTCCGGGACCGGCTCAGCTGGATGCGCTTCTGCGGGCTTGGCATCGCCGACACGGTTCCGGATGCGCACACGCTGTAGGATATCTGCGAAGCACTGATAAAGTGCTGATGCGCTCGATGCGCTGTTCCAAAAACTCGCCTACGCGATCAACCAAGCGGGTTTTATCCCGCGCGCCGGGCAGATCATCGACGCCAGCCTCATCGCAGTCCCGCGCCAGCACAACTCCGACGGCGAGAAGGCCTTGATCAAGGCGGGCGCCGGACCAGCCCGCCAAGGCGGCGCAGAAGGACACGGACGCGCGCTGAACCGTCAAGTATTCCAAGGCGAAGACCCGCGCGGACGGAAGCAAGCCAGTCGATCTCGCGATCCCGACCTTCGGTTACAAGAGCCATATTTTCATCGATTGACAGAACGGCATCAGCCGCCGTCAGATCATCACCGACGCCGCCCAGCACGATGGTGCCCGTCTGCGCAAAGGTCTGATCCAGACGGCCAACACAGGGCGCCGGGTCTGGACGGATGCAGCCTATCAGTCGGCCGAGAACTAGGTCTGGCTTGCAGCCCATGACATGGTGAGCGCGTTCCACCGCAAGAAGCCACGCGGTCGTGTATCGACCCAGTGAAAACCTGCTCATGCTACAAGGGAGAACGCAGCCATGAGTAAGACGATGGAAGACAGCATCAAACGGTGGACGGCGAAGCGGAAGTGCGCACGCCTGACACCAAACCGGGCAGAAAACCCACCCAGCAACCGAAAACTACCGCGATAGCGGGCGCAAAATGCTATTCGCCAAGACGACCGTGGGCAGCAGGGCAGGTTAGCGGAGGTGTCCAACTCTTCGGGCCACCCGGTTCTATGGCAGTGCCTTCTGGAAGAGGTAGACAGGATACCACGCCCGTAGCCGGTTCGAAGCGAAGATGCGCTGCCTAAAGGCCTTCGGCGAACGCATCGCTACCCCGACCGCCGAAATCCACATCCGCATCGCACTCATAAACCGCTTCAACGCACTCGGCACTACCGAGATCGTTCGCGTGGCATGACGTCAGTGGGGTAAGGGATAGCCACGCTTCAGGCGTGAGTTCTGCAACAACGCCGTCTAGAACACGCGATCAGGACACGCGTTTACTGACCCATCCCAAGAAAGCCTTGCCCGGCGACTTCAGCGGTGCGCGGCCCGACGTGGCCCACCAGGCGCGCCATTCGGCCTCGAGCGCATAGACATCGGCGCCGGGGGCGCGGCGGCGGGCCTCCACCAGTACCTCGGTCGACAGGGGCGGCAGGTCCGGGCCCTCCTCGATCACGCCGCGGCGGGCAAAGCGGATCATGTCGTCGGCCTCTTCGGTCATCTCGTAATCGGGCAGGTTGCCCTCTTGAATCATCTTGCGCATGGCGGCGCGGAACACGCGTACCGGCGCGGCGCTGCCCGCCTTCTTGTGCAGCAGGCCGACGCCAATCTTCCACTCGCGCTGCCGGCCGCAATGCTTGCGCACCAGTTCGTAGATTCGCCGCTCTAAAGGTTTCCTGAGCCGGAAATACTCGCGCGAGAGCGTCAGCACCGACCGCGCCTCGACCGCGCGGAACAGCCAGTCCGAGAGGGTC
Source organism: Sagittula sp. S175 (assembly GCF_049800975.1). Lineage (NCBI taxonomy): Bacteria > Pseudomonadati > Pseudomonadota > Alphaproteobacteria > Rhodobacterales > Roseobacteraceae > Sagittula > Sagittula sp. S175. The sequence continues at coordinate 80,703 of NZ_JBNAGB010000021.1, forward strand.
ACGCTGACCGACAGCATCCGCCCGCCGCGCGACTTGCGCACGATCTCCCAGGCCTCGATCAGGCCAAAGCCGCGGGTGGTCTCGATCCCGCCGGTCTCGATGTTCGTGGTGATGCGCGTGCCCGCCAGCCGCTCGAAGGCCTCCTTCAGCCGCATGTAGGCATCGCCGCTGGTGTCGCGGTTCGTCGCGACGAGCAGGTCATGCGCCGTCAGCGTCAGCTGCCGCGAGATCGCCCGCCCCGCGTTCACCGCCGCCATCAGCTGGCTCACGCAGTAGATCAGGATGTCCTTGTCGTGGATCGTCGCCCGCCCCCTGACCGAAGGGGTCACGGTGATCTCTGCCCCGTTGTGCTCGTAGCTCAGCACCCGGGTGTCGGGCTTGGTCGAAAGCGAGAAGATCGGGTGCTCCATCGACGCAAGATCCCCCTTGGGGGATGCGTCGAAGATATCGCAGACGAAGAGGTCGCCCGCCGCGGATGCGCTGCTCATGAAACTGCCTGTACACTGCCTGCCCCCTTGTTTTCGTTCCGGTTTGTCCGGAATCGGTTCGGGGGTTCAGTGACACCCTAGAGTTATCCACAGCCCCGGTCTACCACCTGTCGGACAGGGTGCCGGATTTTCGGGGGAGCAGAGTCACCACAACGGGGGATCGGAATCGGGCAAACGTGGGATCAGAGTCACCCCTGTCCGAAATCTTTCCCGAAGCCTTTGGATTCAGGGACTCTTTGCAGGACAGCAATACCCCTTAACGAGTCTTATAACCTTGATTTAACAGGTCAGCCGTGATCCCATCGCAACAACCCCCCAATCACCCCCCTTGAAAACATGGAAAAATCCGCAATGTGTGCGCATTCCACTTTCATGTGCGCTGTTTTCAGGTATCATCCGAAAAACAGCGCACATCAGCGCGAACAGCGGTCAACGATACCGTTTGCGGACAGCGAGCATATACAATGAAAAACAGTGGGAAACCGCCCTATGTCGGACTCGATCCCGACATCGCCGCCACCCAGCTGGAGGCGCCTGCCTCCACCGCCGACTTCGCCCGCATCGCGCGCGCCTGCGCCTCGGGGCGGCATGACCTCGAAAGCCGCGGGCTGGAGGAAAACGGCGCGCGTTCCCTGCGGCTCTTCTCGACCTGGGAGATCACCCGCTACCTGATCCCCGTCGCCACCGGCCATTTCCGCCGCGTGCTGAAGGAGAACCCCGACCTGCCCCAGGGCCTGTCGGAGACCAGCGGCGGGGCCAAGTGGTTCACCCTCGACGAGGTGTTGAAACTGCGCGCCCATTTCGGTGCCAAGGGGTCGAAGGCCAAGGACTACCGCCCCTACCGCCCCGAAGGGCTGCCGGCCAAGATGCTGGCCGTGGCGAACTTCAAGGGCGGCGTGGGCAAGACCTCGAGCGCCGCGCACCTCGCCATGTCCGCCGCGCTCGACGGCTACAAGGTCCTCGTCATCGACCTCGACAGCCAGGGCTCCATGACCTCGATCTTCGGCGGCAAGGTGCAGGACGAATGGCAGACCGTCTTCCCGCTGCTGGCCCGCCACTACGCTCGGACGCTGCAGACCGACAACCAGGCGCGCGTCAGCCGCGGGGATGCCCCGCATCCGCTCGACGATACGCTCTCCGCTGCGCTCGACGTCAATGCCACCGACCTCGTGCAGAAAACCCACTGGCCCAACATCGACCTGATCGGCGCGCAGCTGAACCTCTACTGGGCGGAATTCCAGATCCCCGTCTGGCGCATGAACGCGCGCGGCTGGCGGCTCTGGGACGCGCTGACCGAGAGCCTCGAGGCCGATGGCATCCTCGACCAATACGACCTGATCTTCCTCGATACGCCCCCTGCGCTGGGATACCTCACGATCAACGGGCTGGCGGCGGCCGACATCCTGCTGGTCCCCCTCGGCGCCTCCTTCCTGGAATTCGACTCCACCGGCCGCTTCTTCGACATGCTGCACGCCACTTTCGGCAGCATCGAAGAGGCCGAGAACATCGCTGCCCGGGCGCTCGGACGCGATGGCCTTGCCTTCGAATGGGACGCGGTGCGCGCCCTCATCACCCGCTACGACAGCAACCAGCAGGCGGAACTGGCGGCGCTGATGCAAAGCTACCTCGGCCCCACGCTGTCCCCTCACCGCCAGGGATTCACCGCACTGATCGGCCAGGCGGGCGAGCAGGTGCAGGGCATCTACGAGGCCGACTACCGCGACTTCAACCGCGAGACCTATGCCCGCGGCCGCGAGACCTTTGACGCCACATGGGCCGCGGTGAAAAGCCTCGTCATGGGCGCCTGGCGGCGCGATGAGCTGGCGATGCAACGGGCCGCAGAATGAGTTTCGCGTGCGAAACCCTTCGCGGCGGCGATGCCTGCACCGTGCGCCCGGTTCAGACAATCTTGACCACGTTTCCCACACTGGTCCCCACCCAAAGGAGACCCTGACATGGCCAAACGCAAGCGCCTGACCCCGGCCAATCCGGCCTTCATAGCCCCCGCACCAGAGGTCAAATCCGCCTTCCCGGCGGCCCCTGCCTCGATGCGGGCGCCCATTGCCGACGTGGCGCGCGAGGCCTCCAGCACGGCGGCGGTCGAGGAAATGGCCGAGACCCTGCGCCGCGCGCGCGAAGGCGGGCGCATGGTGATCTCGGTGCCTCTGACCGAGATCCAGACCGACTACCTCGTGCGCGACCGCGTTTCCGTTCCCGGCGAGGAACAGGCGGCGCTGATCGAAAGCATTTGCCGCCGTGGCCAGCAGACCCCGATCGAACTGGTGGACCTAGGCGAAGATGCCTCGCCCCGCTACGGTCTCATCTCCGGCTGGCGGCGGGTCTGTGCGCTGCGAGAACTGCAGCGCGGTCTGGGCGACCGTTATGCCGAGGCGCTGGCCCTGCTCCGCCGTCCGAAGGAATCCGGTGACGCCTACCTCGCGATGATCGAGGAAAACGAGATCCGCGTCGGCCTCAGCTACTATGAACGTGCCCGCATTGCGCTGAAGGCGGTGCAGCAGGAGGCGTTTGCCGACGAGTCAGAGGCGCTGGCGGTGCTGTACGAAAACGCATCGAAGGCGAAGCGCTCGAAGATACGCAGCTTCATGGGGGTGGTGCGCCAGATGGATGGAATCCTGCGGTTCCCGGCGGCCATCGGCGAGCGCCTGGGCCTGCAGATGGCGCAGGCGCTGGAGGCGGATCAGGACCTGTCCACCCGGCTGCGCGATCTGATCCTGCGCAACGATCCGGCGGATTTCGAGGCGGAACAGAGCCTGATCCGCGCGGAACTGGCCCCGAAAAAACCGACCAAACCCAAGGTGCAGGATACGGCCCCAAATCCCGCCCAACTGGCCGACACGCCCGCCCCGGGCCGGACCACCGCCCCCATCCATCTGCGCAGCCACGGCCCGCATCAGATCGTGCTGGAAGGGCGCGGCGTCGACGAGGCCTTTCGCCGCGATCTCGAAGCCTGGCTGGAGGCGCGAAAAGGCTGACCGCCGAAGGGCTTCTGGAAACCCTTTGTTGGTAAAGTGCGGGTTAAGACTGGGGGGATCCCACAGGTCGTCCCAGGAAGCCCGCCTTGTACCGCCGCGCCCGCCGACTGTTTTCCATCTATGCCGCCTGGCACCTGCCAGAGGCACCGCGCCATCCGCGTCTGTCCCGGCTGCGCCTCGTTCCGGGCTTCTTGTTCAAGGGCGCGCGGGTGCTGCCGCATGCGCTGCGCTGGCTCAGGCAGCGTGACCCGGTGGCCCGCGCGCAGGTGAAACGCGCGCTGGGGCTGCATGGCCGCGACACGCGGTTCTTTGATACGCGCCTTTTCGATCCCGCCCCCCGGCCTGCCCCACCGCGCGGCGCAGCGGTCACGCTGGTCATGCCGGTCTACGGCAACCTGCCCCTCGTGCGGCAGGCACTGGAGCGGGTGGCGCAGTACACCGACCTGCCCTGGCGCATCGTGCTGGTGGACGACGCTTCTCCGGACGAGGAGACGCGGGATTTCCTGCGCGACTGGGCCGGGCGGCATCCCACGCATCTGATCGAGAACGGTCAGAACCTCGGCTTTGTCGGCAGCGTGAACCGGGCGCTGGACCTCGCGCGCACATGGGATGACCCGGTGGTGCTGCTGAATTCCGACGCGCTCCTGCCGCCTGCCTGGGCCGCGCGCCTGTTGCGCCCCTTGTGGGAGGACGCCACCGTCGGCTCCGTCACGCCGCTGTCGAACGATGCCGAGCTGGGGTCGGTTCCCTTGGCGGGCAAGGCCAGCAGGGTCACGCCCGAGGCCGCTTTGGCGATCGACAGGGTGGCACGGGGACTGAACGGTCGGGCGCAGGTGCGCGCCGCCGCCGGGGTTGGGTTCTGCATGGCGCTGTCCCGCGCCGCGCTGGAGGTGGAGCCGCGCCTCGATCCGGTCTTCTCCCCCGGTTATGGCGAAGAGGTCGACTGGTGCCAGAAGACCTTTGGTGCCGGGTTCTCCCATGTCTATGTCCCCGACCTCTACGTCGCCCATGTGGGCGGGCAAAGCTTTGGTCAGGCCGCGAAACAGGCTCTGATCCAGCGCAACTCCGCCGTTCTGACCCAGCGCTACCCGATGTTCGACACCGAGGTGCACGGGTTCCTGCGCCGTGATCCGCTGGCCTCGGCACGGCTGGCGCTGGGGCTCGCGCGGGCCGAGGCGGTCCGCCGCGCCCCCCTGCCCGTCTACCTCGGGCACAGCATGGGCGGCGGGGCCGAGACCGACCTGAGGCGCCGCATCGCAGGCGACCTGCAAAAGGTTGGCGCCGCCATGGTGATCCGTGTCGGCGGCGCCTGCCGCTTCACGCTGGAACTTTGGGACAGGCTGGCAGGGGATACTCCTGCCGTCAGCCTGCAAACCGCCGATCCCGGTGTCATCACCCGGCTGCTCGCTCCGGTGACGCAGCGCACCATCGTCTATTCCTGCGGTGTGGGCGACAGTGATCCGCTGACCCTGCCCGACCTTCTGCTGCCGCTGCGCCGCCCCGGCGACGGGCTCGAGGTGCTGGTGCATGACTTCTTCCCGCTCTCGCCGAACCATGTTCTGCTGGAAGACGGCGAGCAATGGCGCGGCCTGCCGGACCCGGCACAGGCCTCGTCCCGGCACGAGACCCGCCGCCCGAATGGCGCCCCCGTGCCGCTGTCGGTCTGGCGGGTGCACTGGGGGCGGCTGGTCCATGCCGCCGACCGGGTGACCTGCTTCAGCGCTTCGTCTCAACGGCTGGTGCAGGAGGCCTATCCCGGTGCCGCCACGGTGGTCCGTCCGCATGTCCTTCCTGTGCCGGTGCCGCGCCTGCCGCATCCCGGCGGACGGCCGGTGCTGGGGATCCTCGGCAACCTCGCACCACACAAGGGCGCGCGGGTGGCCTCGGGTCTCAGCCGGGTTTCGGGGCGGAACAGGGACTGTGGACTGGTGCTGCTGGGCGATCTGGATCCGGCCTATCGGTTCCATGCTCCGGCGCAGCTGCACGGGGCCTATCGGGTCGAGGACCTGCCCGCATTGGCCGCCCGCTACGGCATCACCTGCTGGCTGATTCCCTCCCTCTGGCCCGAGACGTTTTCCTTCACCACGCACGAGGCGCTGGCCACCGGCCTGCCCGTGATGACCTTCGAGCTTGGCGGACAGGGAGAGGCGCTGAAGGCCGCTCTGGCCCATGGTGCCGAAGGTGCGCTGCTGCCGCTCGACTGGGCCGAGGACCCCCAAGCGATCCTCGCGCTGGCAGGGCATCTGTCACAGCGCCGGGCTGTGGCATGATCTGGCCGCTCAGGGCAAAGGTCCTCCTGCCGTCGCGCATCGTCCTGCACGTGGGCGCGCCGAAATGCGGCAGCTCTGCGCTGCAGGCGGCGCTGTCGGCGCGGCCTATCCTTGCGCTGCCCGACGGTGGACAGATGTGCTACACCGCCCGGGGCAGTGGCTTGCGTAACGAGGTTTTGACTGGTCCCCGCCTGCAACAGGCCGCCGAGGCGGCGGTGCATGGCTACCTGAACTGGCCGGGGCGCACACGCGAAGTGTCCCCGCCGCGCTACCACGCCGCGCTTGACCGGGCCGTTCGTGGGACCGAAGGCGCGCCCCCCATGCTGTCCAACGAAGGCTGGATCGGCCGCGCGACCGAATTCGCCACCCACCTGCCCCAGTGGTTCGATGGCCGGACCCGCGTCGATGTCTTCGCCGCCGCCCGCCCGCCGCTGGAATGGCTCAACGCCGCCTACTGGCAATGGGGCGTCTGGACCGGTCAAGGCATCGACGACTGGCTGGAACGGCAGGTGATGCCCTACCGCCTTGGGTCCGATCTGGAGGCCTGGGCTGCCCTGCCCGGCGTGCGGCTGCATCTCGCGCTGACCCCCGACGTAGTGGCAGATTTCGCCGAGCGTTTCGGTGTCGCCCTGCCCGCCGATCCGACCCGGCGCAACGCTGCCCTGCCTGCGGCCATGGTGGGCTTCCTCATCCGCAACCGCCGCTTCCGCCGCAACGCGCATGACAGCGCGGTGGACTTCGTGCTGCAACGCTGGTGCAGGCCGGAGGTGGCGCCGGAGCTTTGGGCGCAGAAGCTCTGGGCCCTGGGGCCGCAGCACGTGCAGGCTTTGCGCGGTCCGCTCCGGGCCGAGGTCGACCGCCTCATGGCGCTGGTCCCCGAAGAGGAGGTCGAGGAGGCACTCTACCTCCGCCCGGGCTGGCGGCGTGAGGCGCCCTACCACTCCCTGTTGCGGGCCCCCCAGGCCCGACTGCACGACCCCGAGGAGCTGGTGCGCCTGCACCACCTGCTGTGTGATTCCGCCGCTCTGGCAGCCCAAGCCGCAGGCCGACGCCTGCCCCCCTTGCCCCCGCCCCCGGGCGTGACCGGCCCGCATGGCCCCCGCGACGCCCCCGTCGCCCGCGTGCTCGACGTGTTGCTGGAGATGGATGTCGCATGGCGCAAACACCGGCTGGCGCAGAGCGCATGACGTTTTCCACGGGCGGGCAAAGGTGGGGCATTTCCCGGACCAAACGCGGTCGGTTTCGCGCGCGAAACCGATGGGGGGGCTCTGCCCCCGCCTCGTCACAACTCCAGCAGCATCTTGTGATCGCGGCGCAGCAACAGAAGCCCCGTCACCAGTGTGCCCAGGCCCACCGTCAGCAGGTAGACTTCGGACACGTAGGGCGCATCATAGCTGGCGTAGAACCCGCGTCGCATCAGCCCCACGAGGTGGATCAGCGGGTTATACCACAGCCAGTCCCGGAACGGCTGCGGGATGCCGTCGAACAGGAAGAACACGCAAGACAGCAGGAACAGCGGGCGCATGGCGATGGACCAGATCCGCTGCCAGATCGGAAGGCGCACGGTCAGGTAGCTGTTCAGCGTCCCCACCCCCAGCGCCAGCAGCGCCGCCAGCCCGTAGGCCCTAGCGATGGTCAGCCCGTCCGGTTGCACCCGTGTCTCGAACACCAGCATGATGCCGCCCAGCACGATGTAGCCCACCATGAGCTGCGTCATCAGGTTCAGCACGAAACGCGCCAGGATCGCGTCGACAAAGGTCACCCGCGGATAGGCCAGCAGCTGCTTCGAGTAGTTCAGTGCCTGCGCCAGCTTTCCGGTGATGTCGGTGAACAGGATGAAGGGCAGCATCCCCGTGGCATAGAACATGGCAAAGCTCGCCCCCAGCGCCGGGGCATGAAAGCTCATGGAGAACACCACCGTCAGCAGCGCGATGCCCGCCACCGGCTCCAGCACCGCCCAGGCATAGCCGCCCGGAGAGCGCCCGTAGGTCGTCGCCATCTCGCGCAGGATCAGCGCGGCGATGGCGCGCAGCGTGGCAAGCCGTGGCAGCCTGCGGCGGCGCGCGGGACGGGGGGGAAGCGGGGCGGGAATGTCGGTCATGGCGGCGCGTGGGATTGGAAAGGCTCCCCAAGTCATGCCGCGTAAAGGTTTCTTAGTGGTTTATAAGCCATGTTTGCGGGAACGATGACCACGACGGACGATCCCGTGAGCCAGGTGAAGAAGATCCCGCAAGACCCCGGGGCCCGCCCCGCGCCCCCCGGTTCGGTTCCAGATATCGCCGGGGAGGACAGGCTGCTGGCCCAGGCCGAGAAAGCGCTGCGCTCGTTGCACCCCGCGCCGCAGCCCGGCACCCGCATCACCGGGGAGGGCCAAGGGCAGGGGCAGGCGAAGCCCGATCCGAAACCCGCGCAGACGGCTGCCAGGTCCGGGCCCAAGCCCATGGCGGGCGCCGCCCGGCTGAAGCGGCGGCATCGCTCGGTGCTGCTCAGTTTCCTTCTGGGCGTGTTGTTGCCGGTGGGCTGCGTCGCCTGGTACCTCTGGGCGCGGGCGGCGGATCAATACGCCTCGACCGTGGCGTTTTCCGTGCGGACCGAACAGCCGAACTCGCCGCTGGAACTGCTGGGTGGTCTGACCTCGCTGTCGGGATCGTCGTCCTCGGACACGGATATCCTGTACGAGTACCTGCAAAGCCAGAAGCTGGTGGCGGACATGGACGCGCAGATCGACCTGCGCGAGCTCTGGTCGAAACCGGGGGCGCGCGACCCGTGGTTCGCCTTCGACACCTCCGGCACGGTAGAGGACCTGGTCACCCAGTGGGACCGCATGGTGCGCATCTCCTACGACGATGGCGCCGGGCTGATCGAGGTGCGGGTGCTGGCGTTCGACCCGGGTGACGCGCAGCTGATTGCGCGGGCGCTCTACAACCACTCCACCCAGATGATCAACGAGCTGTCCGCCATCGCCCGCGAGGACGCCATCCGCTATGCCCGGCAGGACCTGCAGGAGGCGCTGGAGCGGCTCAAGATCGCGCGCGCCGCCGTCACGCGTTTCCGCAACGAGAACCAGATGGTGGACCCTTCGGCGGATCTTGCGACGCAGACGGGGTTGCTCAGTTCCCTGCAGCAGCAGTTGGCGGACCTGTTGATCGAATATGACCTGCTGTCGCTGCGCACCCGGCCCGACGACCCGCGCATCGCCCAGGCTGAAAGCCGCATCGAGGTCATCCGCAACCGCATCGCCGCCGAGCGCCGCAAGCTGGGGCTGGCGGGCGGTGGCGCGGCGGGCGAGGAGGTCTATGCCAACCTCTTTGGCGAATACGAGCGGCTGGTGGTCGACCGCGAATTTGCCGAGCGCAGCTATACCACCGCGCTGGCCAGCTACGACGCGGCCCAGGCCGAGGCCCGCCGCCAGAGTCGCTACCTCGCGGCCTACGTGAAACCCACCCTGGCCGAGAGCGCGCGCTTTCCGGAGCGTGGCGTTCTGCTGGCGCTGGCGGGGCTTCTGATCCTGCTGGTCTGGGGCACGCTGGTGCTGGTGCTTTATGCGCTGAAGGACCGGCGGTGATCCGGTTCGAAAACGTCACCAAGCGCTACGCCACCGCCGGCCAGGTGAAGACCGTGGTCGAGGGGCTGACCCTCGAGGTGCCGAGCGGCCGCGCCGTGGGTCTGCTGGGGCGCAACGGCGCGGGCAAGTCGACGCTTTTGAAGATGGTCTCGGGCGCGGTGCTGCCGACCTCGGGGCGCATCGTGACGACGGGGCTGGTGTCCTGGCCGGTGGGCTTTGCCGGGTCGTTTCACCCGGACCTGACGGGCCTGCAGAACTGCCGCTTCGTCGCGCGCATCTATGGCGTCGATACCCACGAGCTGGCGGATTTCGTCGAGAAATTCGCCGGGCTGGGAATGCACTTCCGCCTGCCGCTGAGGACCTATTCCTCGGGGATGAAATCGCGGTTGGCCTTTGGCGTGTCCATGGGCATCCACTTCGACACCTACCTGGTGGACGAGATCACCGCCGTTGGCGATGCGGCCTTTCGCGAGCGATCCGACCGGCTGTTCAAGGCGCGGCTGCGGAATGCCGGCGCTGTGGTGTGCAGTCACTCCATGCCGCAACTGCGGATGCTGTGTGACTGCGGCATCGTGCTGGACGAGGGGCGGGCGCTGTTCTTTGACACGATCGATGCTGCCATCGCGCAGCACCAGGAGAACATGGCCCGGCTGGCAGCAGCCTGATCCGCGACCAAGCAAGCGCTTTCTGGAATGACCGCAGATGGGGTGCGCCTGGAACGGTGAGGGGGGGGGCGTCACGTCGCGTTTCGCGACATGAGCTTGCCCACTGGCCGCGTTTGCGGGGACAAACGCGACCGGTTTCGCGCGCGAAACCGACGGCGGCGTGACCCCAGCCCCCCGAGGG
>NZ_JBNAGB010000022.1:0-52969 GCF_049800975.1 Sagittula sp. S175
CCGATCGCTTTGGCACAGCCAAAGCGAAACACTTCATCAACAGCGCTTTGGCGCAGCCAAAGCGAAACACCGCGTCAACCACGCCTCGGCCCAGCCAAAGCGAAACCGTTCAGACGTGACGACTCAGCGCTTGCGCGCCTTGCGGATCAGCATGTCGCGTTTCACCTTTGACAGCCGGTCGAAATACATCTTGCCGTTCAGATGGTCGATCTGGTGCTGCACCGAGGTCGCCCAGAGGCCGACCAGATCCTTCTCCACCCGCGTGCCGGTCTCGTCGAGATAGGCCACCGTCACCGCGCGCGGGCGGGACAGCTTGGCCCAGACGCCGGGCAGGTTGGGGCTGCCTTCGTCGTGCTCGCGCAGCTGGACCGAGGCATGCAGGATCTCGGGGTTGGCCATGCGGATCGCCTGCCCGTAGGTCTCGGAGGCATCCACAACCGCCAGCCGCAGCATCACGCCGATCTGAGGCGCCGCGAGTCCGACGCCGGGCATGGCCTCCATGGTCTCGATCATGTCGTCCCAGAGGGTGCGGATCTCGTCGGTGATCTCGGCCACCGGCTCGGCAGGGGTACGCAGACGCTTGTCGGGCCAGGGGACAAAGGGGCGGACGGTCATGCTCTAGCCTCCCATTGGCGCAGGATCTCGGCGCGGGTCGCCGCATCCACGCGGTTGAAGTGCATCAGCCCGTCCAGATGGTCGGTTTCATGCTGCGCGATGCGCGCCTCGGCCCCTTCCAGATCGGCGCTGTGGCGCGCGCCGGACAGGTCCGTCCACGCCAGCCGCACACGCGCCGGGCGGGGCACGGTGACCTCGACCGCAGGCATGGACAGGCAGCCTTCGACGCCCGGCTCGACCTCATCGGCCAGGGGCGTTACCACCGGGTTCAGGCAGACCAGCGGCGTGCGCGCCCCGGTTTTCCACCCGGCGTCCATGACAAACAGCCGCGCCAGCACGCCCACCTGCGGCGCCGCCAGCCCGCGACCGGGCGCGTCGTACATCGTGTCGAACATGTCGGCGACCAGTTGCGCCACGGCGTCCGGGTCGGCCACGGGATCGCAGACCGTCGCCAGCCGCGCATCGGGCCATGTCAGGATCGGCAGGACGCTCAAAACTGCTCCCGCGCGCGTTCTTTCTTCAGCTTGACCATCTTGCGGGTAATCATCTGGCGCTTCAGCGGCTTGAGGTAGTCGATGAAAAGCTTGCCGTCGAGGTGGTCGATCTCGTGCTGCACGCAGGTGGCCCAGAGCCCGTCAAAGGTCTCTGTCTGAAGGTTCCCGTTCACGTCCATCCATGCGACATCCACGACCTTGGGGCGCTCGACCTCGGCGTATTGCTCGGGGATCGAAAGGCAGCCTTCCTCGTAAACGTTGCGTTCGTCCGACGAGGCGATGATCTGCGGGTTGAACATAACCAGCGGGCGCGGCTCGTCGCCCTGATCCGGTTTCGCGCAATCCAGCACGATCAGCCGTTGCAGCACGCCGATCTGCGGCGCGGCCAGACCGATGCCCGGCGCGTCATACATGGTTTCCAGCATGTCATCCGCCAGGACGCGCAGCTCGTCCGACAGGTCGGGCACGGCGTCACAGACCTTTTTCAGGCGCGGGTCGGGGTGGATCAGGATCGGTCGCTTCATGCGCCCCGATTTAGGCGCGCGCGAAGGGAATCGCAACTGTCCCGGGACCTCATGGTCATCAGGCCTGTGAAGCGGCGCAATCCGGGCCAAATTCCGGGCTAAATCTGGCCAGCACAACGCGCCTTTCCCCACCGAAACCTGTGGATACAAAGCGCCCAAAAACGCATCACTTGGTGGTCGGTGGCAACGCAACTACCAGTGGTGGTAACAACCTGACAATTGCCCGCTTGCCGCGACTCGCCTACCACTTATGGATAGTCTGGAATCGGGGGATACCATGGGACGCGTACTGTCGCAGATCGTAGCGCTGGGTGTGGCGGCCGGAATGCTGGGCTGGATTGCCTCGGCCATGACGGGATTGCAGGCGAGCTGGATCATCACGCCGCTGATCGCCACCGGAGTCGCGGCGATCTTCTGGAACGCCACGGCATCCGAGGCGCCGGCTGCCGCCCCCACCGCCGTCGGCGGCACCATCGCCTATGGCGACGTCTGGACCGACCGGGCATGGATCAGCCCCGCCTTCCTCGCAACCGGCGGCTGGATCATCCTTGCCGGGATCTTCATGCTCTACTCGCAGCCGCTGGTGCCCTGGGTCGGCCTGCTCATCATGCTGCCGGGATTTGCCATCGGCCTGTCCGGCCTCGCCCGCACGCTGAAGCGCAAGCCAACCGCCCGCGAGACCGCCGTGCAGGACAATGCCGACCGGCTGGGCGGCATGTTCGCCATGCAGCTTGCCACGCTGGGCGGCGTGCTGGACCTGTCGGGCATCATGGACCTCAGCGGCACGCAGGTGGGCTTTGCCGCCGTGGCGGGCGGGATGCTGGGTGTGGTCAGCGCGCAGGCCTGGCTGCTCTACAAGGCGGGGCTGTAACCGGGAAAAGGCACTTTTCGCCTTGCGCCCGGGCGCGGCTTTGGGGAGGACTCTGGCATTACCACAGGAGAGCCCCATGACCCACCCGACGCCAGACTTCGACGAGGACATCGACCGCTTCGGCACCCATTCGGTCAAGTGGGACATGATGGAGACGCTCTACGGCGTGCCCGCCTCGGACGGGCTGGCGATGTGGGTGGCCGACATGGACTTTCGCCCGCCCGCCTGCGTACAGGCCGCCGTGCAGAAGATGGCCGACCACGGGGTCTACGGCTACTACGGCGATGACGCCCCCTACCGCGAGGCGATCCGCTGGTGGATGGACACGCGCCACGGCTGGCAGATCCGGCCCGAGTGGATCTTTACCACGCACGGGCTGGTGAACGGCACGTCGATGTGCATCGAAAGCTTTACCGCGCCCGGTGATGCCGTCGTGCTGATGACGCCGGTCTACCACGCCTTTGCCCGCGTCATCAAAGCGGCCGGGCGCGAAGTGGTGGAATGCCCGCTGGCGCTGACCGATGGCGTCTACCGGATGGATTTCGACGCCTGGGACGCGCAAATGACCGGGCGCGAAACCATGTTGATCCTGTGTTCGCCGCACAATCCCGGTGGCCGCGTCTGGACGCGCGACGAACTGGAGGGCGTCGCGGCCTTCTGCAAACGTCACGACCTGGTGCTGGTCTCAGACGAGATTCACCACGACCTCGTGATGCCCGGCCACACGCATACCCCCATGGCGCTGATCGAGGGCGTGGCCGAGCGGCTGGTGATGATGACGGCGACCACCAAGACCTTCAACATCGCCGGATCACATTCCGGCAATGTCATCATTCCGGACGAGACCTTGCGCGCGAAATTCGCAGGTAAAATGGCGGCGCTGGGGATATCGCCCAACTCCTTCGGCCTGTTCATGGCCGAAGCGGCCTACAGCCCCGAAGGCGCCGCCTGGGTCGATGCGCTGGTGGACTACCTCGACGGCAACCGCCGCCTGTTCGACGAGGGCGTGAACGCCATTCCGGGGCTGAAAAGCATGGAGATGCAGTCGACCTACCTCGCATGGGTCGACTTCTCCGGCACCGGGATGACACGAGAGGAGTTCACGAAACGGGTCGAGGATGGCGCGCGTATCGCGGCCAACCACGGGCCGACCTTCGGGCTGGGCGGCGACAGCTTCCTGCGCTTCAACTTTGCCACGCCCCGCGCGCGGGTGGTCGAGGCGGTGGCGCGGCTGCAAAAGGCCTTTGGGGACCTGCAATGACCACGGTCCTGCTGGCCATCCTCGTCATCGCGGCGCTGGCCTTCTGGTCCTACCGCTCGCGCGGTGGCTCTGTGGGTGGGTCTTTGGGCGGCGGCGCGGGGAAACCCGCCCGCAAGGCCTGCAAATGGGTGGCCGAGGGCGAGGCGCGCGGATCGCTGCGCAGCTTTCGCTGCAAGACCTGCGGTGTCACCGCCTATTCGCAACGTCCCGAGGGACCGGAGCTGTGCAAGAAGGGTCTGGCGGACGGTCGGCTCAACTAAGGCCCGCTCCACTTAGGCCCCCATTCAGGGTTTGTACCGCGGCGGACGCCCCTTGTAGACGGGCAGCCGCCAGCCGAACCCGATGCTGCCCGCCCGCAGCGCGAATGTCACCCCGGCGCAGGCCAGCGCAGGGAGCGGCGCGGGCAAGCCCTGCCACGCCGCCAGCGCCAGCGCGCCCGACCCCGCCAGCGCGCAGGTGACGTACAACTCGCCCTGCTTCAGCACCAGCGGCACCTCGTTGGCCACCACGTCACGCATCAGCCCGCCGCCGCAGCCGGTGACGATGCCCATGACGACGATGATCGGCCAGGGCAATTCAAGGCTCGCTGCGACCCCGGCCCCCGCCGCCACGGCCACCGGCAGGGCCAGCGCGTCGAGCCAGAGGATCGCCCGATAGCGGCTTTCGAACAGATGCGCGGTGAAGAACACCACAACGGCCGCAGCACAGCCCAGCGCAAGGTAGGTGGGATCGCCCATCCAGATCGGCGCGCGGTCCAGCAGCAGGTCGCGCAAGGTGCCACCACCCAGCCCCGTCAGGCAGGCGAGAAAGGCAAACCCCACGATGTCCAGCTGCGCCCGCGACGCCACCAGCGCGCCGGTCAGGGCGAAGACGATGACAGAGGTGTAATCGAGGAGGGAAAGAACGCTCATACCCCTCCTTAGCGCGCCGCCGAAGTCTTTTCGATGAAAAGACTTCACGCAGTCAGGCTTTTCAACGAAAAGCCTGCGCGCCCGGACACGACCGAACGGGCTATGCCTTTCCTGCGGAAAGACAACCGGGGCTTCGCCCGTTCGCACCCCGAAGTGTCCCCCGGACACTTCGCCGCTGACGCGGTCCGGGCGCTCACCCCACAGCCAGCATTTTTTCGGGGAAAATGCGCGTCCGTGGCACTCCAGCACGACCGAGTGGGCTATGCCTTTCCTGCGGAAAGACATGATTGCCCACCAGCTGCGATTTTTCGGGGAAAAATGCTGGCTACTTAAACGGGGCCATGCCTTCGCGGGCCAGTTCGTCGGCCTTTTCGTTTTCGGGATGACCGGCGTGGCCCTTCACCCATTCCCATTTCACGTCATGCTGCGCCTGTGCGGCGTCCAGCCTTTGCCACAGCTCGACGTTCTTCACCGGCTTCTTCGCCGCCGTCTTCCAGCCGTTCTTCTTCCAGCCAAAGATCCAGCCCGTCACGCCGTTCTTCACGTATTGCGAGTCCGTTACCACGGTGATCTTCGACGGCCGCGACAGCGATTCCAGCGCCGAGATCGCCGCCATCAGTTCCATCTGGTTGTTGGTGGTGACCTTCTCGCCGCCGTTCAGCGTGCGCTCTTTCACCACCGTGTCGCCGTCCATCGCCCGCAGCAGAACGCCCCAGCCGCCCGGCCCCGGGTTTCCGGAACAGGCTCCGTCGGTATAGGCGTAAAGATCGGGCATGGGGGTCTCCTGTCAGGGCTTGCGAGCGGTCAGGGTGAACCAAGGCGCGACCGCGCCGTCAAGCCCCTTGTCCGCACCTTGGCGCAGGTCGAAGACCGTCATGCCCAGATCCTCCAGCAGCGCCGTCAGCTCGGACACGGTCCAGTAAATGTAGAACCGCCCCAGCGTGTCGCGCCGCGAACCCTCGCCCTCTTTCAACCCCACATGCAGCAGCCCGCCGGGTTTCAGCGCCCGATGCTGTGCCGCCAGATGCCCCGGCATGGCGTCGCGCGGGGCATGCAGCAGCGAGAAGTTCGCCCAGATGCCGTCATAGCGCGCCTCAGCGTCGATGTCGTCAAAACGCGCCTGCCGCACGGACAGCCCCGGCACCTTCGCGGCCTCGGCCACCATGGAAGCCGAGGCGTCCACGGCCTCGACCTCCAGCCCCGCCGAAAGCATGGCCCGCGCCCAAGACCCCGGCCCGCAGCCCAGGTCCAGAACCCGCCCGCCTTTGGGCAATCCAGCGACGAAGGCACGCAGCGCAGGATCATTCGAATGGTCCTTGCCAAAGGCCTGCGCATACTCCGCCGCCCGCGCGTCATAGACCTCCAGCGTCTCGCGATCCGCGCTCATGAGAGCACCCCCACGGCGAGGCACAGGATCACCAGCCCCGTCAGCAACACGCGCAGCGCCAGCCACCAGGGCGGCGCCAGCCCCCAGCGCGCGAACAGGGCATCCAGCACCAGCAGCCCCGAGAACCCGGCGATCAGGCTCAGCCCGGCAGCCTGTTCTCCGCCCCCGGTCATGAAGAACGCCCAAAGGGCCGGGAGCACCGACAGCGCGTATCCGGTCGCAGCCCGCCCCTCGGGCGCGCGGGTGGCAAAGCCCCAGAGCACCCCGGACATGAAGGCCAGGATCACCGCGCCGTAAAACAGCTGCACGTAAGGCCCGACGAAGCGCGGCCCCAGCACGGCGATGCCCCAATCCTGCGCCCCCGGCACCAGCAGGGTCAGCGCGCCCCATGCAAAGGGCAGAACCCCGGCCAGCCCGAGGATCAGCGGCGCCTTCGGTATCGTCGTCATGGCGGTCCTCCTGTCATGCCCCGCAGTCTAGCGCGACGGCAGCGCAGGAAAAGTCCCGCCTCGGGGACGCGCCTTCAGGCGCGTTCCAGCGCCAGCCGCGCCGCCAGCGCGGCAAACAGCGCCGCAAAGGACCGGTTCAGCCAGCGCATCAGCCGTTGCGAGGCCAACAGCCGGTCGCGGGCAAAGGCGGCAAAGACCCCGTACAGGACAAAGACCACAAAGGTCATCGCCATGAAGATCGCGCCCAGCAGCAGCATCTCGGCGGTGGCCGTCGCCGCGTTCCCGGACAGGAAGGGCGGCAGCAGCGCGAGGAAGAACAGCGACAGTTTCGGGTTCAGGATGTTGATCAGCGCCCCACGCCGCGCCGTGCGCGCCCAATGTTCCGGCGCACGGTCGGCATTCACCGACAGGGCCCCGCCAGAGCGCAGCGACTGCCATGCCAGCCACAGCAGGTACACCACGCCCGCCGTCTTCACGACGGTGAACAGCAGGGCCGAGGTGTGCAGGATCGCCGCCACCCCCAGCACCGCCGCTGCCAGATGCGGCACGATCCCGATGGTGCCCCCCAATGCCGCCGCCACAGCCGCCCGCCTGCCCTGCCCCAACCCGATCGCCAGCGTATACAGAACCCCGGTTCCGGGGGCGAGAACGACGACGAAGGCGGTCAGGAGAAACTGCAGGCTGATCATGAAACTACTCGTGTGGCGGGTTGCGGGAGGTATGCAGATCCTGAATCTCCTCCGGCCATTCGCTGCGAATGTAGGCCAACACGTTCCAGATGTCTTTATCTGAAAGCGCCTCGCCAAATCCGGGCATCGCACTGTTGAAATTCTTGATCCCGAGCCGCTTCACGATCGCCGCGCCGCCGTGTTTGACGTAGTCGAAATTCTGCACGTTCGAATGATGCCAGGTGTGCCCGGTGTCGTCATGCGGCGGTGCGGGCAGCGAGCCATCCGCCAGCGGCACCTGCCAATCGGGCTGGCCCTGCAGCGCGGCGCCATGGCAGGCGGCGCAATGCTCGGTGTAGACCTCGGCGCCACGCGCGATGTCACGCCCGTCGAGCTCGTGGCCCGCCAAGGCGGGCACCGCGCCCGCCAACAGGCAGGCCGCGAGGGGCAATGCGCGCATCAGGTCAATCCTTGTAATGGCTGTGGCAGGCCTTGCAGGCCGCGCCCAGCGCAGCCACGGTCGGAGCCAGATCACGCTCTGCCGAAATCTGCGCGTTGGCCGCGACCTGCAACGCCTCGGCCTTCAGGGTGAAATCGCCGTAAGATTCCCAGATCGAGGGCAAGGCCTCGGACTTCGGGTCGGTGACCGGTTCGCGGAACAGGTCCGGGACCTGCGCAGCCTGCGCCGCGATGGCGTCCACCGCCGCCTGCGCCGCCCCGGCGTCGAACGCCACCTGCCCTTTGGCCATGCTCCCCAGCACCTTCATCTGGTCACCGATCTGTTTCATCGCCTCCATCCGCTGCAACACGGCCGGATTGGCCACGCCGGAATGGGCAAAGGCCGCGGCAGAGGCAACGAGGGTTCCGATCAGGATGACCAGTGTCGTAAGGCGCATGAAACTGTCCCGCATGGTTCGCGTCCCCCAAAGCCTACCGCGAGAGCACCCCGGTGCAAGTCACGACTTCGCGGGATTTTAGCGAGTGACGGAAACCCGCCGACGGGTTGCTCTGCCGACGGGGCGCTCAGGCCGGCGTCACCGGGTAGCCCGCGTGGGTCGCCAACACCGGCCCGGTGCGGAAATAGCTGACATCGTTGGTAAAGATACTGTCCGGGTCGAGCCGGATCAGCCGCCCCGCCGGGTCGTCCAGACGCGCGATCCGGTCGATGAACCACGGGTTCCAGCTGTCCTCTTCGCCAAGGTAGCGCGCCAGAAGCCGGGCAAAGCGATCCGTCTCCATCGGCTCGACACTGGCGCGGCCCCGCAGCCCGAGATGCCGCAGCACGCCGCCCGGATTGTCGTAATCCACGATCTCGACCGAAACGCGCGGGTCATGCGCGATCCGCGCCACCGAACTGCCGCCCGCCGTGCCCGGCATCCACAGCGCCCCGTCCTCCCAAAGGAACCAGACCGGCGCAATGCGCGGCGCACCGTCATCGGTCGCGCTGCCGAGGAAGGCCATCAGCGGACGTGCCAGCACCTCGGCGGGGTCAAAGGGACGCGGCATCAGGCCCGCGCCTCCACCGGCTCCCGCAGCACGCGCGGCACCTTGAATTCAACGTTTTCCTGCGCCGTTTCGACCACCGTCTCGGTGACGTCATAACGGTCGCGGAAGGCCTGCGTGACCTCCTCGATCAGCACCTCGGGCGCGCTGGCCCCGGCGGTGATGCCGATGGCGCGGATGCCCTCCAGAGCGCGCCAGTCGATGTCCTCGGCCCGCTGCACAAGCTGGGCATAGGAACAGCCCGCCTTGCGCCCGACCTCGACCAGACGGCGCGAATTCGACGAGTTCGGCGCGCCGACCACCAGCAGCGCGTCGATCTTCGGCGCGATGGCCTTGACCGCTTCCTGACGGTTGGTGGTGGCGTAACAGATGTCTTCCTTGTGCGGGCCGACGATGGCCGGAAAGCGCGCCTGAAGCGCCGCCACGATATCCGCCGTATCATCCACCGACAGCGTGGTCTGCGTGACAAAGGCCAGCCGTTCGGGATCGCGCACCTGCACATGGGCCACGTCGCCGGGAGTCTCGACCAGCAGCACCTCGCCCTCGGGCAACTGCCCCATGGTGCCGACCGTTTCCGGGTGGCCCGCATGGCCGATCATGATCATCTGAAGGCCGTTTTCCGCGTGGCGCGCCGCCTCGATATGCACCTTCGACACCAAGGGACAGGTGGCGTCCACGTAGATCATCTCGCGCGCCTGAGCGGCCTGCGGCACCGATTTCGGCACGCCATGGGCGGAGAAGATCACCGGACGGTCATCCGGGCATTCTTCCAGTTCCTCGACAAAGACCGCGCCCTTGGCCCGCAGATCGTCCACCACGTATTTGTTGTGCACGATCTCGTGGCGCACGTAGACCGGCGCGCCCCATTTCTCCAACGCCATTTCCACGATCTTGATGGCGCGATCGACACCGGCGCAGAACCCGCGCGGCGCGGCAAGATACAGGTCGAGAGGCTGGGGCATGTCACGGTCTCCTTCACGCCCCACGTAGTCGCTCCCCCGCCGCGCGTCCAGTGAAGGCGATGATGGGGATGGAAATCCATGCTTGATCGAAGGGGGTTCTGCCCGCAGACTGACCCTACGTTACCCGATTTTCTTTCGACCAAGAGACCTTTGATGACCGATTTCGACGCCCGTGATTTCACGGCCGCCCTGCGCCTTGGCGGAGGGCTGGGCCTGACGCCAAAGCCGAAGCTGACCGGCCTGGCCCTGCTGGAACACGAGGCCCGCCAGCGCCCCGCCGACCCACAGGCGCTGGAGGCGCTGGCCACTGCGCAATGGGCCGCCGGTCAGGTGATGAACGCCTTTGGTACATGGAACCGGCGGATCGCTCTGGGGGATGTGTCCGGCCGGGTCTGGGCACAGATCGGCGCGGCGATGGAGCGGCAGGACGAATACGTCCAGGCGCTGAAATGCTACGAGCAAAGCCTCGCGGTCGACGACACCCCGGAAGTGCGTCACCAGATGGGCCGCAGCCTGTTCAAGCTGGGGCTGGTGGACGAGGCGCTCGCCCAGCACCGCATCGCCGCCGAGGCGACGGACAACCTGTCGGCCTGGCTGGCGGTGGCGACACTGGCGCCCAACGCGCCCGGCCAGACGCCCGCGCAGATCCTCGCGGCGCGCACGACCTTTGCCGCGAAGCTGGCCGCGAGCCCGGTGGCCAACCGCATGACCTGCACGCCGCGCCCCCGCACCACGCGCGACAGGCTGCGCATCGGCTATGTCTCCAGCTGGCTGGAAAAGCCCAACTACATGCGCCCCACCTGGGCGCTGGTGAACAATCACGACCGTGCCCGGGTCGAGGTCCACCTGTTTTCCGACAGCGCTCCGGGGGCCGAGATGATCGGCTACGAGGCGCATGAAACGGACGTGATCCACAACACCGCCGCGCTGGACAATACCGCGCTGGCGCAGCTGATCTGCGAGACCGAACTGGACGTGCTGATCGACATCAACGCCTATTCCACGCCGGACCGGCTGGGCGTGTTTACCAAGGCCCCCGCCCCCGTGACGCTCGCCTGGCAGAACCACTTCGGCCCCTCCGGCCTGCCCGGCTTTCACGGCATCATCGGCGACCGGCACGCCGTGAAACCCGGCGAGGACAGCGGCTACACCGAAGAGGTCCACCGCCTGCCGCTCTCCTACCTCACCTTCACCGTGGCGCATCGCGCGCCGCCGGTCGTCGACCCGCCCTGCCTGAAGAACGGGTTTTTCACCTTCGGCAGCCTGTGCGTGATGTACAAGATCACCCCGCAGGTGATCGACAGCTGGGCCGAGATGCTGCACGGCGTCCCCGACAGCCGCCTGTTCCTCGCCAACCGAACGCTGGACAGCGGCGAGAACCGCGACTGGCTGGCCGAACGCTTTGCCGAACGCGGCATCGCCCGCGACCGGCTGACCCTGAAGGGCGGCGCGGACCACTACGACTACCTCAGGAACTATGACCAGATGGACCTGGCGCTCGATGCCTTCCCCTATAACGGCGGCACCACGACGGTCGAAGCACTGTGGCAGGGCGTGCCGCTCCTGACCTTCGACGGCGACCGCTGGGCCTCGCGCACCTCGGCCTCGCTGGTGATGAACACCCACCTAAGCGAGTTCGTCTGCCCCTCGCGCGCCGCCATGGTCGCCATGGCCATCGACATGGGCAATGATCCGGACACCCCGGCGCGCCTGAAGGCCCTCCGCCACGGCATGCGCCCGCTGCTGGACCAAGCCCCGGTCTGCGACGGTGGCGCCATGGCTCGCGCGGTGGAGGATCTGTGTTTCAGCCTCGTCAAATGAACTTTAGGGACCGCCAGTTGCGGTTTCGCCTTCGCTGCGCTCAGGCGACCGGCTGGGGCTCCGCCCCAGACCCCGCGGTATTTGGATCAAGATGAAGGAGAAGGAAGCTCTTTTATCTTCATCTTGACACAAATACCGCGGAGGTTCGGAGGCAGAGCCTCCGACGGCGCGAGGCGTCAGCCGAGCGCCGGTCGCCTGAGCGAAGCGAAGGCGAAACACCCACAAACCCGTCGCCTGACCGAAGCGACGGCGAACCCTTTTTTTCAGCCGATGAAACCCGCCGCCAGCCAGGCAAAGACGATGTAGCGGACGGTCTTGGCAAAGCCCACCAGCGCCACGAACAGCCACAAGGGCGTCCGCATGATGCCCGCAGCCAAAGTGATCGCATCCCCCAAGGGCGCCCAGGACAACAGCAGTGTCCAG
This sequence comes from Sagittula sp. S175, assembly GCF_049800975.1. Lineage (NCBI taxonomy): Bacteria > Pseudomonadati > Pseudomonadota > Alphaproteobacteria > Rhodobacterales > Roseobacteraceae > Sagittula > Sagittula sp. S175. The sequence goes on from NZ_JBNAGB010000022.1 coordinate 11,890, forward strand.
ACGCCCCAGCGGGCGTACCAGCGCTGGGCACGATCCAGTTGCGCCTCGGAGGCCGGGAACCAGCGTCGGTGGCGGTAGTGTTCCACCCAGACGCCCATGCCGTAATTCACCACCGATCCCAGCGTGTTGCCAACCGAGGCCACCACAACCAACCACCACAGCGGCCACAGCCCCTGCGCCTGCAGTCCGGCAAAGACGATTTCCGACTGGAAGGGCAGCACCGTGGCGGCCCCGAAGGCGGCAATGAAAAGGCCGCCCAACGCAAACCCGTCGGCGGCCCAATCCGTCAGCATGATACAACCCTTTCCGGTCCGGTGGCGCGGCCCCAATCCCCGCCTTCGGACACATGGGGCGTTACTTGTTCGCGGCAACCTCGAAGTTGCGCTCCACCTGCACGTCGCGCGGCGGGCGACCGATGACTTCGCGCAGCTCGTCGAGCTCGATGAAGTTGTCGGCCTGGCGGCGCAGCTCGTCGGCGATCATCGGCGGCTGGCTGCGGATGGTGGACACCACCGAAACCCGAACCCCCTGACGCTGCAGCGATTCCACCAGCGGGCGGAAATCGCCGTCACCGGAGAACAGCACGATATGATCGACGCGCGGGGCCAGCTCCATGGCATCGACCGTCAGTTCGATATCCATGTTGCCCTTGACCTTCCGGCGGCCCTGGCTGTCGGTGTATTCCTTCGCGGGCTTCGTCACCATGGTGAAGCCGTTGTAGTGCAACCAGTCCACCAGCGGGCGGATCGGCGAGTATTCATCGTTCTCCAGCAGCGCGGTGTAGTAGAAGGCCCGCACCATCTTGCCCCGACGCGCGAACTCCTGCCGCAGCAGTTTGTAGTCGATGTCGAAGCCGAGTGCCTTGGCCGCCGCGTAGAGGTTGGAGCCATCGATGAACAGCGCAAGCCGTTCGTCCTTGTAAAACATTAAAAGTCCTTTCGTTTAATGAACCCGCCAGCGTGAGTGACATTGTCCGTGAGTGTGAGTGGACGACTGGCGCGCGAGATTTTGTAAGACTAATGCTTTAGGTACGTATCGCAAGACGGCGATGCGTAACCTTTAGGATAGCTTGGACGGGGCAATGGCACAAGAATTCCTGATTGCACTTGGATCGAACCTCGGGTCGGAGCGTGGCGGCCCGTCGGACACCCTCGCCGCAGCTTTGCAGGCGATGACGGATCGCGGCATTGCCCTGCGCCGCGTCAGCCGGTTTTACGCGACGCCCTGTTTCCCGGTCGGGACCGGACCGGACTACGTCAACGCCTGCGCCGTGGTGCGCGATCACGAAAACGCGAGTGATCCGCGTAAATTCTTGCAAAAGTTGCATGAAATCGAGCGCGATTTCGGGCGCGAACGGGTGCAGCGGTGGGGAAGCCGGACGCTTGATCTGGATCTTGTTGCCATGGACGACGCCGTTCTGCCGGACGCCCGGACCTGGGCCGACTGGCGTGATCTTCCACCCGAGGACCAGATCAGCCGCGCGCCCGATCAGCTGATCCTGCCGCATCCCCGGCTTCAGGAAAGGGCCTTCGTGCTGGTTCCGCTGGCCGATGTGGCCGCCGGATGGACCCATCCGATACTGCGGCAAACTGTCGCACAAATGCGCGACAGCCTGCCCCTGCCGCTTCGGCTCGAACCCGTGCCCCTGTGACCTGACGCGCCGACGCCACGATTTGTGACTTGACCGCGCTTGCAAATCCGGCATGGGAGGGGTAGGAGAACCCTTCTTTGGGAATCCAAATCAGGATTGGAGCGTCCATATGGCCCGCGTGACGGTAGAAGACTGCGTTGACAAGGTTCCGAACCGGTTCGAGCTGGTGATGCTCGCCGCACATCGTGCGCGCGAAATCGCCTCCGGGGCCGCGATCACCGTGGACCGCGACAACGACAAGAACCCCGTCGTCGCCCTGCGCGAAATCGCGGAGGAGACCCAGTCGACCGACGAGCTGCGCGAGCGTCTGATCGAGTCGAACCAGACCCAGATCGAGGTCGACGAACCCGAGGACGACGCCATGGCGCTGCTCATGGGTGCCGAGGCCGACAAGCCGCAGGAGGACGACATGTCCGAGGAGAAACTGCTGCGCGCGCTGATGGAAGCTCAGGGTCAGGGTTGACCGGAACAGGGTTGAGAGGTCCAAGGCGGAATGATCGCGGCTGAAGACCTCGTTGCCCTTGTTCGCAACTACAATCCGAAGACCAACGAAAAACTGATCATGGCGGCCTACGAGTATGGCCGCCAGATGCATGACGGGCAGTTCCGCAAATCGGGCGAGCCCTATTTCACGCATCCCGTGGCCGTCGCTGCGATCCTCACGGAACAGCAGCTGGACGATGCCACCATCATCACCGCCCTGCTGCACGACACGATCGAGGACACGCGCTCCACCTACTCCGAGGTGGCCGAGCGCTTCGGCACCGAGGTCGCAGAGCTGGTCGATGGTGTCACCAAGCTGACCAACCTCCAGCTTTCCAGCTCCGAGACCAAGCAGGCCGAGAACTTCCGCAAGCTGTTCATGGCCATGTCCAAGGACCTGCGGGTCATCCTCGTCAAACTCGCCGACCGTCTGCACAACATGCGCACGATCAAGGCGATGAAGCCCGAGAAGCAGACCCAGAAGGCGCGCGAGACGATGGAGATCTTCGCGCCGCTCGCCGGTCGCATGGGCATGCAGTCCATGCGTGAGGAGCTTGAGGACCTCGCCTTTCGGGTGCTGAACCCGCAGGGGCGCGAATCGATCATCCGCCGCTTCATCACGCTGCAGAAGGAAACCGGGGATGTGATCCACCGGATCACCTCGGACATGCGCAACGAGCTGGAAAAGGCCAATATCGACGCGCAGGTCTATGGCCGCGCGAAAAAGCCCTATTCGATCTGGCGCAAGATGCAGGAGAAGAAGATCGGCTTCTCCCGCCTGTCGGACATCTACGGCTTTCGCGTCATCACCCGCAACGAGGCGGACGCCTATGCCGTGCTGGGCGTGATCCACCAGCGCTGGAAATCCATTCCGGGCCGGTTCAAGGACTACATCAGCCAGCCGAAATCCAACGGCTACCGCTCGATCCACACCACTGTCTCGGGCCGCGACGGCAAGCGCGTCGAGGTGCAGATCCGCACGCGCGAGATGCACGAGGTCGCCGAAACCGGCGTCGCCGCGCATTGGTCCTACCGCGACGGCGCCCCCGCCGCGAACCGCTTTGCCGTCGATCCGGCCAAGTGGATCGCGCAGATGACCGAACAGTTCGACCAGGAAGAAGACCACGACGCCTTCATGGAGGCGGTCAAGCTGGAGATGTACTCCGACAAGGTCTTCTGCTTCACGCCCAAGGGCGACGTGGTCAAGCTGCCCAAGGGCGCGACGCCCTTGGATTACGCCTACCAGATCCACACGCGAATCGGCTCGAAATGCGTCGGCGCAAAGGTCGACGGCATCCGCGTGCCGCTCTGGACCCGCCTGAAAAACGGTCAAAGTGTCGAGATCATCACCGCCGAGGGGCAGGTGCCGCAGGCCACATGGCTGGACATCGCGACGACGGGCAAGGCCAAGACCGCGATCCGCCGCGCCCTGCGCGAGGCCAACAAGGAACGCTTTGCCAAGCTGGGGCTGGAACTGGCCCGCGCCGCCTTCGAGGCGCACGGCAAGAAGGCCACCGACAAGGTGCTGGAAAAGGCCGCCCAGACCCTGCGGCTGGAGGACGCCGAAACCCTGCTCGCCCGTCTGGGCAGCGCCGAACTGACCACCCGCGAAGTGGTCGAGGCCGTCTATCCCAACCTCGTGATCGCCCATGAGAACGAGATCGAGGCGCAGCGCGCCGTGGTCGGCCTTGGCGGTCAGGGGTTCCAGCGGGCCTCCTGCTGCCAGCCCCTGCCGGGCGAACGCATCGTCGGCATCACCCATCGCGGCAAGGGCGTGTCGGTGCATGCCATCGACTGTTCGGCGCTGGCCGCCTACGAGGAGATGCCCGCCCGCTGGCTGGACCTGCACTGGGCGGATGGCACTCACCCTGCGGTTTACACCGTGTCGCTTGAAATGGTGCTGGGCAACGACGCCGGGGCCCTTGGCCGGATTTGCACATTGATCGGAGAGCGCAAGGCCAATATCTCGGACCTGACATTCGTGGACCGCAAACCAGATTTTTACCGCATCATGTTGGATATTGATCTGCGCGACGCCGAACACCTGCATTCCGTCATCTCCACGCTGGAGGCGGAAAGCATGGTCGCCTCGGTCGAGCGGCGCCGCGATCCGGGACTGGAAGCCGCACCGGAGGCGGCAGAATAAGAGGCAAGCGCAGTGTTCAAACGACGCGACAGGCGACCGATCTGGCGGATCGTGCTCGAAGCGCTCTGGCCCAAGGGGGGCTGGGGCCGCGCCGTGCGCTATATCCGCCTGCGCCTGAACCGCCTGCCCGATCCGCCCCACCGCATCGCACGCGGCATCTTTGCCGGGGTGTTTACCACCTTCACGCCCTTCTACGGCCTGCACTTCGTCACCGCCGCCGCCATCGCCTGGGTGATGCGCGGCAATATCCTCGCCTCGATCCTCGCGACCTTCTTTGGCAACCCGCTGACCTACGTGCCCATCGGCGTCGCCGCGATGAAGACCGGCTACTGGCTGCTGGGTCTCAACCACCGCGGCCCGCACGAGGAACACCACGGCAGCCTCGTGTCGAAATTCTTCAAGGCGGGGGACGACCTCTGGCACAACCTGTGGTCGGTCGTCACGGGTCACCAGGTGGACTGGACCAACCTGCGGATCTTCTACGACGAGGTGTTCTACCCCTACATGATCGGCGGGATCATCCCGGGCATCATCACCGCCACGATCTGCTACTACATCTCGCTGCCGGTCATCACCGCCTTCCAGAACCGCCGCAAGGGCGCGATCAAGGCCAAGCTGGCCGAGCTCAAGGCGCAAAAGGCCGCCAAGGCCGAGGCCAAGGCGCAGAAGGGGCAAAAGCCCGAGGGCAACGCCCCCTGACCGGCCGCCGCGACACCCTGCCCCGCCCCGGGCCAGTGTATCGATACGCATCAGCCGTTTTCTTTCCCGCCCGCGCCGCCTAGGGTTTGATCAAATCCACGGCCCGCCTTTCGGGAGACCAGACATGACCACCTACGCAGGACGCCTCCGCCTTGGCGTCAACATCGACCACGTCGCCACCGTCCGCAACGCCCGCGGCGGCGCCTATCCCGACCCGATCCGCGCCGCGAAACTGGCCGAGGACGCGGGCGCCGACGGCATCACCGCCCACCTGCGCGAAGACCGCCGCCACATCACCGACGCCGACATCGACGGCCTGATGGCGGCGCTGACAGTCCCGCTCAACTTCGAGATGGCCGCCACCGACGAAATGCAAAAGATCGCCCTGCGCCACAAGCCGCACGCCGTCTGCATCGTCCCGGAAAAGCGCGAGGAGCGCACCACCGAAGGCGGGCTGGAAGTGGCCAATGACGAAAATCGCCTCGCCCATTTCATCGCCCCCCTGCGCGACGCCGGCTGCCGCGTGTCCATCTTCATCGCCGCCGACAAACGCCAGATCGACGCCGCCCACCGCATCGGCGCGCAGGTGATCGAACTGCACACCGGCGGCTACTGTGACACCTACGCCGAAGGCGACATGACCGCCCATGCCGCCGAGCTGGAGAAGATGCGCGAGATGTCCGCCTACGCCCTTTCCCTCGGGCTCGAGGTCCACGCAGGCCACGGCCTGACCTACGACACGGTCAAACCCGTCGCGGCCTTCCCGGAAGTCATGGAACTCAACATCGGTCACTTCCTGATCGGCGAGGCGATCTTTCGCGGCCTCACCCCTGCCATCCAGGAAATGCGCCGCCTGATGGACGAAGCGCGCGCCTGACCGGTGCCACCCGGGGGACCAGCCCCCCGGACCCCCCGGAGGTATTTGCGCCAAGAAGAAGCAGGAAGCGGCATCCGGTGCCTCCGGCTGTGCTTCATCTTGATCCAAATACCCTCGGGGGTGAGGCCCGTCAGGGCCGAGGGGGCAGCGCCCCCTCCCTTGCAACCTCCGGGCCCGCGCCGCGTTGGGCAGGGTGCAACCGGAGGACCGCCCATGTCGCCCACCCCGTTCGAAACCGCCGTCATGCATGACCTCATCGACCGCGCCCTGGCCGAGAAGGACACTCCCGGCCGCGCCGCCATCGCCGCGGCGATCATGCGCGGGGACACGGTGATCGCACGCGGCCTGAACGAGGTGCACCTCGACCACGATCCCACCCGCCACGCCGAGATCGTCGCCATCTCGCGCGCCACCCGCGCCCTGGGCGATGCCGACCTGACGGGCTGCACCTTGCTGACAACCCTCCAACCCTGCGAGATGTGCCTCTCCGCCATGCGCTTTGCAGGCATCCGCCGCGTGCTCTTTGCCGCGCAGAAACCCGGCGTCGTCGTCTCGAAATACTTCGCCTTCCCCGATCTCGACATCCCGGATTTCCAGTCCGCCGACCCGGAGGGATTTGACGCCTTCGGGGGCCTGTGCGAGCATCGCATCATTGATGTCTACGCCGCGGCCGACGATTGACGACCGCCCCACAAAGGTTTCCCGCCATGTTCCGACCCGCCGCGCTTCTCGCGCTTCTCGCCGCCGCCCCGGCCTTCGCGCAGGACGGCATCGCGCCCACCGTCACCGATTGCACCGGCTGGCAGGCCAACGCCGCCAATATCGCGGAACCCTGGGAGGAGAACACGCGCACCTTCGCCAATGGCAACGTGCGGCTGACCCTGATCGACACGGTCGAACCGGTCGGTGGCTGGGCCTGGCTGATGATCCAGTCGCCGCCCTACGATGAACTCGGCCTGCGCCAATGCCGCATGATCGGCAACTGGAACAGCGGCTTCTCGCGGCTCGACTTCAACGAGCTGTTCGCCGACTACAACCCCGAGGATGGGCTGATCTTCGACATTCCCGCCGGGATCTACGTCAACGGCACCGAGGACGATCCGGTCTTTCCCATGCGGATCATCCTCAATCAGTCCACCGGCCAGATAGAAACCTACGTCTTCGACTGATGCCAGCGGGCTTGCAGGCCGCCACGCCCGGCGCTACCCCAGACCCATGATCCTCGGCATCGGCACAGACCTGGCAAACATCGAGCGCATCCAAAACACGCTGGACCGCTTTGGCGACCGCTTCCGCAACCGCGTCTTCACCGAGGTGGAGCAGCGCAAGGCCGAACGCCGCGCCGATGTGGCGGGCACCTATGCGAAACGCTGGGCGGCCAAGGAGGCGTGCTCCAAGGCGCTTGGCACCGGGCTGCGCATGGGCATCGCGTGGAAGGACATGGCGGTCAGCAACCTGCACACCGGACAGCCCGTCATGCAGGTGACCGGCTGGGCCGCCGAACGGCTGGCCGAGATGACCCCGCCGGGCCACGAGGCCATCATCCACGTCACCCTCACCGACGATCACCCTTGGGCGCAGGCCTTCGTGGTGATCGAGGCCCGGCCTATCCCGCCCAGCGCCGAAGGCCCGCCCGATGGCGCATGAGAATACCGTCCTCCGCTCGATCAACCTCCCCGGCGAGGCGATCTGCGTCGACATCTTCCGCCGTCCCGACGGCAGCTTCGGCTTTGACGAATTCCGCCGCGATCCCGAAGACGGGCGCGGCTGGTACAGCATCGGCTTTCACGGCACGCAGCGGTTTGACACCGAAGCCGAGGCCCTGGCGGCGGCCCGGACAGCTGTCCACTGGCTTGCCGACCTGATCCCCCCGACCTGATCCCCCCGACCTAGGGGGCGTAGGTCGGGGCTATGCCCCGACTCCCTTCCGGGACAAGACACGCATCATCCGCTTCACGATCACGGGATGTGCCAGCCCCACCGGGATCATGTAGAGCCGCCCGAACAGGTTGTGCGTCACCACCGACGAGGTGATGGTCATCTCGCAGCCGCCTCCGGCCAGCGGATCGGTGGTGATGGTCGTCATGACGTCCAGATGCCGGTCGCGCTCGGTCAGCACCAGTTCGCGGTCCGTCACACCCTCGACACGAAAGAAATCCAGCATGTCGCCCTCGGCCACCTGCGTCTTCTGTCGGCCCGTGAAGCCGCCGATCCGCTTTACCCCGAACCGCGCCGACACCGCGTCCCTGATGCGAAAGGCCAACCCGATCAAGGGCATGGGTTCAAGCATCACGGCGTTCCATGCCTCCAGCGCGGTCATGTCGCGCGCCAGCCGGACGCGCTGCACATCGTGGTAGGCCAGCGCCTCCCGCGCCGCCACGAGGCGCGGCGTCTGCCGCTCCAGTCCTGCACCATCCGGCATCTCGACACCTTTCACGTATTCACTCGCACAAGACTACCGCCAAAGTTGTCACCGCCAAAAGGCGACACCCCGCCGCGCCCGACGCTGTCCGCCACCCTCATCGGCACCGACAGGACACGCCCGCCCCGGACCCATCTCCTTGACACGCCCCGCCCCGCCGCGCATCAAGCGCTGGGAAAAACCAAGGGGCATCTCAATGGCAACCGAAGAGAACAAGGGCGGTATCGTCGAGACGATCAAGACCATCGTCTACGCGCTTCTGATCGCAGGCGTCTTCCGCACCTTCCTGTTCCAGCCGTTCTGGATTCCCTCGGGGTCGATGAAGGACACGCTGCTGATCGGCGACTTCCTCTTTGTGAACAAGATGGCCTACGGCTATTCCTACGCCTCCTGCCCCTCGGTCATCATCCCGCGCTTTGGCGTGGACATCGACGCGCATGACCTGTGTGGCTGGGCGGACGGCGACAACACCCGCCTGATGGGCGGCGAGCCGCAGCGCGGCGACGTCGTGGTCTTCCGCCACCCGACCTCGGGCCGCGACTTCATCAAGCGCCTGATCGGCCTGCCCGGGGACAAGGTGCAGGTGCGTGACGGCATCCTGTATCTCAACGGCGAGCCGGTCACCGTGCAGCCCGACGGCACTTTCGAGGAACTGCAGGAACCGCAGGGCCCGCAAGGCCTGCGCCCGCGCTGTGAAAACGGCCCCGTCGGCGAAGGCGGCATCTGCACCAAGACCCGCCTGCAAGAGACCCTGCCCGGCGGCGTGACCCATTCCATCCTCAACATCGGCGACCAGCCGTCGGATCACACAGGCGTCTACGAAGTGCCCGAGGGCCATTATTTCTTCATGGGTGACAACCGCGACAACTCGTCGGATTCGCGCATCGGCTCGATGGTCGGCGGCGTCGGCATGGTGCCTTACGAAAACCTGATCGGTCGCGCCGACCGCATCATGTTCTCCTCGGCGGGCCGCTCGATGCTGTTCTTCTGGACCTGGCGCAAGGACCGCTTCTTCAAGGCGATCGAGTAATCCGGTTCCCTGTGTGGTTTCGCCTGAGCTAGCGCTCAGGCGACCGCTTTGGGGGGCCAGAGGCCCCCAGACGTTAAAGTTCATCGTGCTGTGCACGATGATGGGGGGCTTTGCCCCCCGGACCCCCCAAGGGTATTTGTGAAACCAAAGAAGCAAGGCCGGGCGCCACAGCGGCGGCACGCCGGTGTCCCGGTCGTACACCGGCAAGGCCCGCGACAAGAAACCTGCTGGACATGGCGGGTATTTCCTTGGCAAACACCCGCGTCATGAACATCGGGCACGCGCCCCGGATCGTTCCCCGGATCGGCTATCCCGGCGGGACGCTCCCGGACGGAGGCCCCATTTTGCCATGGAGGCTCCGCATGAAACTCTCCGCCGAGGTCAAGGCGCTCGAAAACCGTCTGGGTCACACCTTTCAGGACAAGGCCCGCCTGCGCCGCGCGCTGACGCATTCCTCGATGTCCGGCAGCGGGCGCGAGGACAATCAACGGCTGGAGTTCCTGGGGGACCGCGTGCTGGGTCTGGTCATGGCCGAAGCGCTTCTGGCGCATGATCGCGGTGCCTCGGAGGGGCAGCTTGCGCCGCGCTACAACGCGCTGGTGCGCAAGGAGACCTGCGCCGACATTGCCCGCGATCTGGGCGTGGGAGAGGCGCTGAAGCTGGGCCGCTCCGAGCAGATGTCCGGCGGACGCCGCAAGCAGGCCCTGCTGGGCGACGCCATGGAGGCGCTGATCGCCGCCGTCTACCTGGATGCCGGGTTCGAGGTGGCGCGCGACCTGATCCTGCGGCTCTGGGCCGACCGCATCGCCGGGGTCGAGGACGACGCCAAGGACGCAAAGACCGCGCTTCAGGAGTGGGCGCAGGCGCGCAAGATGCCGCCGCCCACCTATGCCGAGGTCGAGCGGTCCGGTCCCGACCATGCTCCGGTCTTTACCATCGAGGCGCGTCTGGATTCCGGTGAGACCGCGCGGGCCACGGCGGGCAACAAGCGGCAGGCCGAGCAAGCCGCCGCCAAGGCCCTGCTGGACCGTCTCGGCTAGTCGCAGACGCGGCCTTGGCACCTCATACCTTAGGCACGGTTACCACACCTTAGAAGTGTGCTATCGTGATGCCTCAACGAAATCGCGAGGAGGAGCGGGATTTTGCTTGAGCATGCCTTGATTCGCGATGCCACGGGCGCGGTGATCCCTCACGGTCCGGGCACGCATTCGCGGGACTGGGACGAGGTGGAGGCTTTTTGCAGGTCCGTCTACATGCCCTACCGCGTGCGGCCCCTGGAACGGTTCACGCGGCCCGATGCCACTCTGATCTCGGCCCGTGCCGGGCGCGTTGTGATGTCGCGTTTTTCCTATGGGACGGGCATCCATCTCGATGGTTTTGACCCGGCTGCCGGCAATATCATCGTGCTGAACACGCTGCGCGGGGCGCTGGATCATCAGACCGATGGCGGATCGGTCTCGACCGGGGCGGGCGAGAGTTTCGTGGTGGATTGCTCGCGGACGGACTACTGGCTCGAAGGCGACCCTGACCACATGCAGCTGAACCTGACCGTGCCGCATGACGTCATGGCCGACACCGCCGAGCGCTGGTTCGGCTTTGTCCCCGATGACACGCTGTGGACCAGTCGGGTCAAGTTCGGCGGGCCGGGGTCGCCCTGGCTGTCGCTGCTGGACTATGCCGCGCGCACGCTGGGACAGGCGCGCAACGGGTCTGCCGACGCGGCCATGGCGCGGCATATCGAGGAAATCCTCTGCGTCGAGCTGCTGCGCCAATGGAGCGCCGCCGCCGGGCTGTCGCTGGACACCGGCGCGCGCTGTGCCGCCCCGCGTTACGTGCGCAAGGCCGAAGAGATCATGGAAGCCGAGGCCCGCGACGCCCCCTCGATCGGCGAGGTGGCGCGGCGCGTCGGCGTCACCGCCCGCACCCTGTCGGGCGGGTTCCAGAAATTCCGTGGCACCTCGCCACGCAGTTTCCTCGCGGCACGGCGGCTGGAGGGGTTCCGCGCCGATCTCGAATCCCTGCCGGACGAGCTGACGGTCACGGCGATTGCCAGCGACTGGGGGTTCAGCAACTTCGGCGCGCTGGCGGGGCGCTACCGGGACCGCTTTGGCGAAACCCCGTCGCAGACCCGTGCCCGCAAGCCGCGCCCATAACCTGTGTCCGTAATCTGCGCCCGTAACCTGCGCCCCTAACCTGCGCCGCCCATTCAGCTTCCGAAACCGGACAGGCGGTGCCGGTCGGTGACAGTCAGCCTCCGGTCGCGGGTGCATCCTGAGATGCACTGTTCAAGGGAGGATACCATGAAGGACATTCACACAGAAGACCTCGCCGCGGCGCTCGACAGCGTGCTGCGCGGCGTCACCGAAGGCCCGGACCGCGTGCCGGGTGTCGTGGCGATGGTCACGGATCGCGACAGCGACATCTATTCGGGCGCTGCGGGCGAGCGGCGGCTGGGCGGCGATCCCATGACCGAGGACACGGTCTTTGCCATCTTCTCGACCACCAAGGCCATTGCCGGGACCACCGCCCTGCAATGCGTCGAGGAGGGGCTGCTGGATCTGGACGCGCCCGCAAAGGACTACGCCCCGGCCATCGGCACCCTGCAGGTGCTCGAAGGGTTCGACGCCGACGGCAGCCCGCGCCTGCGCGCGCCGAAATCCGACGTCACCACGCGGCAGCTGATGCTGCACACCGGCGGCTTTGGCTATGACTTCTTCAACGAGATGTACAAGCGCATGGCCGAGGAGCACGGACAGCCCTCCGTCGTCTCCGGCAGCCGCGCCGCCATCGAGACGCCGCTGCTGTTCGATCCGGGCACCAAGTGGGAGTACGGCAGCAACATCGACTGGGTCGGCCAGGTGGTCGAGGGCATCCGGGGCAAGCGGCTGGGCGAGGTCATGCGCGAGCGCGTGTTCGACCAGCTGGGCATGGACGAGATCGCCTTTACCCGCACCGACGCGATGAAGGCGCGCACGGCCACGATCCACGCGCGCGGCGGGGATATGTCCCTGACGCCGATGGACGGTTTTGCCCTGCCCGACAACCCCGAGGTCGACATGGGCGGGCATGGTCTTTACGGCACCGTGCCCGAGTACATGAAGTTCATCCGCATGTGGCTGAACGACGGCGACGGCCCGAACGGTCGCGTGTTGAAGCCCGAGACGGTGGACTGGGCGGTGAAGGGCGCGCTGGTGCCGCCGCAGGAAGTGACCATGTTGCCGGGCGTGATCCCGTCGCTGTCCAACGATGCGGAATTCTTCCCCGGCTTGGGCAAGGACTGGTCCTACACCTTCATGGTCAACACCGAAGAGGCCCCCACGGGCCGCCCGGCGGGGGCCATCGGCTGGGCGGGGCTGGCGAACTCCTTCTACTGGATCGACCGCGCGGCAGGCGTGGGGGGCTATTGGGCGACGCAGATCCTCCCCTTTGGCGACCCGACCTCCTTTGTCGGCTATCTCGACTTCGAGACGGCGGTCTACAACGCGATCCGCAACGGCTGATCGTGCTTGGGCGGGGGCGGCGATGTCGCCCCCGTTCCCGTTTGGGTACACCGCATGTCTTTGGGAGGAGGGTGCGCGATGACCGGGTTCATCAACTACGAACAACTGCCCGACTGGGTGCCGGGGCGGGTGCTGCTGGCCAGCGACGGGCTGGGCTGGAAGAATGTCGCCTGCCGCGCCTACCACTACGAAGGGCAGGACGTGATCGTGCCGGGCATGAAGGATTTCATGCTGGTGGGATACCGTTCCGGTTCGACGCCGATGCAGCGGCGTTTCGACGGGCGCTGGACGCAGGAAACCCTTGGCCCCGGCGCCGCCTCGCTCCTGACGCGGGCGCAGCAGGTGTCATGGAACTGGAAAGAGCCGATCGACGTCACCCACGTCTACCTCTCCGGCGCGCTGGTGGCCGAGGTCGCCAGCGAGGTGCTGGACTGCACGGTCTCCGAGGTCTCGCTGGCGGATGTGCTGCGCACCGACGATCCGGTGATGACGCAGGCCATGCAGATGATCGCGGGCGAGGCGCAGGCGCAGGGCCTTGGCGGCGCGCTTTACGTCGACAGCGTGGCGCGCGGGCTGGTGGTCCACCTGCTGCGCCGCTACGCCGAGGTGCGCACGCCCCTTGCCCGCCCCGAAGGCGCGCTGAGCCTGGCGCAGGAGCGGCGCATCGTCGAGTATATCAACGCGCATCTCGGCACGGGCATGGACCTCAAGGTCATGGCGGATGTGGTGGGCCTCACGCCCTGCCTGTTCGCCCGCCAGTTCCGCCGCAGCTTTGGCAAGCCGCCCTATGCCTTCGTCACCGCGCAACGGCTCGACCGCGCGCGCCGCCTGCTGGCCACCACCACCGAGCCGATCAAGACCATCGCGCTGGACTGCGGTTTCTCCGATCAGGCGCATCTGACGCGGATGTTCCGCGCCACCTACGGGGAAACGCCCGCCGTGTTCCGACGGCGGGCGTTGTAAGCCGTCTCCCGACGGCGGGCATCGTAGTCCACTCAGACCCGGCAACTCACTCCGCCGGTTCGGCCATCTCCGGCGCGCGGCTCATGGCGAAGCCTTCGTAGCCCTTGTCGGCGATCTCCTGCGCCTTGGCCCGGTAGGTGCCGACGCCGCCGGTGTAGGACAGCACGCGGCGCGGTTTGCCGGGCACGTTCGACCCGGTGTACCAGCTGTTCGTCTTGGCGATCAGCGTGGCATTGGCCGTCTCGTCGTGATGCTTCACCCAGGCGTCCTCGCCCTCGGCGGTCGGCTCGATCACCGTGGCCCCCTTGGCGCGCATGGCCTTGATGCAATCGGTGATCCACTCGGTCTGCTGTTGCAGGCAGGTGGTCATGTTGCACAGCGCCGCCGAGGGCGCGAGCGGCGCACCGGTCATGAAGAGGTTGGGGAAGCCGTATTTCTGCACCCCAAGCGTGGTGCGGATGTCCTTGTCCCACTCGCCCTTCAACGTCATGCCGTCGCGGCCGTGAATGTCGATCCGCGCCAGCGCGCCCGACCCGGCGTCAAAGCCCACCGCCATGATGATGACGTCCAGCGGATAGACGGTGCCGTCCTCCAGCTTCACGCCCTCGGGCACGATCTCGGCAATCGGGTTGTCCTTCACCGGCACCGCCTCGACGTTGTCCTGACGGTAGACCTCCAGGTAGTTCATCTCCAACGGCACGCGGTGGGTGCCGAAACCGTAATCCCCCGCCTTCGGCACGAGGATGTCGATCAGCCTCGGGTCTTTCAGCCGCGCCTCCATCTTCTCGCGGACGAACTGGCTGATCTCCTCGCTCACCGCCTCGTCAAAGAACATCTCGCCAAAGGAGGCCAGCCACAGCTTAAGCGACCCATCGGCGTGGATCTCTTCGAGGATCGCGCGGCGCTGTTCCGGGGTGCAGTCGGCCCAGACGTGTTCGAAATCGTACTCGAACCCGGTAAAGCTGTTGGGCAGCGTCTTCTGGAACTCGCCCAGACGCGCCTTGTAGGCGGCGGCCTCGGCGGGGCCGTATTTCGGGTTCTTCATCGGCAACACGTATTGCGGCGTGCGCACGAAGACGGTCATCGAGCCGACGATGGGCGCGATGGTCTGGATCACCTGGATGCCCGTCGCGCCGATGCCGATCACGCCGACGCGCTTGCCTTCCAGATCCAGCCCCTCCTTGGGGTACAGCCCCGTGTGGACGATCTGGCCCTTGAAGGTCTCCTGCCCCTTGAAGCGATCCTTGAGCGGTGCCGACAGCATCCCCGTGCAGCCGATCACGAACTGCGTGTCATATGTGTCGCCGCTGTCCGTCTCGACCGTCCAGCGCCCTTCGGCCGCGCGGTAAACCGCCTTTGTCACCTTGGACGAAAAGGTGATGTCCTTCCGCAGGTCCAGCCGGTCCGCCACGTAATGCATCCAGCGCTCGATCTCCGGCTGGGCCGGGAATCGCTCGGACCATGTCCAGTCGGTGTAGAGGCTCTCGTCGAACAGGTACTGGTAGATATAGCTCTCGCTGTCGAACTTGGCCCCGGGATAGCGGTTCCAGTACCACGTCCCGCCCACGTCCGAGGCGGCCTCCACCCCATGCACATCCATCCCCATCTCGCGCAGCTGGTGAAGCTGGTACAGCCCCGCCACGCCGGCACCGATCACGAGGGCATCAATCTTGCGCGTCATCTCTCTCTCCCGTCTTGTGTCATCGCAACCGGCGCGATCTCCTCATCGCGACACCGGTGCTGAGGGACAAGGCTAACGACGCCGCGCGGCCCCTGTATTGAACGATCCGTTCCCCTGCTTTGAACGAAACCGACAGCGGTCAGGAACCTTCAAAACCGATCCCCGGAACATTCAAGACCGCGCCCCTGACCCGCCCCTAGCCTGCCACGACCACACCCCAGGGAGGACGGGACATGAAGGCACTGATCTACAACGGCGTCGGACAAAAGGAGTGGGTGGACAAGCCCATGCCCACCCTACGGGACGCCACGGACGTCATCGTAAAGCTCACCGCCACCACCATCTGCGGCACCGACCTGCATATCCTAAAGGGCGACGTGCCCACCGTCGCGCCGGGGATCACGCTGGGCCACGAGGGTGTCGGCGTGGTCGAGGCGGTCGGCCCCGCCATTCGCGGCTTCAAGCCCGGCGACCGCGTGCTGATCGCCTGCATCACCGCCTGCGGCTCCTGCCGGAACTGCCGCAAGGGTATGCACGCGCATTGCACCGATGGCGGCGGCTGGCAGCTGGGCCACATGATCGACGGCACGCAGGCGGAATACGTGCGTATCCCGCATGGCGACTTCAGCCTGCACCGCATCCCCGAAGGCATGGACGAAGAGGCGCTCGTCATGCTGTCGGACATCCTGCCCACCGGCTTCGAGATCGGCGTCCTGTCTGGCAAGGTCACTCCGGGTGACACGGTCGCCATCGTCGGCGCGGGCCCGGTCGGCATGGCCGCGCTGCTCACCGCGCAGTTCTATGCGCCCGCGCGCATCATCATGGTGGACATGGACCCCAAGCGCCTCGCCATGGCCCGCCAGTTCGGCGCAAGCGACACCATCGACGTCTCCGAAGGCAATGCCGCCGAGGCCATCATGGCCATGACCGACGGCGTCGGTGTCGACGTGGCGATGGAGGCCGTGGGCATCCCGAAGACCTTCGAGCTGTGTCAGGACATCATCGCGCCGGGGGGCCGCATCGCCAACATCGGCGTGCATGGGACAAAGGTGGACCTCGCGCTGGAAAAGCTGTGGATCCGCAACATCTCGATTTCCATGGGTCTGGTGAACACCGACACGATGCAGTAATTGATGCGCTCGGTTCAGGCCGGGCAGATCGACCCGTCGCGGCTCATCACCCATCGCTTTGACCTGGACGACATCCTTCAGGCCTACGAGGTCTTCGGCAATGCCGCCGAGGAAGGCGCGCTCAAGGTCCTGCTCACGGCCCCGGCCTGAGCCCGTTCGCCCGAACAACCGCATCGCGCCACGCCCGGCGCGATGCCCCTAGGCCCAATCTTCGAATTCCGCGGGCAGCAGGGGCTTGAGCCGATAGAGGAACATGTCGATTTCCAGCGCCATGCCGACCTCGAAATCGTTCAGTTCCGCGCCGCTCCAGTGACGCTGCTCCAGCAGGGCCAGCAGCTCTCGCCGTGTCTGGTCGTCACCGGCAGGCAGGTCGCAGGCCCCGGCGGCGCGCAGCAGGTCGATACGCTTGTGCAGTTCGCGCATGGCCGCGAAGGCTTCGGTCATCGGGCGCGTCAGCCGGGGATCGTCGCGCCACGACCGCCCGCCGAACACCTCCTGCACCACGCGGTTCCCCGCGCCAAGGCAATCATAGGCCACACAGCCCGCCATGCCCTCCTGCGTCAGCCGCTCGTGGATCGTGCAGCCATGGCCCGACAGGTTCCGGCACGGCTCGCCGGGATTCTTGTCAAAGGCAAAGTCCCGCCCCTTGTCAAAGGCCAGCGTCAGGCAGCACAGGGCCGCGCATTTCGAACACTCCGTAACAAGGTGATCTGTCGTGGACATCAGCAGGCTTCCTTTGGCGGGACCGGACAGAGTGACCGGACAGCGGGACGGGGCAGCGGGACGGGGCAGGCCCCCGCCCTATCCCGCGAAATGCCCCCGAGGTTCAAGGTCTCACCCCACGGCCCGCATCCCGGCCAAAGCCTCGCGCGCGGCCTGTTCCTTGACCGGGCCAAAGCCGCGCACCTCCATCACACGCCCTGCGGCCTCGGCCGCCCCGGCAACGTTCTGCGCCGTCAGCCCGGCCACCAGCCGGTCCAGCATCGCGCCATAGGCGGCGATCAACTGCCGCTCCATCCGGCGCTCCGCCGTCCGGCCAAAGGGGTCGAACGCCGTGCCGCGCAGCCGCTTGCCCCTGGCCAGCACCGCCATCACGGGCCGTATCCACGGGCCAAAGGCACGCTTCATGGGCCGTCCCCGCGCATCCCTGCCCGGCAGCATCGGCGGCGCAAGGTGGTGCGTCACGGTGAACGCGCCCTCGAAGCGGTCCTTCAGCCCCTCGACGAACCCGGTCGCCGTGTGCAGCCGCGCGACCTCGTATTCGTCCTTGTAGGACATGAGCTTGAACAGGCCTTTCACCGCTGCCTCGGTCAGCGCACCGGGGGCGCCTGTCACGCGGGTCTCGGCCTCGCGGACGCGGGCGATGGCGTCGCGGTACCGCCCGGCCCAGGCCGCATCCTGATAGTCCGTCAGAAAGGCCACCCGCCGCGCGATCCGCTCGTCGAGCGTCTGCACCGGGGCCGCGACCAGACCCGCCGCCTCGGCCACCGCCACCGCATCCTGCGCCGCGATCCGGCCCCAGCCAAAGGCGCGCCGATTCAGGTCCGGCTTCACGCCGTTCAGGTCGATGGCCCGCATCAGCGCCTCCAGCGACAGCGGCACCAGCCCCGCCTGCCACGCCGCCCCCAGCATCATCACGTTGGCAAAGACCGTGTCGCCCAGCAAAGCCTCGCTCAGCGCGTTGGCATCCAGCGCGGTCAGCGCGCCCATATGCGCCGCCACGGCCTCCAGCCGCGCGCCAGCGTTCAGGTCGGCATCGCGGTTCTGCACCAGGTCGCCCGTCGGCATCACCGCCGTATTGACCACCCCGCGCGTCCCCGCGTGAAAGGTCTGCGAGGCCTTGGGCGACGACGACACGACGATATCGCAGCCGATCAACGCATCGGCGCTGGCCGGTTCGACCCGCACCTGGTTCACCTGCGCCGCGTCCCGCGCCATGCGGATATAGCTGATGACCGGGCCGAATTTCTGGGCGAAGCCCATGAAATCCAGCACCGACGCGCCCTTGCCCTCGAGGTTCGCCGCCATGGCGATCAGCTGCCCGACCGTGACGACACCCGTGCCACCGACCCCCGTGACCACGATGTCCCAGGGCGCCTCCAGCGACGGCTTCGCAGGCGCGGGCAAGGTTCTGGACAGCCGCTCGAACGCCGCCTCTCCGCGCTGCGCACCCTTCTTCAGGGTCGCCCCTTCGACGGTCACGAAGCTGGGGCAGAACCCGTTCAGGCAGGTGAAATCCTTGTTGCAGGTGTTGAGGTTGATCTTCCGCTTGCGGCCAAACTCCGTCTCCAGCGGCTCGACGCTGAGGCAGTTCGATTCGACCGAGCAATCGCCGCAGCCCTCGCAGACCAGCGGGTTGATGACCGCAAACCGCTTTGGGTCCTCCATGCGCCCGCGCTTGCGCAGGCGGCGTTTCTCGGTGGCGCAGGTCTGCTGGTAGATCAGCACCGTGGTCCCCGGCACCTCGCGCAGCTCGCGCTGCACGCGGTCCATCTCGCTGCGATGAAACGCCTGCACGCCCGCCACCTTCGGCAGGCCCTCCGGCTGATCCGACACCATCACGACCCGTTTCGCCCCCTCGGCCAGCACCGACCGCGCAATCGCCTCGACCGAGATCGGCCCGTCCACCGTCTGCCCGCCGGTCATGGCCACCGCATCGTTGAACAGGATCTTGAAGGTGATGTTGGTCCCGGCGGCAATCGCCTGCCGCACCGCCAGCGAGCCCGAATGGTAATAGGTCCCCTCGCCAAGGTTCTGGAACACATGGCGGTTGCCGTTGAACCGCGACCGCGCCACCCAGTTGACGCCCTCGCCGCCCATCTGGATCAGCGACGTGGTGTTGCGCCCCATCCAGCTTGCCATGAAGTGACAGCCGATGCCCGCAAAGGCCTGTGACCCCTCGGGGACCTTGGTCGAGGTGTTGTGCGGGCAGCCCGAACAGAAATACGGCGTCCGCGTCGCGCCGGGGATCGAGATCGGCGCAGGCGCATCTGTGACATGGGCGGCCTGCGCCCTCAGGTCCGCGATGCCATTGACCGCCAGCCGGTCCGCGATGTGCCGCGCCAACATCACCGGCCCCAGCTCCGAGGTCCAGGGGATCAGCCGCTTGCCCGCCTCGTCGCGCTTGCCGACCATGCGGCGTGGTTTGTGACCGGGGAAGTCGTAGAAATACTCCTTCAGCTGGCTCTCGATGATGCCGCGCTTTTCCTCGACGACCAGCAGCTCGTCCTTCTCCCGGGCAAAGTCCAGCGCGCCCTCGTGTTCCAGCGGCCAGACCATCCCGACCTTGTACAGGTCGATGCCCAGCGCCTCGGCCCCGGCCCGGTCGATGCCCAGCAGCCGCAGCGCCTCCAGCACGTCCAGATGCGCCTTGCCGGTGGTGACGATGCCGAACCGCGCCGCGTGCCCCCATTCCGCCCGGTCGATCGGGTTGGCGCGGGCAAAGGCCATCACGGCGGCCTTCTTGTGCTCCAGCCGCGCCTCGATCTGCGGTCCGGGCAGGTCGGGCCAGCGATAGTGCAGCCCGTCCGCGGGGGCGTCGAAGTCCGGCATCACGAATGCCCGGTCCGGCGCGAGGTCAAAGGACATGCCCGATTCGACCGTCTCCGAGATCGCCTTGAACCCGACCCACATCCCCGAGAACCGCGAAAGCGCGTAGCCCCACTCGGCGAAGGGCAGGAATTCCGCCACATTCGCCGGGTTCAGCACCGGCATGAAGAAGTTCATGAAGGCCACGTCCGACTGGTGCGACATGGACGACGACACGCAGCCGTGGTCATCCCCCGCCACCACCAGAACGCCCCCGTGCGGCGAGGACCCGTAGGCGTTGCCATGCTTCAGCGCGTCGCCCGCCCGGTCCACCCCCGGCCCCTTGCCGTACCACAGGCCGAACACCGCCTGACAGGTCTTGTGCCGGTCGCTTTCCACCTGCTGCGTGCCGATCATCTGCGTCGCGCCGAATTCCTCGTTCACCGCAGGCAGGAAGGTCACGCCCGCCGCCTCCACCAGCTGTGCGTTGCGCCCGATCTCCAGGTCGATCCCGCCCACGGGCGAGCCGCGATAGCCCGAGACATAGCCCCGCGTGTCCAGCCCCCGCGCCCGGTCGCGCCGCGCCTGATCCAGCGCGATGCGGACAATCGCCTGCGTCCCCGTCAGAAAGACGCGACCTTCGGTCTTCGTGTAGCGGTCGCTCAGGGCATAGTCGCGCAGAATGGGCGTCTGGTCGGTCATGGCGGGGCTCCTCGGGAAAACATGTCCTCCGCCCTCATCTTGGCCCGGCGCGCGTGAAAAGGGCTTTCAACCTGTCGCAACGCGAGGCAAACTTTGATCCAATCCCTTCATATTTGAACACAAGATGACAGACCCACATCACATATCGGAAACCGAAGCCAAACTTCTCTCGATCCTGCAACGCGACGCCTCGGCCAGCGTGGCCGAGCTGGCAGAGGCCACCAACACCTCTCCGGCGACCGTCTGGCGCCGCATCCGCGCGCTGGAGGACCGGGGCGTCATCGGTCCGCCCGTGCGCCTTGTCGATCCGGCCCGCGTCGGACGCGGCATGGATGTCTACTGCCAGGTGCGGATGAAATCGCAGGACGCCGCGGCCCGCGCCGCCTTTCAGCGCGCGGTGGACGACGAGCCGTCGATTCTCGAGGTCTACTCCGTCTCGGGCGACTGGGATTACATGCTGCACATGGTCGTGCGCGACATCGCCGATTTCGAGGCCATTCTCATGCGCCGCCTGCTGGAACTGGACTGCGTGGCGGGCACCTCGACCGTCTTCGCCCTCCGGCGCATCAAGCACACGCGCGAAATCCCTCTGGGCCGCTGACCGCCCGGCCATTTTTCCCACCTGTCACAGAGCCGTCGCACAAACCGGAGACAAGGACGCGTTTCGCGTCGAACGAAAAATTTGACCAATTGGTCCGACGCGCGCATGCTGACCGGAACAAGAAAACACGACAGAGAGGATACTCCATGACCAGAACAGTTCTGCTCGCTACCACCCTGCTGGCGGGCCTCGCCTCCGTTGCGCAGGCCGACACGCTGCGCCTGCTGACATGGGGCGGCTACGCGCCCGACGACGTGGTGCAGATGTTCGAGGAACAAACCGGCCACACGGTCGAGGTCACCAAGTCCAACAACGAGGAAATGATCGCCAAGCTGCGCGCCACCGGCGGCGGCGGCTTCGACCTCGCGCAGCCCAGCCAGGACCGCGTCATGGGTCCGCAGATGGAATTCGGCATCTACAAGCCGATCGACGTGTCCAAGCTGAACCAGGACCTGTTCATCCCGTCGATGCTGAAGGCGACGATGGAGAACACCACTGTGAACGGTGACGTCTACGGCGTGCCGCATGTCTGGGGCACCTCCGGGCTGGTGATGAACACCGCCGAGGCAGGCGCGGTCGTCAAGGATTATACCGACCTCTGCGCGCCGGAAGTGGCGGGCAAGGTGTCCTACCGCCTGAAGCGCCCGACGCTGATCGGCTTTGCCTTCGCCATGGGCGAAGACCCCTTTGCCGCCTATGGCGACGAGGCGAAGTACAAGGAAATCATGGAAAAGGTCGAGGCCAAGCTGACCGAGTGCAAGGCCAACGTCAAAACCTACTGGGGGGGCGGCGACGAGCTGATGAACCTCGTGCGTTCGGGCGAAGTGACCGCGTCGATGGCATGGGACACCGGCGGCTGGAAGCTGAACGACGACAACAAGGACATCACCTTTGTCGCGCCCGCCTCCGGTGCGCTGGGCTGGATCGACACCTTCGTGCTGCCCGCCAAGGGGCAGGCCGATCAGGCGGCCTATGACTGGATCAACTTCGTGATGCAGCCGGAAATCGCGGCCAAGATCACCGAAGCGGCGGGCAACTTCACCGCCTCCGCCGGGTCGGACGCCTTTGCCGAAGAGGGCCTGAAGGCCAAGTATCAGGCCAGCTTCCCGCAGGAGGCCATCGACAACATCAAGTGGTATCCGCCGGTGCCCGCGGGCCTCGAAGCCATCGAAGGCGAAGTGCTGGACCGCGTCCAGGCGGCGAACTGACCATCCGGGCGGCCCCCTGCGTCGGGGCCGCCCCCCTTCAAACGGACTCCCCATGACCCCTGATCTGGAATGCGTCGATCTGGTAAAACGGTTCGACGAGACCACCGCCGTCGACAACGTGTCCTTCTCGGTGCCGCCGGGCAGTTTCTTTTCCATCCTCGGCCCCTCCGGCTGCGGCAAGACGACGATCATGCGCATGATCGCGGGCTTCCTCGACCCGACCTCGGGCGATATCCGGATCAAGGGCGGCTCGGTGCTGGACACGCCCCCGAACAAGCGCCCGGTGAACATGGTGTTTCAGCATCTGGCCCTGTTCCCCATGATGACCATTGCCGAGAACATCGGCTACGGGCTGCGGCGGCGGGGTCTGCCGAAGGATCAGATCGCGCGCAAGGTCGACGAGGCGCTCGACCGGATCGGCCTGCCGGGGATCGGCAAACGCAAGGTCGATGAACTGTCGGGCGGGCAAAAGCAGCGCGTGGCCATCGCCCGCTGCATGGTGCTGGAACCCGACGTTCTGCTGCTGGACGAACCGCTCGGCGCGCTGGACCTGAAGCTGCGCGAACACATGAAGGTCGAGCTGAAATCGCTTCAGGCCGCCTTTGACACCACGTTTGTCTACATCACCCACGACCAGTCCGAGGCGCTGGTCATGTCCGACCAGATCGCCGTCATGAACCATGGCCGCTTCGAACAGGTCGGCACGGGTCAGGACCTGTACTACCGCCCCGACACGCCCTTCGTCGCCGGGTTCATCGGCGAATCGAACCGCTGGAAAGGCCGCATCGAGCGCGCCTCCGGCACCGAGGTGCAGTTGCGCACCGACACCGGCCTCGCCATGCGCGCCACGGGCGCCGCCCTGCCCGAGGGCGCAGAGGCCGAGATCTTCGTCCGCCCCGAATCCATCCGCCTCGCCGCCTCGGCCGAGGCGCTGTCCACCTTCGACAACCGCCTGCAGGGCACCGTGACCAGCATCCTCTTCAACGGCGCGGCCTCGCGCGTGCTGGTGCAGGACGACGCGGGCGAAACGCTCGAAGTCACCCTGCCCCAATCCGGCGAATTCGCGGCGCTCAAGCGCGGCGACACGGTGCACATCGGCTGGGGCGCGGGGCAGGCCACCTGTTTCGGGGCGACCTGTTTCGGGGCAACCTGATGCGCAGCCAGTCCCGCATCGCGTTTTACCTGCTGCTGACGCCCCTGGTGTTGTGGCTCGGCCTGCTCATCCTCATCCCGCATATCGACATGGCGCTGATCTCGCTGCGCGAACGCATCAGCTTTGGCGTCTACGAACCCAGCCTGACGCATTACGAGAAAGCGCTGACCGAACCGCTGTACCTGCGCACCTTTGCGCGCACCGCCGTCATGTCCGTGCTGGCCACCCTCATCACCCTGCTGATCGCCTTCCCGGTCGCCTATTACATCGCCAAGATGGCCAAGGGACGCCTGCAACAGGTGCTCTTCATGCTCTGCCTGATCCCGTTCTACGTCTCCGAACTGGTGCGCACCTTCGGCTGGATGATCCTGCTGCGCGAAACCGGCCTCGTGTCGAACCTGCTGCAATGGACCGGCCTCGCCGACCAGCCGGTCGAGCTGCTCTACACCGACGCCACCATGATGGTCGGCCTCGTCTACACCTCCATGCTGTTCATGGTGGTGCCGCTGGTGACAACGCTGCAAAGCCTCGACGACAGCGTGATCGAGGCGGGCTACGACCTCGGCGGCAACGGGCTGTCGGTGCTGCGCGAGATCATCATCCCCCACGCCATGCCGGGCATCGTCTCGGGCTGCATCGTGGTCTTCATGCTGTCGCTGGGCAACTACCTGACGCCCACCATGCTCGGCGGCAAGGACAGCCTCTGGTTCACCGAGATGATCTACAACCAGTTCATCGTGCGCTCGAACTGGGAGCTCGGCGCGGCCTTCGGCTTCCTGCTGCTGCTGCTGTCCTCCGTGATCGTCTGGGGGATGCTGAAACTGACAGGCCGCACGTTGAAGGAGACCATGGGATGATCCCGACGATCCCCTCCTCCCGCGCCTTCCGCTGGACCTACGGCGCCTATGTCGCGCTGTTCTTCGTCTACCTCGCCCTGCCGCTGACCGTGGTCGCGGTCTTCGCCTTCAACGACAGCCAGTTCCCCTCGCTGCCTTGGGAAGGCTTTACGTGGAACTGGTTCTTCGGCGACACCCGCCCGCAGATCGGCGTGTTCCACGAACGCGGCATCCTGCGCGCCATCGGCACCTCGGCCTTCGTCGCGCTCTGCGTGGCGGTGCTGTCGGTGGGGGTCGGCACCACCAACGCCTTCCTCTTCAACCGCTACGACTTTCGCGGCAAGGGGCTGCTGTACGTCCTGATGCTGCTGCCGCTGGTGATCCCCGGCATCGTGCTGGGCATCTCGATCCTCGTGGCCTCCTCGACGCTGGCCAACGGGCTGTGGGACATGGCGCAGGTGGACATCCAGGCCCTGCGCCCCGGCCTGCTGCTGGTGGTGCTGGGTCAGTTCAGCTTCATCACCACCATCGCCACGCTGGTGATCTCCGCCCGCCTGCAAAAGTTCGACCGCACGCTGGAGGACGCGGCGCTGAACCTCGGCGCGGACCGGCTGACGGCGGTACGCACGATCACCCTGCCCTTCCTCGCCCCGGCCATGGTCGGCGCGGTGGTCGTGGCCTTCCTCATGAGCTTCGAGAACTTCAACACCACGCTGATGCTGGTGGGGTCGGATGCGCCGCTGACCATCGCCATGTTCGACCGGCTCAAGGAAGGCTCCACCCCCCTGCTCAACGCCGTCTCGCTGCTGTTGATGCTGGGGTCGTCGCTGCTGGCGATGCTGGTGATCGTGTTCCAGCGCCGCCCCTGAGGCCTGCGCTGCGGCCGGAACCTTGCAAAGGTTCCGGCCCGAAATCCTGTCAGGATTTCGCCCCGCCCGCCTCCGAGGCACGCGCCCCCTTGCGCGCCTCGAACTGCGCCCAGACGTGCATGTGCCCCTTCTGCCGCGCCGCCGCCAACCACAACTTGCGCCGCACGTCGGCAACCTCGAGGGCCGCATAGCACCCGCCCGAGAACTTCGGCCAATCCAGCGCCAGCCCCTGCTTCACCAATTCCGCCGAGAGGTCGCGCCCGTCGGGCAGCAGGCAGCGCGCCACCGTCCGCCCATGCGCGTCCTCGTCCACCACCTCTGCACTGACGATCTGCCCCTTGCACAGCCGCATCATCGCCCGCTTGGCATTCAGCCCATGCGGATGATCCAACTCCGGTGCGTCGATCCCGAACAGCCGCAAACGCACCCCTGCCACATCGATCGTATCCCCGTCGATCACCCAGGCCTTGCCCTTCAGGATCTTGCGCACCGGGCCGGGCGCACAGGCCGACGGATCGCCCTCCCCCACGACTTCCCCGGACTCCCCAGAGGCGTCGTCTCCAGCGGCACATGGCGTCGCTCGCCCGGCTGGGACCGGCCTGCCAACTTGTCTGCCAGGATCTCCTCCGCCCGGGATTGGATGCGATCCGTCCGCTCCCGCCCCGGCCGTCCCAATGGCATCGTTTCGAGCGTCACATGCCGTCGTGGGGCAGGTCGACCGTGACCCGACGCCCTCAGACGATCCGCTTCCGCTCGGCGGCGGACGGCGTCCTCATCCTGCTGCTTTCGCTCCGCCTGTTGCGTCAGGATCACCGCAACAGCAACGACAAGAACCATGACAATGACGGCAACGATCCAAACGACCACGGAAAACTTCACCTCTTTAAAATGCTGCAAAGACAAGACCTGAAACGCGGCCGCGCCACAACCCCTTGCCCTACCGCCCGCGCCGTGACACCCCTGTCACGCGCATCACGGACAGGCCCATGACCGACAACCTCCGCGGCTCCCTCTTCATGATCCTCGCCATGCTGGGCTTCGGGATCGAGGACGCCTTCTTCAAGGCCGCCACCGCCACGGGGGGCATCACCCCCGGCATGGGCACCGTGCAGTTCGGCCTGTCCGCCATGATCCTCTACGCGCTTTACGCCCGCCAACAGGGCGTCCCCGTCTGGACCCCCGAATACCTCAAACGTGGCCTGCTGATCCGCACCGGGTTCGAGATCCTCGGCCGCCTGTTCTTTGCCCTCAGCCTTGCCTACACGCCGCTCTCCACCACCTCCGCCATCCTGCAGGCCGCACCGCTTGTCGTGATGCTCGGCGCGGGACTGATCCTGGGCGAGCGCATCGGCCCGATGCGCTGGCTCGCCATGGCCGTGGGCTTCGTCGGCGTGCTGCTCATCATCCGCCCAACGCCCGAGGCCTTCCGCGCCGACGCGATCCTCGCCGTGCTGGGCATGATCGGCTTCGCAGGCCGCGACCTCGCCACGCGCACCGCGCCGATGCATGTCCATGCCGCGCAACTGGGCGTGCTGGGCTTTGCCGTGGTGACCTTTGCCGGGCTTGTGATCCTGCTGTTCGAACCGGGCGCGCCCAGCCTGCCGACGCCCCATGCGGCGCTGCTCATCTGCGGCACGGCCATCGCGGGCGTGATCGGCTACACCGCGATCACATGGGCGATGCGCACGGGCGAAGTCTCGGTCGTCGCGCCCTTCCGCTATTCGCGGCTGCTGGTGGCGCTGGTGCTGGCCTACACGCTGTTCGACGAACGCCCGGACGCGCTGACCCTCGCGGGCGCGGCGCTGATCGTCGGGTCCGGCACGTGGTCCCTGATCCGCGACGGGCGACGCCGGAAATCGCAGCGCCTCACGCGAACGTGAGCGGCAATTCCGCCGATGTCTCCGCTGACCGCGCCCCGCACGCGATTTAGGCCAGGTTCCCGATTCGACCCCGCTCCCACGCGCGCCAAACCCCTTAACAACCGGCCGGAAAAGCCCCCCAAACCGGCCGGGACTCACCTTAAAAATCGGTAAACCTGCCCGAGTTAACGCCCCGCACGGCGCGCACCGGACAAGGCAAAGCCTTTGTGCTATGGCGAAACCATGCGAAACCCGCTATGGGGACGCCTTCAACTCCAGGACCAGATACCCCAGACATGACCACACGCGCCGGATTCATCGCCCTGATCGGAGAGCCCAACGCAGGCAAATCCACCCTGACGAACCGCATGGTCGGGGCGAAGGTTTCCATTGTAACTCATAAGGTTCAGACCACCCGCGCCCGCATCCGCGGCGTCGCGATGGAAGGCGACAGCCAGCTGATCTTCGTCGATACGCCCGGCCTGTTCCAGCCGCGCCGACGTCTCGATCGCGCCATGGTCGCCGCCGCCTGGGGCGGGGCATCGGACGCCGACGTTGTGGTCCTTCTGGTCGAGGCGCACCGCGGCATCACCGACGGCGTAAAGCGCATCCTCGAAGGTCTGCAAGACCTGCCCAAGGGCCGCAAAATCGCCCTTGCAATCAACAAGATAGACCGCGTGAAGGCCGAAGAGCTGCTGGCCCTGTCAAAAGCGCTCAACGAGTCCTTCACCTTCCTGAAGACCTTCATGATTTCCGCCGAACGCGGCTATGGCGTGGACGATCTGCGCACTTGGCTGGCGCAGGAAATCCCCGAAGGGCCATGGCTCTACCCCGAGGACCAGATCGCCGACCTGCCCATGCGCATGATCGCGGCGGAAATGACCCGCGAGAAACTCACCCTGCGCCTGCATCAGGAACTGCCCTACCAGCTGACGGTGGAAACCGAACACTGGACCGAACGCGACGACGGCTCCGCCCGGATCGACCAGGTGATCTACGTCGCCCGCGACGGCCACAAGGGCATCATCCTCGGCCACAAGGGCGAGACGATCAAGGCGATCTCCAAGGCCGCGCGCGAGGAACTCTCTGAATTCCTTGGACGAAAAGTCCACCTCTTCCTTCAGGTCAAGGTCCGCGAGAATTGGCTGGAGGAGGCCGAGCGCTACTCGGAAATGGGCCTCGATTTCAAGGACGGCAACGCCTGACACCCCCCGGGGCCGGGCGGTCCGACCTTCATTGAACCCGCCCTCTCCTGCTTCTTTGGTTTCCCAAATACCCTCGGGGGAGGCGCCACAGGCGCCGGGGGCAGAGCCCCCCCTCCGACAGACCCGCCGACGCACCGGAATCGCCATGTCCCCCCGCCTCACCGCCCGCTTCTGGGTCGACGCCTACCTCGCCCGCCTGCGCCTCTACGACATCCCTGCCTTCGTCACCGCCCACGGCGACGACACCGCAGGTGCCGTACTGGTCAAACTCGCCACGCTCGACGGTCAGGCCCGCGCCTTCACCCGCAGTTTCGACCTGATGACCGGCGCGCGCCACTGGGCGGAACTCACCTCCGGCGCAGAGCGCGATGTCGACGAAGCCATTGCGAAACAACGTTCTTTCGACCCGGACCTCTGGGTCATCGAGGTCGAGGACCGGCAGGGTCGCCACCTGCTCGATCAGGACGGTCTTGCCTAGGCACCCCGCAGCCACAGGCGTAGGTCGGGGTTACACCCCGACTCCCCCGGGCCTGAATCACGCCGGGAATATCCGCGCCATCTGCGCCTCGAAATGCGCCCAGCTCATCGAGGCCGCGTTGCCCGCGTAACCATGGTAATGCGACCGCCCCGAGGAATTCGGCAAGCCCGCCCAGATCTTCGCGATATTGTTCATGAAGGCCGTCCGCGTCATCACCCCCTCACGCATCGCCGTCAGCCCCGCTTCCTCCAGCAGGATATCCGCCAGCTGGTCCTGCACCTGCGGAGAATAGCGCGTGTTCACATCCAGCCCCGCCTTGCGCACGAGCCCCCGCAGGGTCTTGGGGATGATCTGGTAGCGACCGATCGCGTGCGGTTGCCCCGGTGTGTCGTCAATCCATTGATAAATCTCGGCAATCGTCATCTGTGTCGGCGGCTTCGACGGCTTGATCCGTGCCCCGTACTGCACTGCGTCGTACTGCATCTTCCCCGCCTCGGCCGAAGCGATCAGATCGCGCAGTTGCGCAACCGGCCCACCGTCGCCCGAGCGCATCGGCAGCAGCGCGACACGCCGCCCCTCCCGCGCCGGATAGGGCGCAAAGAAAGAGGCCGCCGCCCGCCCGGCAAACAGGCTGGCATCGGCCCCCGACGGATCGAGGCTCACCTGCAAGACCCGCGCCTGCCCCTCGTTCTTCGTTCCGATGATCGCCCGCGCTCCACCTCCGATCAACGGCTGCCCCGCCGGGACCAGACCGCCGCGCGGCTCGAACGAAATCGTCTGCGCAGCCACCCATATCGGCGACAGCACGAAAAACAACACGGCAACAACGCTTCGCGTCATGAGGCCCCCTTTCTGAAGGTCGCCCCCTTATGGCTCACCGGGGTTGAGAAACCCTTGTCCAGGCCGCGGGAAATGTTCAATTGTCCGCAAATGGAGTGGCGGGACACGGGCATCTTGTTGGCGACGCGCAGGCACGGCGAGACCTCGCTGATCCTCGACGTCTTTACCCCCGAACGGGGCCGGCATGCGGGTGTCCTGCGCGGTGGCACCTCGCGCAAGATGGCCCCTCACCTGCAACCCGGCGCGCAGCTGGACCTGCGCTGGCGCGCGCGGCTGGAGGACCATATCGGCGCTTTCACCGTCGAGCCGCAGCGCTCGCGCGCCGCCAATGCCATGGGCGACCGGCTGGCGCTGGCGGGGCTGAACGCCGTCACGGCGCTGCTGCGCTTCTGCCTGCCCGAGCGTGTGCCGCATGGCGACCTGTACCAACGCTCCGAACAACTGCTCGACCTGCTCGGCCAGCCGGACCTCTGGCCGCTGGCCTACCTGCGCTGGGAACTGGCGCTGCTCGAGGACATGGGCTTTGCCCTCGCGCTTCATGAATGCGCCGTCACCGGGCGGAGCGAGGGGCTGGTCTATGTCTCTCCGAAATCCGGGCGCGCCGTCACCGCCGAGGGCGCGGGGAACTGGATTCACCACCTTCTGCCGCTGCCCCCGGTGCTGCTGGGCCAAGGCTCTGCCAGCGACGCGGAAATCGTGATGGCCCTTGGCACCACGGGCTACTTCATGGAACACCGGCTTGCCCCCCAGATGGGGGACAAGGCCCTGCCCGAGGCCCGCGCCCGCCTGATCGACCGCATCCGCGCGCGCGATCAATAGGCAACCATCCGCCGCACAGCCGCGTTGGCCCTTCGACAGATACGAAGGGAATTGCCATGAATTACGGTCGCTTCGCTGCGATGATCCTCGCCTCGACGGTCATCATGTTCGGCCTCATGTACCTCAACACCTACGCGCTGGAGCATGTCTTCTACAGCGAGACGCGCACCTACATGGCGCTGCTGATGGGCGGCGTGATGGCCGTGGTGATGATGGCCTTCATGATGGGCATGTACCCGTCGCGGACCGTGAACCTCGGGATCATGATCGGCGGCGCGGTCGTGGCCGTCGTGACGCTGTTCCTCGTCCGGTCGCAGATCACCGTTCAGGATGCCAGCTACATGCGGGCGATGATCCCGCACCATTCGATTGCGGTGATGACCTCGACGCGAGCGCAGTTCTCGGACGCGCGGGTCAGCGGGCTGGCAGAGGGCATTGCCCTCGCGCAGCAAAAGGAAATCGCCGAGATGCGCGCCCTGATCGCCGACCTCGAAGCGGGCCGCAGCGTCGAGACCGCATATACCGATCCCGCTCCGCAGGTCGGCAACCTGCAGGCCGCCCTGTCCAACACCCTGCTGTCGACGCTCGACCCGATGCCGCTGAGCCGGGAACAGGCCGCCGAGATCCTCGCCCAGACCGCCGATTGCACCTTCCGCTATACCCGCGCGGCGGATCCCGTGCTGTATACGACCGCGCTTGACGGTCCGGGTGCCATGCAGCTGAACGGCGTTCTGGTTCCGCTGTCGTCCACCGAGCCGGGCAAATGGGCCGCCGATGGCCTGAACATGTCGGTGGAATACCTGCCCGGCCCCAACCTGCGCGCCAATGCCCGACTGAATTTCAGCCTGTCCCAGGGCCCCGAGGCCGCCTTCCTCGGCTTCTGGGACTGCTGACCGACCGCCGCGTTTACCCTTCCCTTATCCCGCCGCGCCATGCTGCCCGTTGATCCATCTGCGTCAACGGGCACCTCTTCCCCCTTTCACGCGAAAGGTTTAGGAATGCGGCAATGAAGTGGACCGTGCCCAATATCCTCACAGCCCTGCGCTTGCTCGCCGCCCCTGGTGTGGCGGTGATGTTCCTGTATTTCTCGCGCCCGCTGGCGGACTGGCTGGCGCTGGTGCTGTTCATGTCGGCGGCGATCACCGACTTCTTTGACGGCCACCTCGCGCGGGCGTGGAACCAGACAACCAAGTTGGGCACCATGCTCGACCCCATCGCCGACAAGGCCATGGTCGTGATCGCGCTGATGGTGCTGGTGGCCTACAATTCCTACAGCCCGTGGCTGGTGCTGCCCGCGACGGTGATCCTGTTCCGCGAGGTCTTTGTCTCGGGGCTGCGCGAGTTCCTTGGCGACGTGGCGGGCACCCTGAAGGTGACGAAACTGGCGAAGTGGAAGACCACGTTCCAGATGGTCGCCATCGCCGTGTTGTTCAGCCATGGTGTTTTCGAACACTATTTCGGAGTGTCGTCCATCGGCATGGATGAACAGATCATCGAAGGCGTGCTGCGCGGCACCATCGAGGATACGCAAGGCCTCGGCTGGAAATACTTCGGCATGATCTGGGCCGCCCCTCTGGGCATCGCGCTTCTATGGCTGGCCGCCGCGCTGACGCTGATTACAGGGGTGGACTATTTGCGCAAGGCGCTGCCCCACCTGAAGGAGGAGTCGTGATGCAGGTTCTCTATTTCGCATGGGTGCGCGAGCGGATCGGCGTGGCCAAAGAGACCGTGGACACGCAGGCGGCGACGGTCATGGAACTCGTCAATGAACTGCGCGCCCGCGAGGACCGTTACGCTGCCGCCTTTGAAGATCTGAGCGCGCTGCGGGTTGCCGTGGATCAGGACCTCGTGGACTTTGACGCGCCGCTTTCGGGCGTGCGCGAAGTGGCGTTCTTCCCGCCGATGACGGGCGGCTGAGATGCGGATCGTCGTTCAGGAAGCCCCCTTTGACTTTGGCGCCGAGGCGGCCGGCTTTGCCGCCGGGCGGCAAGACATGGGGGCCATCGTCACCTTTACCGGCGTGGTGCGCGACGTGGACGGTGGCCTGTCCGCCATGGAGATCGAACACTACCCCGGCATGACCGAGAAGGCGCTGGAGAAGATCGCGACCGAGGCCTCCGAGCGCTGGTCGCTTGGCGACGTGCTGGTGATCCACCGCTTTGGCCGGATGGAGCGTGGCGAGCAGATCATGATGGTCGCCACCGCCGCGCGCCATCGCAAGGATGCCTTCGAGGCGGCGGAATACCTGATGGACTACCTGAAAAGCCGCGCGCCCTTCTGGAAGAAGGAGCACGTGGGGCAGGACGCGGGCTGGGTTGCTGCCCGCGACGAGGACGAGGACGCCCTGACCCGCTGGTGACCTTTGCCCGCCGCCGTCAGGCCATCAACCCGACCACCAGGACATCCGCGGCGGTCAGCTGCACCAGCGGCGCATAAAGCGTCGCGACGGTCAGCCCGTCCGCCAGCACTTGCTGGTCGCCGTTCTGGAATGTGATAACATCAATGGTCGGCGGCAGTGCCCCCGTGGACGCATCGTATTCGACCACGAGGTCGTCGTCGCCCGCGCCAAAGTCGTCGATCATCGTGCCGTAGCTCTCGGGGTCTGCGGTCCACTCGGCGACGTGGAAATCGTCGTTGCCGTCTCCGCCGATCAGCAAATCGCCCGCGCCGCCGTAGAGCGTGTCATCGCCCGCCCCACCGTCGAGCGTATCCGCACCGTCGGCGCCGGGAACCGCTCCGGGGTAGCGCTCGACCATCGTGTTGAACAAGGCCTCCGCCGCGATCTGGCGCGCGGATTCTGTCAGTGCCTCAAAGGCTTCGGCATTGTCGTAGACCTCTTCCAGCGACTCGTGAAAGGCCCGCGCCGTCATGTCCTCGGACCCCGGCAGCCCTGCCGTATGGCCATACAGCAGGTCATCGCCACCATCGCCAGAGAGGGAATCAGAGCCCGCGCCCCCGATCAGAAGGTCGTCCCATTCGCCGCCTGACAGCGTGTCGTCGCCTTCGCCACCGACGAGCGTGTCCATGCCGGTGCCGCCGATCAGCAGGTCGTCGCCCTCGCCGCCATCCAGCGCATCGTGCCACGCGCCACCGTCCAGCAGGTCATCGCCCGCGCCGCCTTCCAGCAGGTCGCGGCCGCGCTCGCCGTACAGCGTGTCATCGCCCTCCTGTCCCTCGATCGTGTCGCAGCTGCGGCCACCGGCCAGCCAGTCGTCGGAGGTCTCTCCGGTCACCAGATCGGACCATTCACCCGCCTGAAACGACATGCCGTCATGGTCGTCCGGCTGCTTCAGCGGAACGTCCGGTTCGTTGTCCGTGGCAGGGTCCTCGCTGGGCTGTGCGATGGCGGCCATCGTCATGGCGCCCAGAAGGGAAGCGATCAGAGCGGTGAGCATGGGGGCCTCGGGATACTTTGGTCCCCGCCAGATTTGTCGCCGAATATGGCGGTATTTGGCCCCGCATAAGGTTTTTGTTAACCAATCCGACACCAAGCCGCCTTTGCAGGACGCGCCCCGGTTGGTAAGAAGTTCAGACCACAGGAGACGCCCATGCCCTTCGAGAAGGTCCACCCGGAAAAGCTCTCTGCCGCCGTCGTGCGCCAGATCGAAAAGCTGATCCTGCGCGGCATCCTGCGCCCGGGCGAACGCCTGCCCTCGGAACGCGAGCTGTCGGACAAACTGGGGGTCTCGCGCCCGTCCCTGCGCGAGGCGGTGGCCGAACTCCAGACGCGCGGCCTGCTGGAAAGCCGCGCCAACGCGGGGATCTTTGTCACCGAAGTGCTGGGCAGCGCCTTTTCCGAGGCGCTGATCGGCCTCTTTGCCAACCACGACGAGGCGGTGTTCGACTACCTGTCCTTCCGCCGCGACATGGAAGGCCTCGCCGCCGAACGCGCCGCGCAGAACGGCACCGAGACGGACCTGAAGGTCATCGACGCCCTGATGGCCAAGATGGAGGCCGCCCACGGCAAGCGGAATCCCTCGGAGGAAGCCCGGCTGGACGCGGATTTCCACCTTGCGATCATCGAGGCCAGCCACAACGTCATCATGCTGCACATGATGCGGTCCATGTACCAGCTGCTGCGCGAGGGCGTGTTCTACAACCGCCAGATCATGTTCAAGCAGCGCAACACCCGCGAACAGTTGCTCGACCAGCACCGCGAGATCAACGCGGCGCTGCAAGCCCGCGATGCGGCGGGCGCGCGGGCGGCGGTGGAGCGGCACCTGGACTTTGTCGAAGCAGCCCTGAGCGCCGACCGCAAGGCCGAGAAAAACGAATCCATCGCACGGCAGCGGTTGGAGAGGGAATCTGACCGCTGAAAGCCGCGCGCCAGGGCGTCCCGCGCTCCCTGAACGCCTCGGGCATTTCTGGCCGTGCTGTTGTTACGTCCGCCTGAGATGCCGGATCGGGATGCGCGAACACACGGAATAGGCCGGAATGAACGCAACGCGCGCTGCATTACCCAAGCACATCAACCTGATTGAAAGCTGAGTCCCGGCTGGAAACGGGTTATGAACCGGCCGGTTATTCACCAGTCCAGCGTGATTTCACCCAGGGCGACAGCGCCATTGCGAATCATTTGGCTCGTCTCACTCGCATCGCGTTCGAATGCCTGCGCCAGAAGGGCAGGAATTCCACCATCGACGCGGCGGAAGCCATTGAAATGAAATGATCTGGAGATCCGCACACATCCAATGATTGTTTATTCAAGTTGACGCAGCGTCAACGTGCCAGCCTGATCGCCGTCACCTGATAATGGAGGATGCTTTCAGATGAACTGCCCGATCAACGTTTACCACACCACCAATCCCCACGATAACGACAACTTCTACACCACAGACAAAACCGAATACGATGCCGCCGCGTCGCCGCAGGTGGGCTGCATCGGGCAGGGCGTGGCCTTCACCGTGATGAAGGACAAGATCGAGGGCACAGAACCGCTTCACAGGCTGGTCAACGGCGACGGCCAACATTTTTACTGCTGGTCTCAGGACGACGTGGCCCAAGCCGCGGCATCCGGCTACTACCCGGAAAAGCCCCGTGACATCCTCGGCTACGTCTGGACACAGCCCGCGCCGGGACTGGTCCGGATCTATCGCGGCAGCAACGCGCAGGGGCTGCACCTGTATACGAAGAACGACACCGACCTGACGACCGGCGGCTACACGCACGAGGATAAAGGCGATTTCTACGTCATGCCGGGCGATATCGAGCTGAAGTACACCTACAACGGCATCACCTACCCACAGACAGAGGGCGGGAAACCGACGCCAAAGCACACTGCCTCTGCCGTCATGAAGGTGAACGGAGGCGCAGATGGGACCGCCACGGCAGAGCTGGTGCGGTCCTACAACGCGCAGTTCCACTGGGGCCTGACGCAAAGCATCTCTGTCACCCAGACCATGTCGGAATCCGTGACGGTCGGGGCCTCGGGTGGCATAGACATCCCCTTCCTTGCAGAGGCAAAGGGCAACGTCTCCGGCACCGTGACCCTTTCGACCGAGATCGGGCTGACCGCAGGTGCCCAGCAGGACTGGACAGAGGACAGCACGCAGACCTTCAGCGTGTCGGCAGAAATGAGCGTGTCCAAAGGCGAGCGCAAACAAGCGACGATGTTCGTGGAGTATTACGACAACATCACGACCGACTTCATCTTGCACGTCCTGGTGCAAGTGGTGGCTGACGGAAAGGAACTGAGCTCGGTAGACGCGGCCAAGCTGTTGAGCGCCATGGAGCCGGACCTGAAGGTAACAGGGAACAATGAACAGGTGCACTATGCCTCCGTCGAGCTGAAGGGCAAGTTCTGGGGCAAATACGGCGTCGACGCGGTGGTGAACTTCGACGAAGTGCCAACGGACTTGCCGACCTCGGTCAATGTGGACTTTGGAAAGGCGCCTGCTGACCAGGCTCCGGCGGATTTCGAAGCAGCCTGACACGGCAAGCGGAGCCGGGGGCGCTTTCGCGCCAAAGGCCGCAGGTTGTGAAAATGCAAAAACCCCGGCGCTTTCGCGCCCAAGGCCGCAGGCCGGCAAACGCAAAACCCGGGCGCTTTCGCGCCCGGGCCAGTGCCTTTGGGTTGAGGGGGAGGTCCTCAGCCCTTGGAGAACTCGGGGTAGGCTTCCATGCCCAGCTCGGCCATGTCGAGGCCCATGATTTCTTCTTCCTCGCCGACACGGATGCCCATGACCAGCTTCAGGATGAACCAGACCACGCCGGAGAAGACGATGGTGAAGATGCCGACCACCAGGATGGAGTAGAGCTGCACGCCGATGGTTGCGTCACCGTTGGTGAAGACCACTGCGATGGTGCCCCAGATGCCCGCCATCAGGTGAACCGGGATCGCGCCGACCACGTCGTCGATCTTCAGCTTGTCCAGGAAGGGCACGGCGAAGACCACGATCACGCCACCGACCATGCCGATCAGGGTTGCTGCGCCCAGCGACGGGGTCAGCGGTTCGGCGGTGATGGACACCAGGCCAGCCAGCGCGCCGTTCAGCACCATGGTGAGGTCCGGCTTCTTGTACATGATCTGCGTCAGGATCAGGGCAGTGATCGCGCCACCTGCTGCCGCCGTGTTGGTGTTGGCGAAGATGCGGGAGATGTCAGCCACGTTGCCAGCAGTGTTCATGTACAGCTGCGAGCCACCGTTGAAACCGAACCAGCCGAGCCACAGGATGAACGTACCAAGCGTTGCGAGGGTCAGGTTCGAACCCGGCATCGGGATGGTGCGGCCGTCCTTGTACTTGCCGATACGCGGGCCGAGGATCAGGGCACCGGTCAGAGCGGCCCAGCCACCCACGGAGTGCACCACGGTCGAGCCAGCGAAGTCGAGGAAACCCATTTCGTTCAGGAAACCGCCGCCCCACTTCCAGGAGGCCTGGATCGGGTAGATGAACGCGGTCAGCACGACCACGAAGATCAGGAACGGCCACAGCTTGATGCGCTCGGCCAGCGTACCGGACACGATCGACGCGGTGGTGGCGCAGAACATCAGCTGGAAGAAGAAGTCGGAACCGACGGAGGCATAGGTCAGGTCGGTTTCCGGCGAGCCGCCGACCTGTTCCATCTGCGCGGTGCCGAAGGCGCCGAGGATGTTGGTCACGGTCCAGGCGTCGCCCGGGTACATCAGGTTATAGCCGACGAGGTAGTACATGATCGCAGCGATGGCGAAGAGCGCGATGTTCTTCATCAACTGCATGGTCACGTTCTTCTGGCGCACGAGGCCCGCTTCGAGCATCGAGAAGCCCGCGCCCATCCACATCACGAGGAAGCCGCAGACCAGGAACATGAAGGTGTTGAAGATGTAGCCGATCTCGGTGGCTGCCGGCAGGACCTCGGCTGCCTCTTCCTGGGCCAGGCCCAGGGTGGGCAGGGCCACCAGCACCGCAGCCGCGGCAACGGAATTGAACAGTTTCATTGCGTTGTATCCCCTTTGGACTCTCTTACAGCGCGTCTGCGTCGGTTTCGCCGGTGCGCACGCGAACAGCCTGCTGCACGTCGAGAACGAAGATCTTGCCATCGCCGATCTTGCCGGTCTGTGCCGTGGTCTTGATGGTTTCGACGACCTGCTCGGCCATGGCCGCGCTGACGACGATTTCCAGCTTGATCTTCGGCACGAAGTTCACGGCGTATTCCGCGCCGCGGTAGATTTCGGTATGGCCGGACTGAGAGCCGAAGCCCTTGATTTCCGTCACCATCATGCCGCGCACGCCGATGCCCGTGAGGGCTTCGCGCACCTCTTCGAGCTTGAACGGCTTGATCGTTGCAATGATCAGTTTCACCTTGTTCCCCTTCGGTCTTGGCGGGAGAGCGTCCCGCAATTTGCCCCTGCAGCAAGACGCTGTGGCGGGGCCAAATTGAAGACTTTGGCGAAAAAGCGGGCGGTTTGCGAAGGCTGAAAGTCTGTTTTTTGTGCAAACTAAAATCATTGCCCATATTTTGCGCAAAACAAAAACGCGAGGACGGGTTGGAAGTGGTCAACATTCCTCCGTGGAGCAGGTAGAGTCGCCCCCAACGAAGAACATGAGCAGGCCTGAGTTCCATGAGTTCCACGCGCAAGCCCGGTCGGCTGGTGGCGGATCGGCGGTATGCCGGCAAACCCGCGCAAGCAGCGCCGAAAAAAGCGGCTCCGAAACCGAAGAAAGCACCGCGCAAGCGCGGGCCGAGGGGGCCGCGCGGCCCCCTGGGGTATATTGCGGCCTTCGTGGGCTGGCTGCTGGGGCTGGTGTTCAAGCTGACGCTGACGGTCGTGGTGCTGTTCGCGCTGGGGATCGGGTCCTGGGTTCTGTACGTCGAATCGACCCTGCCCGACGTGAGCGCCTACATGGACGGGCGCGCGCGCGGGTCGGTGACGCTGCTCGATCGTGACAACCGGGTCTTTGCCCTGCGCGGCGACCAGTTCGGCGGCGCGATCACCGCCGATTCGGTCAGCCCGCACCTGAAGAACGCCGTGGTCGCCACGGAGGACAAGCGCTTCTACGGCCATTTCGGTCTCAGCCCGCGCGGCATCGCCTCGGCCATCCGCATCAACCTGAGCGAAGGGCGCGGCCCCTTGTCCGGCCACGGCGGGTCCACCATCACGCAGCAGACGGCCAAACTGCTGTGCCTCGGGCGCATGTTCGACCCGAAGGAATGGGAGAAAGAAGCCGATTTCGTCGAGGACTGCCGCCGCAGTTCGCTGGAGCGCAAGATCAACGAAGCGATCTTCGCCATGGCGATGGAGGTCAAGTACACCAAGAACGAGATCCTCTCGATCTACCTCAACCGCGCCTACATGGGCGGCGGAGCCTACGGGGCCGAGGCCGCGGCGCAGCGCTATTTCGGCAAGCACGCGGCGCAGCTGAACGCGGGCGAGGCGGCGATGATGGCAGGGCTTTTGACCGCGCCCTCGACGCTGGCGCCGACGTCGAACCTGAAGCGCAGCCAGGACCGGTCGGCCACGGTGCTTCGGCTGATGGAGGAGCAGGGATACCTGTCCGCCGCCGAGGCAAAGCAGTACCGGGACAATCCGGCCACCCTGTCGAGCCAGGCGAAATCGCTGGGCGGCGGGTATTTTGCCGACTGGGTGATGCAGTCGGGGCCGGAGTTCTTCACCCGCGACACGACCGAGGACGTGGTGATCTCGACCACGCTGGACCCGCGCATCCAGAAGGCGACGCAGGACGCGGTGCTGAAGATCTTCAACGAGAAGGTCAGTTCGGGATCAAAGGCCGAGGTCGCGGTGATCGTCATGTCCGCCGACGGCGCGGTGCGCGCCATGGTGGGCGGCCGCGACGTGGATGCGACGGGCCTGTTCAACCGTGCGTCCCAGGCCGTGCGGCAGACCGGCTCGGCCTTCAAGCCCTTCATCTATGCCACGGCGCTGGAGTTGGGCTATTCGCCCTATGACACGGTGGCGGACGAGCCCTACTGCATGAACATCCCCGGCTCGGGCGAATGGTGCCCCGAGAACTACACCAAGAAATACGCCGGCCGGGTGACCCTGACCGAGGCGCTGAAACGCTCGCTCAACATCCCGGCGGTGAAGGTGTCGGAATCGGTTGGGCGCGACCTCGTGATGAAGGTGGCGCGCGATTTCGGCATCTACCGCGACCTGCACGACACGCCCGCCATGGCCCTGGGCACCTCCGAGGCGACGCTGCTGGAGATGACCGGCGCCTATGCGGGGATCCTCAACGGCGGTTCCTCCGTGACCCCCTACGGGCTGCGCGAATTGCGGCTGAAGGGCGATCAGGACGCGCTGATGGGCTCGGGCGGGGGCATCGGCGAGCGGGTGATCCAAGAGGGCGCGGCGAAGCAGCTGACCTGGATGATGGAAAAGGTCGTGTCCGAGGGCACCGGCACCCGCGCCCGGCTGGACGGCTGGCAGGTGGCGGGCAAGACCGGCACATCGCAGGAGGCACGGGACGCGTGGTTTGTGGGGTTCACCGCCGATTACGTCACCGGCGTCTGGATGGGGTACGACGACAACACGCCGCTGAAAGGCGTGACCGGCGGCGGTCTGCCCGCCGAGATCTGGGCCGAGGTCATGACCCGCGTCCAGGACGGGATCCCGCCGCGCCCCCTGCCCATGGAAGAACCCGTGGCCCCTGCCCCGCCCCCCGCGCCGGAGCCGGTTCCCGTACCGCAGGTACAGATGCAACCCGTGCCGCAACCAGCCCCCCAGCCGCAACGCGAACAGCCGCGCGTGGGGAACAACAAGCTGGAAGACGTCTTGCGGGACATCTTCGGCGGGCGGTAAGCGTCGGGGCCTGTCACTTTCTCTTGCGCTTGCGATGGTCCAGAGGCTTTTCGCCTGAGCTGCGCTCAGGCGACCGGGGGGGGGGGGGGGCCCCCCCCCCCCCGGGGGGGGGGCCCCCCCCCCCCCCCCGGGATTTTGTTAAAAATTAATATATCAAACCCCC
>NZ_JBNAGB010000022.1:52979-87821 GCF_049800975.1 Sagittula sp. S175
GGCGTTGGCCCAGCGGCTTTTCCCCTGCGCGGCGATCAGGCCACCGGCGCTCGGCTGCGCCTCGCGCCGCCGGGGGCTCTGCCCCCGAAACCCCCGAGGGTATTTTCGTCAAGATGAAGATGAAGGACCGCCCCTGCCCTTCATCTTGATCCAAATACCCTCGGGAGCGCGAGGGCAGAGCCCTCGCAGCCACCTTTCAGGCAGCGCAATGTCCTGTGTGGATCGGACCGCGTCAGTCGGCAGGCGTGGCACAGACTTCCAGCGCGCCGTGGTTGTCCACGAGCCCGGCGTCCGGCTCGTTGATACGGAAACGAACCTGCGCACCGTCCATGCGAAAAGCACCAGCCTCGTCGAGCATGGTCTTGAACAGCGCCCAGCTGCCTTGCTGCGCCGTCGTACCCGCCGACAGGTCGAAGATCAGCGCACCGTGAGCGGCGCTGTCCTCGACCAACGGGCCGTCGCCCCCGAGGTGCCCCGGGGCGCCGACCGGATCGAGCACGCCGTGGGAGGCCGTCCAGGCCCCGGACACCCGGACGCCCCGGTACATCCGACCGGCGACGAAGGGTGCCTGCTGCCAGCCCTGTGTGGCCAACACCCTGGCACAATCCTCCGGCTGCTCCTGTGCTGCGACGACCATGGGCGCGAGTCCAACAATGGCAGCCAGCGCAAGCACCTTCATGCCAGGTGATCCACGACCAGCAGGTGTTGCGCCAGGGTATGCACGCCATCGAGCCAGCGGTTCACCAGCCTCGGGTCCGAGGGCGCGGCGCTGACGCCGGCGGGGACTTCGCGGTTCAGGACGGACTCCACGGCCCAGCTGACCGGGGTCGAGACCAGCCGCGCCATGGCCGAGCCGCGCGCGTCGCCCCAGGCGTCCATCACCCAGGTCTTGTGGTAGACCGGCGTCCCCTCGTGTTCGGCCTTCAGGTCGACGCAGAGGACGACGCGGTCGGCTTCACCTTCCTCGTAGGCGTTTTCCGCCAGCAGGCGGTCGGCGATCTCTGCCAGCCGGTCGTCGGAGGCCTGCGGGGCGACCTTGAAGATGTCGGCCCAGGCCTCGGCCCAGCCGTTCAGGCGCAGGGTGCCGCGCACGAAGTCCTTCACTTTCCAGTCGGGGCCAAAGCCGTAGTCCGCCATGAAGGGCAGCGAGTCGCGGTTGGGGTAGACCTCGAAGCTCTCGGGCGTCGGCAGGGGCGCATCGTAGCGGGTCAGCGCCTCCCATGGGTGGGCGACCTCGAGTTCGGTG
The DNA here is from genome assembly GCF_049800975.1 of Sagittula sp. S175. Taxonomy (NCBI): domain Bacteria; kingdom Pseudomonadati; phylum Pseudomonadota; class Alphaproteobacteria; order Rhodobacterales; family Roseobacteraceae; genus Sagittula; species Sagittula sp. S175. Next base: position 54,226 of record NZ_JBNAGB010000022.1, read on the forward strand.
TAGTGGCGGATCGAGCGCGACGGCGAGCGCAGCGCCTTCAGCACGCCGACCGGGGCCCAGCTGAACTTGTACCGAAAGGCATTGGCCTGTTTCGGCACGCCGCCGCAGTAGGACAGGAAGGACAGGGCGTTGCCCTTGTCGAAGGCTTTCGACGCCTTGTAATCGGCCACCAGCCAATGCGCCATGAGGTGATCGAGCCCGGGGTCGAGGCCCACCTCGTTCACCAGCCGCAGGTCGGCCTGTTTGGCGCGGGCGTCCAGCGCGCGCATCTCGGGCGAGATGTAGGAGGAGGAGACGAAGTCCGCGCCCTTTTCAAGCGCCAGTTCCGCCAGCGGCACATGGTGGTCGGCGGGCAGCATGGAGACGATGACGTCGCCCTTGGTCACCGCCGCGGCGAGGCTGGCCATGTCGAAGGGGCGGATGTCCTGCGTCAGGTCTCCGACCGCCTTTTGCGCCTTGGCGACCGTGCGGTTCCAGACGGTGACGGGCGTGCCGCTTTCGATCAGGCGGCGCAGGCCGGGGATGGTGGAAAGGCCGGTGCCGCACCAGTGGACCGTCATCGGGAAGTCTCCTTTGCGTGGTGGTCGAAGGTTGCCCGGGCGCGGCCCCAGACGCCCGCGTCCATCGCGTCGAGGGTGGCGAGATGGGGCAGGAGTTGCGCCGCGAAGTCCTGCGAGCTTTCGAGCGGCAGGAGAGAGGGCAGATTGTCGATGGCCATGACGTCCAGCGGGGGCGTGTCGTGGACGCGGGTGACGGGCGCGGCCCAGCTGGTGGCGGCGTCGTAGACCGGGACCGGGTTGTAGGCGCTGGTGGGATCGCAGGCGATGTCACCGATGACGCGCAAGGCGCGGTCGCGGCTGCCTGCGTCGGCGGGCACGAACTGCGGCACGCCGGGCATGGCGAGGATGCAGTTGAAGAAGACCTCATGCGCCAGCACCTCGGGGAAGGGTCCGCCGTGGGCGGTTTCCGCCATGTCCCATTGGGTGACCTTCAGGTCCAGTTCCTCGCAGAGCGCGCGCGCGCCCGATCCGACGCGGCCCAGCGCGCCGATGACGAGGGCGCGGGGCGTGGCGCCGTTCAGGGCGGTGGCGACCTCGGCGCGCATGGCCTCGGCGTTTTTCCAAGTCGAGACCGGCGGGCAGGTCTCGCCCCGGTCTTGCGCGGCATAGGCCAAAAGCGACACCGCCGCCCCGGCGTAGCCCGCCCAGTAGCCAAAGGCCGCGACGCGGCGGTTGTCCTTGTCCACGAGGTATTCGAGGTCATAAAGCGCGCCGCCCCCGCGCGTGAACCGCGACAGGAAGGCCCCTGCCCCCGACTGCCCCTTGAAGGCATGGCCGAACATGATGTGGCGGTGATGCAGGGGGGCATCGCCCTCTGGCAGTTCCTTCAGGCCAAAGATCAGCGCATCGCGCGGCGCATCGGGCCAGGACCCTTCGGGCGCGATCTCGGCCCCGGCCTCGGCATAGGCCCCGGTCGGCAGGACGCGCGTCGCGCTGTCCTCGATGGTCACGCGGAGCCCCTTGTCCAGCAGGGACTTCACCCCCTCGGGCGTGATGCCCACGCGTTCCTCGTTGGCGCGCTGTTCGGCGCGTATCCAGAGATGGGTCGCCTGTTCTGTCACCGCGTGGCCTCCGTCGTTCCCATGGATCGTTTGATCAAATCCGTGGGCGCAGGAAACCCCCGGGCGCGGCGAGGTGCAACCCGGTTTCCGACATCGGGATGCCAAACGGGCTCAAAGATGCGAGCGGGCGAACTGGCGCTCCGGGCTGTCCAGATGCGGCAGCGCGTTGAACTGGGTCAGCAGCAGGCCCGAGGACAGCGGCTGGATGCGGTGCAGCGAGGTGTTCTCGATCGCCAGACAGGCATGGGCCAGCGCGTCCAGATCGAGGCGCATCACCAGCCGCATCGCCATGCCGATCAGCCCGCCGGAGGTGACCACCAGCGCGCGCCCCTCGCCCGCCGCGATCTCGTGCAGGGCCTCGCCGACGCGGGTTTCGAAATCGGCAAAGCTTTCGGGCGCGCCCTCGATCTGCCCGTCGCGCCAGAGCGCGAACATCTGCGGCAGGTGGCGCACGAATGCCTCGCGCCCCTCGGGGATCGGCAGACCGTGCTGCTCCTCGGTCAGCTGGGCCATGGTGAAATAGGCCATCTCGTTCAGGCGTTCGTCGCGGATCGGTCCTTCGACGTTCTCGGCGGCGATGGCCTCGGCGGTTTCGACGTGGCGGCGCAGGGTGCCGGTGTAGACGCGGGCAAAGACGTCACCGGTCTGGCGGAACCAGTCGCCCAGCCAGCGCGCCTGCTGCCAGCCCAGCTCGCTCAGCTTGTCATAGCCGTGCTCGTCGCGGGCGGCAGAGTTGGCCTGACCGTGGCGGACGAGGGTGACGTAGGACATGCGGCGCTCCTTCTGTTTGGCGGTGGCGTAGCGCGCCACGCCGGGAAGGGAAAGCCGCCTTTGCCGTCAATCCGGCGCGTTCACGGAGATTTCCGCATCGTAACGGCGCAGGCTGACCTGCCGGTCGGGCGAGGGGTCCGCCTGATAGTGCGCGACGCTGTCATATGTGTCCCAGCGGGCGACCTGCCCCGTCTCGGGGTCGATATAGACCGTGTTCATGCCGCCGAACCACGCGCCGCCCACGGCCTCGTTAGGATCGGTCTTTGTGAAGAACTCCAGCTTCTCGTGCGGCACGCCGTCGAGGTCCACCACTCCGGCGCAGTCCACCCGGTCAAGGTTCGCCACCTTCTGCGCCGTCTGGGTGCGGACGAAACCCTCGTGGTCGGCGGGCACCATGTTCGGCGCGGCGGTCCATGGCCCGTCCAGCGACGGCCCCATCCAGCTGTCATTGCCCACGATCAGCGCCATGGTGCCCCCGTCGATGCCGCCAACCATCCTGACCGGGGTTTCGATCCGCCCGTGATAGACGTATCTGACCACACCATCCGGCCCGTAAGTCGTGGTCTCCAACGCATGGGGCGGCGTGGCAAAGGGGTCGAGCGCGCCGCCGTCGAACAGCGCCGCGACATGGTCGCGGCAATCGTCGGCCAGACCCGGCGCAGGCAACAGGACAAGGATCATGCAAAGACGTTTCATCGGGCGACATCCTGTCAGGAACACTGCCGCCAGCGTAGACGCGCCCTCCTCCGCTTGCCAAGCGCGGTCTGGTATCTCGTGGCGAAACCTCCTAAATCAGGCCAAAGCACTGTATCGGAGCAGGAGATCACCGTTGAACCAGGAGCACGCAGGCCGCATCACCCGTGAAGGAATCCGCATCCACGAGGACGCGGACTTTGCCGGAATGCATGCAGCGGGCAAGATCGCCGCGCAGATCCTCGACGAGGTGGCGGACCTGGTGGACGTGGGCAAGACCACGGCCGAGCTGGATGACTTCATCCGCAACCGCGTCGTGGAACTGGGAACCATTTCGGCCACCATCGGCTACAAGGGCTATCAGCACGCCTCCTGCATCTCGGTGAACCACGTGGTCTGTCACGGCATCCCCGGCGACAAGGTCCTGAAGGACGGCGACATCCTGAACATCGACGTGACGGTGATCCTCGACGGCTGGTTCGGGGATTCATCGCGGATGTACGTGGCCGGGAAACTGCCGCGAAAGGCCGAACGCCTGATCCAGGTGACCCATGACAGCCTGATGCGCGGGATCGACGCCGTGAAGCCCGGCAACACCTTTGGCGACATCGGCCACGCGATCCAAAGCTACGTCGAAGGCCACCGCATGTCGGTGGTGCGCGACTTCTGCGGGCACGGTCTGGGCCGCGTGTTCCACGCCCCGCCGAACGTGCTGCACTATGGCCGCGCAGGCACCGGCCCGGTGCTGGAGGAAGGCATGTTCTTCACCATCGAGCCCATGGTGAACCTCGGCCGCCCGGAAACCAAGGTGCTGGCCGACGACTGGACCGCCGTGACGCGGGACAAGTCGCTTTCGGCACAGTTCGAGCATTCCATCGGCGTGACGGCGGATGGCTGCGAGATCTTCACCCTCTCGCCCGCCGGACGGTTCCACCCGACCTATTGAGCGGGCCTTTCCGACATTTTGATTGACAGAGCGGGCCGCAACTCTCCCCATGGATGCATTCAGCATTCGATTTTCAGGGGGACGTTTCATGGGCCAGTGGCGCCAATCGTTCAAAGTCAGGTCTGTTTCATTTCTCGCGGCGTTGTTCTGCGCAGGCAGCGCAGGGGCGGAGAGCGCCCCGGTCTACGCCGCGTGGAGCCAGGTGATCGGTGAAACCGTGGCCGCCGCCAGCGCCCCCGCCAAGGTCGAAATGCGTTTTGTCATCGACGCGAAAGCCGCGTCGACACCCGACCGGGACACGGCCTGCGGCGCGTTCCTCGTCGCCGAACCGGGGCTGGATGCCAGCGACGTCATGTCCAAGGGGCGCACGCCCGTGGCGCGCAAGCAGACTTTTAAAGACATCTTCGTCTGCCGGGCCGAGGCACCCGAAGCGCAGGTCCAGCTGTATGACACCACGGGCGTGGCGGTGGTGCTGACCTCGCAGATGAACCTCGACAATGACAAGGTCGAGGACGGCCCCTGGCAACCGGGGCCGTCGAATGGCGTGGCCGTGGTCGTTGCCGGGGCCGCGTGGATCGGGCGCGATGCGACGTTCAAGCTCCTGACCTTGGGCGACACCGGCTGTCGCGGCGGCAGGCACCAGAACTGCGGCCACTGGCGCGGCAAAGACGGCTGGCCCCTGCCCCAAATCGCCAGCGTCGGCGCAGAGCAGGCACCGGACCTGGTGATCCACGTGGGCGACTTCCGCTACTTCCACGAAAACGCGCTGCGGCAGGACAGCTGGGCGCTCTGGCAGAAGGACTTCTTTCCGGTCGCGCAACCGCTGCTGCTCGCCGCGCCCTGGGCCATGGCGCGCGGCAACCACGAGGGCTGTAGCTATGCCTCGCTGGCCTTTGGTGCGGGGTACTTCCAGTTCTTCGGGCAAAGCGATGACATCGACTGCGACGATCTGGGCACCACCGCGCCTCCGGGCGAGACCGCGATCTACCGCGCCCCGTGGTACTTCGACGTGATGCCCGCCGGCGGTACGCCCGAGGACGCCCACCGCTTTGTCATCATCGACGCCAACGATTACGAAGGGGCGGTGGGCGTCAAGACTGCCCAGGCCGAAGCCCATTTCAAAACCGCCATCAACATCAGCGCCGCCGGGCCAAAGTCCAGCTGGTGGGTCTGGCATTCTCCCGCCTTGCAGCGGATCACCTGGAAACAGCAGCCCTTCGGCGACCCTCTCCTGCGCCAAGCGCTGCTTGCCGCCGCCGGGATCGACAAGGCGGACGGACAGCGTTTCTGCTTGTCCGGAGAGGCCCCCAACTGTTCGCCATCGATGTTCCTGCTCGGCCACCAGCACCTGTATCAGGACGTGAGCTTCCCGAAGGATGGCAAGTGGATCTTTCCGCAAGCCACCATCGTCGGCCACGGCGGCGTGAACCTGCGCGACAGCAATCCGGGACCCGGCCACATAGAATACTGCGAGGAGGATGATTTCCCCCTCGGCGCCAACGGGGCACATGACGTGACGGGCAGGGTGAACACGGTGGTCGACCACGGCTTTGTGCTGTGGACCCGCAAGGCAGGGGCCAAACATGGCCAAACCGGCTGGGAGCCGCAGTATTCCTGGGTAAGCTCCTACGCGGAGACCGCTGACGGAAAGATCTCCGCCGCGCTGGGCGGCCTGCCCCAGGCGGCGCCCGAACAACCGAAGTCCTGCATCGCGGCGCAATAACTCAGGGCAGCGGCACACATCACAGCCGACCGGGCGTTACAGGCGCGCGGTCCCGGCCTCGGACGGACGGAAACCGCCACCGCCCGCTGCTTCTTTGGTTTCCCAAATACCCTCGGGGGAGTCGCCGCAGGCGACGGGGGCAGAGCCCCCTTCACCGCCCGCCCTTTTCAGCGCCAGCGCACGACCTCCTCCAAGGCCGCCCGCTCCGTACGGAACCCGTTCGCGGGATGCGCCATGTCCTTGTGCCCGATGGCAATGCCACACAGCACGTCCCTGTCCTCGGCCACGTCGAACCAATCCCGCATGAAGGGCGCGAACCCGGCGACCGATGCCATGGCCACCGCCCCCAGCCCGCGCGCCTCGAGCCCCAGCAACACGGCCGTCACGTAGGCGCCGCAATCCAGCACACCATAGGCCCCCAGCACCTTGGGCGTCGTTACCAGCAAAAACGCCTGCGCCCCGAACAGCCGGAAATTCTCGCGCATCTGCCGGGCCGACCCTTCGCGGTCGCCCTTCTGCACCCCGACAGCCTCGTACAACTGCCGGCCACAGGTCCGTCGCCGCGCCTGCTGCGGCCCTTCCCATGCCTTCGGAAACGCGATGTCCGAGGCGTGCGGCGCGGTCTTCGTATGCTCGTACAAAGCCAAAGCCAGCGCCCGCGTCGCCTCCTGCCCGCAGGCGTGCACCTCCCAGGGCTGCGAGTTGCACCAGGATGGCACATGCTGCGCATCCTGCAACGCGCCTTCGATCACGGCCCGCTCGACTGCCTGGTCGGTAAACCCACGGCACGACATGCGCGCCCGCAGCAAATCCCCGAACATCTCTGCCTCGCTCGTCACAACAGCCCCTCTCGTTGCAATTCGGCGCGGATCTCCGGCCCATCCGCATTGCGCCGGGGGATCGGCCCCGGCTCCGTCACCACGCCATCGAACCGGGGCGCGGCCACCGGTGCGCCCGCGCCCCATGTCCCGCGCGCCGTCATATGCGCGTCGGTCATGGCCTCCGCCGGGCTCAGGACCGGCGCCACGCAAGCGTCCGATCCCGCGAACAGCGCTTCCCACCGGGCGCGCGATTTTTCCGCGAAAAATCGGGCCAGCGCGGCGGTCTGGGCGGGCCATTGCGCCGGGTCGTATTGCTGCGCGAACAGAGGGTCTTCCGCCAGACCCATCCGCTCCAGAAAGACCGCGTAGAACTTCGGTTCTAGGCATTGCACCGCCACGGACCCGCCGCAGGCACATTCGTAACACCGCGACCAATGCGGCCCGTCCAGCAGCGACTGGCCCCGCGCCATGCGCGAGAACTGCGGCCCCATGGACAGAAGCAGGCTCATCATGTGGCTCGCTCCGTCGACGATGGCCGCGTCCACCACGCAGCCCTTGCCGGTCTGGCGCGCCCGCAGCACACCGCTCAACACCCCGATGGTCAGGTAAAGCGCCCCTCCCCCGATGTCGCCCAGCAGGGTCGGCGGCACACCGGGCGCCGCTCCCGGCAGACCGCCGTAGAACAGCGCCCCGCTCAGCCCGAGGTAGTTCAGATCGTGCCCGGCCTGATGCGCACGAGGCCCGGTCTGCCCCCAACCCGTCATGCGGCCATAGACCAGCGCGGGGTTCAGCGCGTGCGCCGCCTCCGGCCCCAGTCCCAGCCGCTCCATCACCCCGGGCCGGAACCCCTCCAACAGGGCATCCGACCGGGCGATCAGCGCCTTGGCGACCTCCAGATCCCCTGAATCCTTCAAATCCAGCACGATGGAGCGTTTGCCCCGGTCCAGCAGGTTCTCGCCCTGTTTCGCCGGATTGTCCGGCGCGGCGCGATGGATCACCGTCACCTCGGCGCCAAGGTCGGCAAGGTGCATGGCGGCGAAGGGCGCGGGGCCCAGCGCTTCGAATTCGAGGATTTTCAGACCGTTCAGCATGGCGTTACCTGAGCGTATCGCGGGGCCGAAGGAAAGGCCCTTCGTGCGCAGCGGCGCGCCCGGTCGGACGGTCGGATGCCTCCGGCGGGAGGTATTTTTGCCAAGAAGAAATCCCTGTCGCTTTGCCTGCCTCAGCCCTATCTCTGCATCATGACGTCTCTGCCTGCCCCCCTTCTGGACTGGTTTTCTGCCCGTGGCTGGCAGGTGCATCCGCATCAGCGCGCCATGCTGGAGCGGGCGGGCGCGCCGTCGCTGATGCTGATCGCGCCCACCGGGGGCGGCAAGACGCTCGCGGGGTTCCTGCCGACGCTGGCCGAGCTGACCGAGGCGCCGCGCGAGGGGCTGCACACCCTCTATATCTCGCCGCTCAAGGCGCTGGCCGCTGACATTCGCCGCAACCTGTTGATCCCCATCGAACAGGCGGGCCTGGCGATCCGGGTCGAGGACCGCACCGGCGATACACCCTCTTCGCGCAAGAAGCGTCAGCGCGCCGATCCGCCGAACATCCTGCTGACGACGCCGGAATCCCTGGCGCTGCTGACCTCCTACGAGGATGCCGCGCGCACCTTTGCCGGGATCGAGCGGGTCATCATCGACGAGATCCACGCGCTGGCGGAATCGAAGCGCGGCGACCAGTTGATGCTCGCCCTTGCGCGGCTTCAGACCCTCGCGCCGGACCTGCGCCGCGTCGGCCTGTCCGCCACGGTCGAGGACCCGCAGGCCATCGCGCGCCTCATGTCCTTTGGCGACACACCGACCGAGATCCTGCACGCCGATCCCGGCCCCGATCCCGACATCCGAATGCTGGAGACCGACAGCGCGCCGCCCTGGTCCGGCGGCGGCGCGGCCTACGCCATCCCCGCCGTTTTGGAGCAGGTCAAGCGGCACAGGACCACGCTCATCTTTCACAACACCCGCGCGCAGGCCGAGATCTTCTTTCACAACCTGTGGCTGGCGAACGAGGAGGCGCTGCCCATCGGGATCCACCACGGCTCGCTCGACCGCGCCCAGCGCGAGAAGGTCGAGGCGGCCATGGTCGCGGGCCAGTTGCGCGCCATCGTCTGTACCGGCTCGCTGGACCTGGGGATCGACTGGGGCGACGTGGACCTGGTGATCCAGATCGGCGCGCCGAAGAACGTGAAGCGGCTGGTGCAGCGCATCGGCCGCGCCAACCACCGCTACAATGCGCCGTCGAAGGCGCTGCTGGTGCCCGCCAACCGCTTTGAGGTCGTCGAATGCGTCGCGGCCCTGGAGGCGGTGAAGGCGCACGATCTCGACGGCGAGCCGCGCGGGCCGGGGCCGCGCGATGTGCTGTGCCAGCATATCCTGATTGCCGCGGCCTCGGGGCCGTTCGAGGCCGATGCGCTGTATGATGAAATGTCCTCTGCCGGGCCCTATCGCGGTCTGACGCGCGCGCAGTTCGACGCCTGCCTCGATTTCTGCGCCACCGGGGGCTATGCGCTTCGGGCCTATGACCAGTGGAAACGCCTGATGCAGCGCCCCGACGGGCTGTGGCAGTTGCGCGACCCCCGGTCCGCCGTGCGCATTCGCCAGAACGTCGGGACAATCCAGGACACCGACACGCTCAAGGTCCGCTGGAAGGGGCGCGGTGGCGCGCCGCTGGGCGAGATCGAGGAGGGCTTTGCCGCCTCCCTGTCAAAGGGCGACACCTTCCTCATCGGCGGGCAGATCGTGCGCTACGAGGGACTGCGCGAACTGACCGTCGAGGTCACGCGGGACGCGCATAAAAAGCCCAAGATCGCCACCTTCATGGGCACCAAGTTCGCCACCTCCACCCAGCTGTCCGAACGTATCCTGCGGCTGTTCCAGCAAGACGACTGGCCGCAGCTGCCCGGCCACACCGCCGACTGGCTGCGCCTGCAACGCGACCGTTCGCGCCTGCCGCAGCCGGGCCGCCTGCTGGTCGAGAGCTTTCCGCATGACGGGCGCGAACAGCTGGTCGTCTACGGGTTCGCCGGGCGCAACGCCATGCAAACGCTGGGCCTTTTGCTGACCAAACGCATGGAGGAGACCGGGCTGGCCCCCATGGGCTTTGTGGCAACCGACTACGCCACGCTGATCTGGGGGCTGGATGCCGTCACCGATCCGCGCCCGCTGTTCGACATTGCCGCGCTGGAGCACGGGCTGGACGGCTGGCTGGCGGGCAACGCGGTGATGAAACGCACCTTTCGCGCCTCCGCCACCATCGCAGGCCTGATCGAGCGCCAGGTCGGTGGCCAGCGCAAGACCGGGCGGCAGGCGACCATGTCCTCGGACATCCTGTATGACACGCTGTTGCGGTACGACCCCGACCACCTGCTGATGCAGATCACCCGCGAAGAAGCCATGCGCGGCCTTGTCGATTTCTCGCGCATCCGCGAGATGTGCGAACGGGTCGGCGACCGCATTGACCTGATACGCCTCGACCGGGTCACGCCTCTGGCCGCGCCGCTTTTCCTTGAACCGGGGCGCGTTCCGGTGAACGGTTCCGCCGAGGAACGCCTGCTCGAAGAAGAAGTCACCCGGCTGCTGAACGAAAGCGGCCTCGCCCAAGTCACGCTGGAGCCCACATGACCATCGACAACGACACGGACCTTGCGGGGCTGAAAGTCATCGGGCGCATCGTCGCCAATACCCTGCAAGTCATGCGGCAGGCCTGCGCGCCGGGCATGACCACCGCCGAACTGGACGCCATCGGGGCCGCGTACCTGGAGCGCCACGGCGCGGAGTCCGCGCCCCGGTCGGTCTATGATTTCCCCGGCGCCACCTGCATCAGCGTCAACGAAGAGGTCGCCCATGGCATCCCCGGCCCGCGCGTGATCGCGCCGGGGGACCTTGTGAACATCGACGTCTCGGCCTCGAAAGATGGCTATTTCGCCGATACCGGGGCGAGTTTCACCGTCGCCCCGCAGCAAGCCCTGCTCGACCGTCTGTGCCGCGACGGCGCGCGCGCCATGCAGATCGGCATCGCGCAGGTCGGCGCGGGCAAGCCGTTGTCAGGTATCGGCAACGCCATTGGCCGGTTCGCCCGTCAGCGCGGCTACACCCTGATCGAGAACCTCGCCAGCCACGGCGTCGGGCGGTCACTGCACGAGGACCCGACAGAGATCGCCACATGGCCCAACCGCGATCGCCGCCGCATCCATGACGGGCTGGTGCTGACGGTCGAACCCTTCCTGTCCACCGGCGCGCTCTGGGCCGAAACCGGGACGGACGGCTGGACCCTGACCGGCACCCCGCCCGCCCCCGCTGTTCAATTCGAACACACCGTCATCGCCACGCGCGGACGTGCCATCGTGGTGACGCTGCCGGGATGAGCGCCCTCATGCCGCGCCCATCAGGGACAGCATGACCTCGACGTCGTCGACCTTGATCGGTTTCTCGAAATAGCCCCGGACCAATGGCGTCTCTGCCGCGCGCTGCTTGTCCTTTGGCGCGCCGGAGGAAGAGACGATCACCACCACCACGTTCTCTGGCCAGCCGCTTTCGATCATCCTTGCGCGCAAGGCCTCGACCGTCTCGAAGCCGTCCATGAAGGGCATGGAGATATCCATCAACACCAGCGGCCCGGGCTCGTCCAGTTTCGGTTCGGCGTCGAACAGCTTGTCGAGGAAGATCCGCCCGTCCTCGGCTTCGTGCACGGCAGTGAACCGCCCGGTCTTGGCCAGACGCCGCCGCGCCGTGTAGCGGTCGACCTCGCGGTCATCCACGATATAGGCCTGTATCATTCCTGTTGCTCCTGATGCCCGGGCAGGCTGACGACGAACCGCGTCCCTTCGCCCAGTGTGCTGAAAACCGTTATTTCACCGCTCAATCGCTCGATATTCCGTTTGACGAGGTTCAGGCCGATCCCCGAACCACCCCGGTCGCCAAGTTGCTTGAACAGGCCAAAGACATCCGGCAGGAAGTCCGCCGGGATGCCGATGCCGTTGTCCGAAACCTCCAGTCGAAGCCCCCCACCGTCGAGCGCGCCTGACACCTGAACCGCCAGCCCTGCCTTGCCATGATCGCGGTACTTGACCGCGTTGGACAACAGGTTGCGCAAGATCCCACGCAGCGCCGGCGGCTCGGTCACGAAGCGCCCGATGCCAGCAAGGGCGATGGTGATCGTGGCCCCTGGCACACCCGTCCCGATGTCGGCCCAAAGCTGATCCACCATGGCCGCGACATCCGTTTCTTCCCAGACGATCTCCCGCTCGGGCGCGAGGCTCATGCGCAGAAGGTCCTCGATGTCCACCACGCTGCGCTCGGCAATCTCCTGCGTGCGCAGGAGGTTGTCGCGCACCTCGTCCATGTCCCCGGCATCGAGATCCTCGATGCACAGGGACACGAGCCCGGCGATGGACGACAAGGGCGCTTTCAGGTCATGACTGACCCCGCGGTTGAAATGGGACAGGTCGGCGTTCAGCCGTTCCAGTTCCAGCGCGCGGGCAGCCATGGCCTGCTCTGCCTCGATGCGCTCAGAGAGGTCCACGAGGGTGGCCACGACCCGTGGCGCGCCATCCAGATCCAGGCGGTTCAAGGCCACCTCAACCGCCACCGCGTGCCCGTCGCGGTGCTGAGCCGTGATGGTGCGGCCACGCGCCATGGCACGACTGTCCCCGAGGCTGGCGTAGCTGCGGCGATAGACCTGGTGCGCGCGCCGCAGGTCCGGGGCGATCAGCATCTCGACCGGTTGGCCCATCAGCTCCTGTGTCGTGTAGCCCAGCAGGTCGGTCACGGCGCGATTGACGAACTCGATCCGCCCCTCGTCGTCCACCACCAGCATGGTGCACGAAGCCGCATCCATGATCGCCCGTATACGCTCGCGGTTCTGCATCCCGGCGCGGGCGTCCAGCGCCGTGACGATGGTCATCGGCGCGCCGTTCACCGTGACCGGTTCCAGCGCCAGTTCCAGCGGCAGGACCTCCCCCGACGCGGTGATACCCGCCACGTTGCGCCCTGCGCCCATGCGCCGCTTGGCCGGAAGCACGGCATAGGCCGCGCGCAGCGACACGTGTTCGGCACGGAACCCTTCGGGCAGCAGGACCTCGATCGGTTGTCCGCTCAGCGCGCCATTGCCGTATCCGAACAGGTGGTCGAACTCGGTATTCGTCAGCCGGATGGTCCCCGCAGAGTCCGCCAGCAGCATGGCAATGGGCGTCACCCCAAAAGCCAGCTCGACCGAGTCGAGCGTCATCATTTGTGCGTCTTGATCACTGGATCAGCCTGATATTGAGACCCGCACAACCGTCCGGGTGAATTGGTGGCTTTGAAACTAACCAAAAAGCGTAAACACACCCTTGCGCCCACCCGTGCGCCTGACAGGAAAAGTATGTCACGCGCCCTGACTTACCCATTGGAATACAAGGAAGATTTAATTCAAACCCGACGCCACTTGCCCAATTCCGCCGCGCCTGCCACAAGACAAAGCATGAACACCCATTCTTTTACCTTTTGCGGCGCCGCACTTCGCGCCCTGCCCTCGGGCGGGCTGTTCTGGGCTGATTCGCAGCTTCTGGTGGTCTCGGACCTGCACCTGGGCAAATCCGCGCGGCTCTCGGCACAGGGCGGTGCACAGCTCCCCCCCTACGAAGTCCGCGCCACGCTGGAACGGCTCGACGCCGACCTCGCCTTCACGCAGGCGAAACACGTCATCTGCCTCGGCGACAGCTTCGACTTTCCCGGCCTCGACCGCTGCCTCCCCGAGGACGACCTGCTCTGGCTGACCCGCCTTCAGGCCGGACTGCGCTGGACCTGGATCGAGGGCAACCACGATCCGGGCCCGGTGTCGCTGGGCGGCGAACACAGGGCAGAGATGACGCTGGGACCGCTGACCTTCCGGCACATCGCCAGCGGGCAAACCGCCGAAATCTCGGGCCATTACCACCCGAAGGCACGGCTGCGCGCCAAGGGTGCCACCCTGTCGCGCCCCTGCTTCCTGTACGATTCCGATCGCCTGATCCTGCCGGCCTACGGCACCTACACCGGCGGCCTCGCCTGCGACCGCGCGCCCCTCGCCACCCTGATGGCCAGCGATGCCCGCGCCATCCTCACAGGGCCACGCCCCATGGCAATCCCCATGCCCCGCCGCGCCTGAGCGGGCGCTTGACAGCGCCGCCGCCACACGCACTGTGCAGACATGGATCTACACACCCGCATTCACGACAGCTTCATCGCCCAGGGTTTCCTGCAAACGCTCGGCGCCAGCCTCGATCACGTCACCCCGGGAGAGATCACCATCTCTGTCCCTCTCGGCCCGAAGCTGACCCAGCAACAGGGGTTTTCCCATGGCGGAGTCGCCTTCTCCATCGCGGACAGCGCCGCGGGCTACGCCGCGCTGACGCTGATCGAGCCGCCCGATGATGTGGTGACCTCCGACATGACCATCCACTACCTCTCGCCCGGACTGGGCGAGCGCCTGATCGCCCGAGGCACGGTCCTGCGCCCCGGTCGGCGCATGCTGGTCACCCAATGCGACGTCTTCGCCCTGCGCAACGGCAACGAACACCACATCGCCCGCCTCACCGGCACCATGGTCCGCGTCACGCCGCGCTGACGCGAAACCGGTCCCAAAACGCGCCCCCTGTTTCTTTGGTTTTCCAAATACCCTCGGGGGAGGCTCCAAAGGAGCCGGGGGCAGAGCCCCCCCCCTTACACACCCGGTCCGGCACGGCAGACGGTGCGGCGCAAGGCGCGGGGGCCGGCGGGGCGGGGTTGGGTGGGCGGGAGCCCCGACGGCCCCCGCACCAGCCCGTCAATAGGGCATCGGATGCGCCTTGTGCGCGACGTCCAGCGCCTTCAGCAACTCCTCCGACAGCACCATCTCCGACGCCGGCAGCAGGTGCTCCAACTGCGCCACCGTGGTCGCGCCAAAGATCGAGGACGCCACGAAAGGCCGCTGCGCCGACCACGCCAGCGCCATCTGCACCGGGTCGACACCGAACTCGGCCGCCACCGCAAGATAGGCATCCACCGCCGCAAAGACCCGCTCGGTCTTGCGCCCGCCCATGCCCTCGTTCAGCGTCATGCGCGACGCCTCCGGCACCGCCCCGCCCTGGTACTTGCCCGTCAGGAACCCCGCCCCAAGCGGCGAGAATGGCAAGAGGCCGACATCCTCGTAGACCATCAACTCTGCCAGGTCCGTATCCGCCATCCGGCACAACAGCGAGTATTCATTCTGGATCGAGGCCACCCGCGGCCCGCCCACGCGCTCGGCAGCGTCCAGCCACATCTGCGTACCCCAGGCGCTTTCGTTCGACAGGCCAAAGGCGCGGATCGTGCCGCGCTCCACCTCGGCCTGAAGCGCGCCAAGGCAATCCTCCATGTCCGCGATCACCTGCGCCCGCGTCCAACCGGACTGCGACGGATCATAGGTCCAGTTCTGCCGGAACATGTAGCTGCCCCGGTTCGGCCAGTGGAATTGATACAGGTCGACGTAATCCGTCTTCAACCGCTTCAGCGAGGCTTCCAGCGTCTCTCGGATCGTCTTCGACGAGATCGGCGCACCATCCCGTGCAAACGACCCCTCGCCGGAATGCTTCGTCGCGAGCACCCAGTCCTTGCGCCGCCCGGTCTTCTCGAACCAGTCGCCTATAATCTTCTCGGTGTTGCCGATGGTCTCGGCCTTGACCGGGTTGACCGGGTACATCTCGGCGGTGTCGATGAAGTTGATCCCGGCGTCATGCGCCCGTTCGATCTGGGCAAAGGCCACCTCCGGCGCGGTCTGGTTGCCAAAGGTCATCGTCCCGAGGCAAAGCTCGGACACCATCAGGCCGGAGCGGCCCAGCGGGTTCATCTTCATCTGTCATGTCCTGCAAATTACGTGCGTCGGGCAGACAATAACCCCCGCCCCCCGAATGGCAAGCAGGGGGCGCGCCCCCTGCCCCCCACCGCATCACGGGCGGATGTAGATATAGCCCTCGGACTGCAACTGCGCGATGCGCACCACGCCACCCTCATCCCGCTGGGCAAAGCCCTCCAGCAGATCGTCCAGCGACACCGCCTGAGCCTTCATCGTGTTGCCGCAGGCCTCGAAATGCGCGCCATCCTTCTGCAGCGCCGCCACGCGGTCGCTGATCTTGGGGTCGGCGCTGATGTCATGGAACGCCTTCAGCGCAGGACCATGCGCCACCAGCACCAGCTCGACATTCTCCGGCCCGCCGACACCCGTGATGTGATTGGCCATGTTGCCCAGCACAAAGCCCACCTTCTCCAACTCCGAGACATGGTAAACGACTTTCATCTTCTCCTCCGCCCAGGCGCCGGTGCTGGCACCGACCGACAGGACCACGGCCATGAGGGCCGCCGCACAGATACGAAACAGGGTCATTCCAGGTTCCTCCCTTTGGGTTCGCGTGTCACGCGTAACGGGGATGCTAGCGCGATCAGACCCGTCGGTCTGCACAAAACATCACCTTCGCATGTTTCTATATCTTCGCAGACCCCAAGCGAATCCTTGAGAACAAAAAAAGAACACCCTACCCTACCCGCATGATGGCCAACGCCCTGATCACCCGCGGCACGCAGCAACCGCCCCCCAGCCTCAGCCTGGCCGGGGAAATCTCGCTCGCACTCTCGCGCGTGCACGAAATCTGCGGCACCGCGCGGCGCACCTTTGCCCTGCAGATCGCCGCCCACGCCGGGGCGCCGGTGGTCTGGATCGCCCCCGCCCATGGCCGCGACCGGCTGGCCATCCCCGCGCTGCAGCACTTCATCAATCCCGGAAAGATCCTCTTCGTCACGCCGCAACGACAGATGGACATCCTCTGGTCCGTCGAAGAAGTGCTGAAGGACGGCAACGTCCCCATCGTCGTAGCCGAGCTCGAACAGCCCCCCGCCATGACCCCGATCCGCCGCCTGCACCTCGCTGCCGAAACGGGAACGCGCCATGGCCCCCACCGCCCTCTCGGACTGCTGCTGATCCCGGGCGCAGGCGGCGCCCCCGGCATCGAAACCCGCTGGCGCTGCGAACCAGCCCACAAACCAGATCACAAACGGGTCCAGCCCCGCTGGCACCTCCACCGCCTCCGCGCCCGCATGTTGCCGCCAAAGCGCTGGCTCTGGGACGGCACCCACACCTCCCCCGACATCCCGCCGCCACAGGACATGACAGCCGCCCCCGCCAAGGCCTCCCCGCACGGCAGGGCCGCCTCCCGGCAACCGACCCCACCTTCATCTTGATCCAAATACCCTCGGGGGAGGCCGCAGGCCGGGGGCAGAGCCCCCACACCCCGCCGCCACAAACACCTTCCACGAAATAACGCGAACAACGCCCCGCGCCGATCACTCTGCGCACAGACGCAGGCCGCGCCTCATCCTGCCGCCCGCATCCTCCCGCGCACGAAACTGCTGTACCGCCAGTCGTCCCAACGCCCCACCAGCCCTGACACCACCGGCGCCTGCCGACACAGGTCCAGGTGCTGCTCCAGATCCGCCGCACCACGCACATGATGCTCCCAGAACCGTTTCTGCCAGATGCCCCCTTCGCCGCGTTTCACCCGCTCCCCGATGCGTAGGTCGGGGCTCTGCCCCGACTCCCCCGATCCATCATCGCGCAGCGAAGCGGTGAAGCGCCCCTTGATCGCCCCCCAGCGCAGCGCGTAATCGCTGTCCCCCTCCGGCAAGCGCCAGATCGCATGCATCCGGTCGGGCAGGACCACCCAGGCCAGCACCTCGACGGGCCGTTCCCGCAAGGTCGCGCCAACCGCCCAACGCAGGGCATCCACCTCTCGGACCAACAAATCCGACCCGGCCTGCGCCAGGCAGACCTCGAAATAAACCGTGCCTCCGGGCACGCGCATCCTGCGGTATTGCGACATGAGCGCCTCCTGCCCCCCGCCCCGCATCCTCCCCGCACATGCTTAACACGCGGTGAACAGGGCAAGATCGCCCCCAAAGCCCCCAAACCGGCCAAACCCCGAAAAACGACGCCCACCGTCGCATCCCCACTCGCCCCACGCGCCCCCACGCGCTACCCATAGATCATGCGCCTTGTCCTGAGCTTCACCGCCCTCTTCCTCTCGGTCGTCCTGCTGCAACTCTCCTCGGGCGGCATCGGCCCGCTCGACGCGCTCTCAGGCGTGCAACTGGGGTTCTCGGCACAGGAAATCGGCCTGCTCGGCTCGGCGCATTTCGCGGGCTTCTTCGTCGGCTGCTGGTGGGCGCCCCGCCTGATGGGCGACGTGGGCCACGCCCGCGCCTACGCCGCCTTCACCGCGTTGGGCACCATCGGCATCCTCGGCCACGTCCTGACGGAAAACGCCCTGCTCTGGTGTATCCTGCGCAGCTTTCAGGGCCTGTGCATCGCCGGGGCCTACACCGTGGTCGAAGCCTGGCTTCAGGCCAAGGTCACCAACGAAACGCGCGGCCGCGCCATGGGCGCCTACCGCCTGACCGACCTCGGCTCGGCGCTGGTGGCGCAGCTGGTGATCTCTGTCCTGCCGCCCGCGCATTACGTCAGCTACACGCTGCTCGCCATGGTCTGCACCGCCGCGCTGCTGCCCCTAGCCCTGACCCGGCTGCCGCAACCGGGCATGGCCGCCGCGCCCCGCCTGCGCCCCGCCCTCGCCTGGACCACCTCGCCGCTCGCCGTGGCGGGGGTCCTCGTCTCCGCCCTGTCCGGAGCCAGCTTCCGCATGGTCGGCCCGCTCTATGGCGCCGAAGTCGGCCTTGCCGCCTCGCAGATCGCCTTCTTCCTCGCCGCCTTCGTCGCCGGAGGCGCGCTGGCCCAACTGCCCGTCGGCTGGATCGCCGACCGCTTCGACCGCCGCCACGTGCTGATCTGGCTCTCGGTCGCCGCCATCGCCTCCTGCACCTTCACCGCCACCGTCACCGGCCTCAGCCCGCTGGGCATCATGCTCTCGGCGGCGGTCTTCGGGGTAACGACCTACCCGATCTACTCCATCGCCGCCGCCCACGCCCATGACCACACCGAAGACGACAAGCGCGTCGAACTCTCCGCCGCGCTGATGTTCTGGTACGCCGTGGGCGCCATCGCCGCCCCCTGGGTCGCCTCTGTGCTGATCGAGACCTTCGGCCCCCCGGCGCTGTTCACCCTGATCGCCGCTGGCCACGCGGTGCTGGTCGTCTTCGGCCTGATCCGCATGCGCGCCCGCCCCGCCGCCGAAATCCGGACCCGCTACACCTACACCCCACGCACGACCTTCGGCGTGGGGCGGTTGCTCAAAGGCTTCCGCGCACCTCGCGATCAGTGACTGTGCGCCCCTGCACCTTTTCCTTGCAGACGCAATGAATACCTCCCTTTCAAAGACGAAAAGGAGAGCGTCATGCAACTGACATTCAACGGAAAAACCGCCATCGTGACCGGCGCGGCCTCGGGCATCGGGGCCGCCGTCGCCGGGGAACTCGCTGCCTCGGGCGCCAGGGTCATCTTTGCCGACCTGAAACTGGACGCGGCGAAGGCCGGAGGCTGACAAGATCACCGCCACAGGCGGCAAGGCGCTGGCGGTCGAGGTCAACGTCGGTGACGCGGACTCGGTCAAATCGATGGTCGATTTTGCCGTCAGGGAAACCGGCGGCCTGCACCTTCTGGTGAACAACGCTGGCATCGGCGGGGCACTGGGCACGGTCGGGGACTACACGCCCGAACAGTGGAAACAGGTGATCGACGTCAACCTCAACGGCGTGTTCTACGGCACCCACTATGCGATCCCCGCCATGAAGGCCGCGGGCGGCGGGTCCATCGTCAACATCGCCTCGGTTCTTGGATCGGTCGGCACCGAAGGATCGCCCGCCTATGTCACCGCCAAGCACGGCGTTGTCGGCATGACCAAGAGCGCGGCGCTGGAACACGCCGCCGACAACATCCGCGTGACCGCCGTCGGACCGGGTTACATCCGCACGCCGCTGGTGGAAGAGGCGCTTGACGCCGACACCCTGACCTTCCTCGAAGGCCAGCACGCGCTGAAGCGCCTCGGCACCCCCGAGGAAGTCGCAGGTCTCGTCGTCTTCCTGCTGTCGGACAAGGCCAGCTTCATCACCGGGTCCTACCACCTCGTCGATGGCGGCTACGCCGCGCACTGATCGGGCCATATCCGCCGCGTAGGTCGGGATTAATACCGACCTGCCCTCTGGCAACGGTCGCGGGCCTCGGTTATTCCCCTTGCAACACCTGCAAAGGACGTACGCCATGGCCCGCCACCTCATCACCTCCGCCATTCCCTATATCAACGGGATCAAGCACCTGGGCAACCTCGTGGGCTCTCAGCTGCCCGCCGACCTCTACGCCCGCTATCTGCGCGCGCGCGGTCACGAGGTGCTGTATCTCTGCGCCACGGACGAACACGGCACGCCCGCCGAACTGGCCGCCGCCAAGGCAGGCAAGCCGGTGGCCGAGTACTGCGCCGAGATGCATGAGGTGCAGGCCGAGATCGCCAAGGGCTTCCGCCTCTCCTTCGACCATTTCGGGCGCTCGTCCTCGGACGCCAACAAGCGGCTCACCCAGCATTTCGCCAAGGTTCTGGACGAGCAGGGCCTGATCCGCGAAGTCTCTGAAACGCAGATGTATTCCAAGGCCGACGGCCGCTTCCTGCCCGACCGCTACATCGAAGGCACCTGCCCGAACTGCGGCTTCGACTCCGCGCGCGGCGACCAGTGCGACAACTGCACGAAACAGCTCGACCCCGTCGACCTGATCAACCCGCATTCGACCATCTCCGGCTCGACCGACCTCGAGATGCGCGAGACGAAACACCTGTATCTGCGCCAGTCCGCGATGAAGGACCAGCTGGAACAGTGGATCGACACCCGCGAGGGCTGGCCGGTGCTGACCACATCCATCGCCAAGAAATGGCTCAACGACGGCGACGGCCTTCAGGATCGCGGCATCACCCGCGACCTCGATTGGGGCGTGCCGGTGCAGAAGGGCGACCAGCCCTGGCCGGGGATGGAGGGCAAGGTCTTCTACGTCTGGTTCGACGCGCCGATCGAATACATCGCCTGCGGTCAGGAATGGGTCGACGCGGGCAAGGGAACCGATTGGGAACGCTGGTGGCGCACCGACAAGGGCGCGGACGACGTGCGCTACACCCAGTTCATGGGCAAGGACAACGTGCCCTTCCACACGCTGTCCTTCCCGGTGACGATCCTCGGGTCGGGCGAGCCGTGGAAGCTGGTCGACTACATCAAGTCCTTCAATTACCTGAATTATGACGGCGGTCAGTTCTCCACCTCGCGCGGGCGCGGTGTCTTCATGGATCAGGCGCTGGAGATCCTCCCGGCGGACTACTGGCGCTGGTGGCTGCTGTCGAACGTGCCGGAATCGTCGGATTCGGAATTCACCTGGGAGAGCTTCCAGCAAGGCGTGAACAAGGACCTCGCCGACGTGCTGGGCAACTTCGCCAGCCGCGTCACCAAGTTCTGCCGCTCGAAATTCTCCGAAGCCGTGCCCGCCGGTGGCACCCAAGGCCCGCGCGAACTGCAATTGATCGCCGACCTCACCGCCAAGATCCGCGAATACGAGGCCCACATGGAGGCCATCGAGATCCGCAAGGCCGCCGCGTCCCTGCGCGCCGCATGGGTGCTGGGCAACGAATATCTGCAAGAGGTCGCGCCGTGGTCGACCTTCAAGACCGACCCGGAACAGGCCGCGATGCAGATTCGCCTCGCGCTGAACATGATCCGGCTCTACGCGGTGATTTCGGCCCCCTTCATCCCCGATGCCTGCGCCGACCTGCTGCGCTGCATGCAATCGGAAGACGACAGCTGGCCGACCGACGTCGCCGCCGCGTTGACCCTGTTGCCCGCCGGACACGCCTTTACCGTGCCCGATGTAACCTTCCGCAAGATCACTGATGACGAGCGCGCCGATTGGCAGCAACGTTTCGCAGGCAAGCGCGACTGATCGCGCCACATAGGGGAAACCAATGCGCGTCACGACCATCGAGGATGCCCTGACGCTTGTGCTCATCTGGGTGGGGCGCGCCGATATCGCCGTCCCGCCCCGCAGCGACACGCCCGACCTGCCCGCCGGGCTGACCTCGGTCGTGGCGGTGTCCGACGCGCTCGGCGCCGGGGCCTTCACCCCGATCCAGTCCCCGCTGCTGACCACGCAGGACCGCATCCTCCGTCCCGAAGACCTGCGCGCCGACAATAGCGGCTATCACTCCTTCATCGTGGACAACCAGGGCCTTTACAGCCTCGGTTTCCGCCCCGCCGTGCCGGATCGGCTGTTCGTCTCCGGCGACTGGCTGACGGTTCCGGATGAAACCGTCCCGCCGGGCTGGCGCACCCTGCCCATGACCCCCGAGGACGCGCTGATCCACGCCGTCCTCACCAACGGGTTCTTCGGCCTGTCCTCGCGCCTGAACGTGCGCGACGAACCGGATTTCGACACGGTCCCCGCCGACTGCCCGAAGCTGGTCTGGCGCCATGACGCCATGGGCCCGCACTGGCCCGGTTTCTGGACCAACGAGAACCGCACGCGGCTGTACTTCGGCGGCTTTGGCCAGACGCTGATGCGCTGAGACGACGGTCATCCCGCGTGGGATGCACCGTACCGCTGGCGCGGGTTGTCGTGGCGTCGGCCAAGGCCGCTCCGAAACCGCCCGTTCCTCGGGGCGGAACTCAAAAACCGCCCCCGAAAAAGATCGCGCCGCAGGACCGGACAGCACCACTTGCGCCCCTCAGGCCGCGCGCTCCGCCGCCTCTGTCGTCATGGCCTCCTCGCTTCCCGGCACCTTCAGCACCGACAGCAGCGCGTGCGCCTCGTCGGCGCAGCCCAGCATCACGCGCGTCGCCACGGTGGTTTCCTCGGCCATGACCGCATTGCGCTGCGTGATCTCGTCGATCTCCGTCACCGCCGCGTTGACTTCCTCCACCGCCGTCGCCTGCTCGGTCGAGGCACTGGCGACCTTGACCGTCAACCCCTCCACATCACCAAAGCTGCGCACGATCCCGTCAAAGGTCTGCCCGGCGCGGCTGGTCAGCGACACCCCGGCCTCCACCTCGTCCTGACTGGCGGAAATCAGGGCCTTGATCTCGCTCGCCGCCTCGGAGGTGCTGGCCGCCAGTTGCCGCACCTCCGCCGCCACGACCGAGAACCCGCGCCCGGCCTCGCCCGCCCGCGCGGCCTCCACCCCGGCGTTCAGGGACAACAGGTTGGTCTGGAAAGACACATCGTCGATCAGCCCGATGATCTGCTGGATCTTGTCCGAGGCCTGCCGGATGCGCTCCATCGCCTCTGAGGTCTCCGTCACGATGGCGACGCCGGTCTCCATGTCGCCGCGCGCCCGGATCGCCACCTTGTTGGTGTTCTGCGTCGCCTCCGCCGAGGAGGCCACGCTGTGCGCCAGTTCCTTCATCGCCGCCGCCGTCTGCACGATCGAGGACGCCTGATGCTCCGTCCGCCGCGCCAGATCCTCGGTGTTGGACCCCACTTCGCGGGCCGAGGTCACCATGTCCGACACCCGCGCCGCCACCGCCGCCACGATCTCCCCCAACTGGGCAATCGCGCCGTTCAGCCGCTGCCGGAGCGGATCGAACTGCTTGGGGAAATCGCTCTCCCCGGGGGGCGGAATCTGCACCGTGAGATCGCCCAGCGCCAACCGGTCGATGGCATGACCGAAATGCTCGAAGGCGCACATCTGCTCGCGCGTGCGCACGAAATTGATCCGCTCCAGCACCTGCGCCATGTCCATCAGGAACGCCCGGTTCATCGCCCGCGTCATGCGCCCCGACAGGACGCGCTGGCGCAGCCGCCACCCGCTTGTCTGCCGCGTCACGAGGTTCATCATGTCCGAGGTCACATCTGCATAAAATCCGACATACAAATTCACAGGCAGGTCGATGCGCGCATGGGTGTCGCCGATCCGGTTCACCGACTCGATATAGTCCGCATCGAACTTCGCCGCGAACAGCCGTTCCCAGTGGTTCTTTTGCGCGGACTTGGCGTGATCCATCTTCCCCTGGTCGGAAAAGAACGCACTCGCCTCGGGATGCGCCTTTGCCCGCGTGTAGAAGTCATCCAGCACCTGATCCAGCGCGGGCAACACGATCCTTGCGGCCTCGCGCAGCAATGCGGCGTTGCGATCCGTCAGCGCGTAAAGCGCGGCAATGTTGTTCATCTCGTCCGACATGCGACGCGGGATCCTTTCACAGCGACGGCAACGATGACGGGCATCGGGCACGCGAGGGACTCATGCCGCAGAGCCGTTAAGATGCCCTTTAAGCCGCCCCTCGCAGGACCGGCCCGATTCACCGGCCCGATCCACTGGCCCGATTGACAGGCCCCCACCCCCTTGCTACCCCGCGCGCCTCATCACCCGAGAGGATCACATGGCACGCAAGCGCAAGGGCCGCGACATTTCCGGCTGGCTCATCGTCGACAAACCCGCGGGCATGAGCTCCACCGCCGTGGTCGGCAAGGTCCGCTGGGCGCTGGACGCGAAAAAGGCCGGCCACGCCGGCACCCTCGACCCCGAGGCGACAGGCCTCCTCGCCGTGGCGCTTGGCGAAGCGACCAAGACCGTGCCCTACATCACCGACGCGCTGAAGGCCTACAGCTTCGTGATCCGCCTCGGGCAGGCCACCAACACCGACGACACCGAAGGCGAGGTGATCGCCACCTCCGACCTGCGCCCCTCGGACGACGAGATCAAGGAAGCGCTGCACGGTTTCGTCGGCGACATCATGCAGGTGCCGCCACAATTCTCGGCGGTGAAGGTGGACGGCGAACGCGCCTACAAGCGCGCCCGCGACGGCGAGGAAATGGACCTCGCCGCCCGCCCGCTCTTCGTCGAGGAACTGCTGTTGACGGACCGACCCGACGCCGACACCGCCGTGCTGGAAATGACCTGCGGCAAGGGTGGCTACGTCCGCTCCATCGCCCGCGACCTGGGCGAGAAACTGGGCTGCCACGCGCATGTGCTGACGCTGCGCCGCCTCTGGTCCGGCCCCTTCTCGCTGGAGGACGCCGTGACAGTCGAACAGATCGACGCCCTCGCCCGCATGCCGGACCTCGACGCATACCTCAAACCGCTGGAACTGGGCCTCGCCGACCTCCCGGAACTGCGCGCCTCGACCGAGGGCGCGGTGCGCCTGAAGAACGGCAACCCCGGTATGGTCTTTGCCTCGGACGTCGAATACGGCGACGAGGCCTGGGCCTCTCTCGACGGCAAACCAATTGCCGTCGGCATCTACAAGGCGGGGGAACTTCACCCGAGCCGCGTCTTCAACCTTGACTGAAGAATGGGGGCTCTGCCCCCTCGGCCTGCGGCCTCACCCCCGGAGGTATTTGGACCAAGAAGAAGCCAAAGGCGCCCGCCCCTGCTTCTTTGGTTTTCCAAATACCCTCGGGGGAGTCGCCGTCAGGCGGCGGGGGCAGCGCCCCCCAGCGACGCCAGCCAGTCGCGCAGGGCCTTCAGGCTCTCGTCCTCATCCAGGAAAGGAATATGCCCTCGCCCCGGCACCTCGACCGCCACCGCATCGGGGCGGCGGCGCTTCATTTCAGCGAAACACGCGGCCGTCAGCAGATCAGAGTTCGCCCCCCGGATCATCGCCAGAGGCAGCCCCTCCAGCGCATCGAAGAACGGCCAGAGGTCGGGCACAGGCTGCGCCCCCGAACCCAGCACCGCGTCGCGCAGTTTCGGATCATAGGTCAGCGCCAGCCCGTCCGGGGTTTGTCGGAACAGCCGCTCTGCCTCGGCGCGCCAGCGCTCGTCCGGCAGGTCGAACCCCGTCATCACCGCCTTGCGCCGCGCCGCCACCTCGTCGAGCGTCTTCAGCGCGGGCAGTTTCCCAAGGTAGCCCTTGATGACGTCCAGCCCGGCCTCGGCGATCTCAGGCCCGATGTCGTTCAGCGCCACGCCCAGCAGCCGGTCCTTGGCCCCGAAGGCCAGCCCCATGGCGATCAGCCCCCCGCGCGAGGTGCCCAGCACCGCCGCCTTCTCCAGACCCAGATGGTCCAGCAGCTCCACCGCGTCGCGCCCTTCGACCGGGATGGTGTAGGTTTCCCAAGCGGCCCATTCCGACCGGCCCCGCCCGCGATAATCCAGCCGGATCAGCCGCACGCCCATCTCCAACAGGTGCGGCGCGACAAAGTCGAAGTCCCGCCCGTCCCGCGTCAGCCCCGCAAGGCACAGCACCGGCACGCCCTGCCCCTCGTCCGTGTAATACAGTTCCACCCCGTCCGAGGTCTTGAAGGTCGCCATCAGGTCAGCTCCGGTATCTTGTTCAAATCTTCGACTATGTGGCGCGGCGCGGCCATCAGCCGGTCCACCGGCAGGCCGCTGCGGTTCACCCAAGCCGTTTCGAACCCGTAGGCCGAGGCCCCCGCGATGTCCCAGCCGTTCGACGACACAAACAGCACGTCGCCCACGTCACAGCCCATCCGCGCGCCCACGAGGTCATAAACCGCGCGCGCGGGCTTGAACACGCCCGCCGCCTCGACCGAGATCACCTCTTCGAGGAACGCCCCCAGACCCGAGGAATCCACCGCCCCCTCCAGCATGTCGCGGTTGCCGTTCGACAGGATGCACGACCGCGCCCCCGCCGCCTGCAACCGCGCTAGCACGAAAGGCACCTCGCGGTAGGCGGGCAGCTCCCAGTACAGCGCCAGCAGCCGCTCGCGCAGTTCCAGGTCGTCCAGCCCGGCGCGTTCCATCGCCCAGTCCAGCCCGTCCTTGGTCACCTGCCAGAAGGGTACGTAATCCCCGGTGATGGCGCGCAGCCAGCTGTATTCCAGCTGCTTTGCCCGCCAGTCCGCCGCCAAGGCAGGCCAGACGGCGGCCAGGGCCTCGCGCCCCGGCTCCTCGGCCACCACCCGCGCCGCCGCCGCCACGTCGAACAAGGTGCCATAAGCGTCGAAGACAACGACCCGGCTCATTCCGCCTCCATCCAGGCCTTGAAGGCCCCGTCCCATTCACCCTGCCAGCGCGACAACGGCGGGCGGTTCTCGATGATGTCGCCGGCGGCCCATGCGATCCGCTTTTCATCGGTGCGCCGGTCCACGTCGCCATCCGGGCAAAGGATGTAGAAATCGTCCCGCTCCAGCGCGTCAAAGAGGTAATCCACCACCTGCTCCGGCGTCCAGGCGCCTTCGGGCTTCTCGACCCGCCCGCGCGCTGTCAGCGGCGTATGCACCCAGCCGGGAATGAACAGCCGCGCCTCCACCGCACAGCCCTTCATCCCGCGCAATTCATGCTGCAAGGCCTCGGTGAAGGCCTTCACCCCCGCCTTCGACACGTTATACGCCGGATCGCCCGGCGGCGTCGTGATCCCCTGCTTCGACCCGGTGCAGACGATCAGACCGGGCCGCCCCGTCGCCGCCATCGCGGGGGCAAAGGCCTGCGCCCCGCGCACAATCCCCATAAGGTTCACGTCCAGGATGCGGTCCCAGTTGCCCTCGGCGTCAAAGATCGACGACCCCGGCTGCATCCCCGCGTTCAGGAACAGGGCCGAAACCTCGCCCAACTGCATCTCAACCCGGCTCTTCACCTTGGCCATGGCCCCGGCCTCGCCCACATCGCAGGGCACCACGGTCGCGCCCTCCGCCAGCAGGCCCTCCAGCGCAGGCCCCGGCAGGTCCACCACCGCCACCTTCATGCCGATCCGCATCAGCCGGGTCACGATCTCGCGCCCGATCCCCGAGGCGCCCCCCGTGACCACCGCCACACCACCCGGCCTCAATGCCCTGTGCATCTGTCATCCTCCCCTGTCTTGGCGCAACCCTAGGCCCATCCCGCCCCGAAAGACCACCATGTTTGCAATCCGCGCCCCTTGCCCTTACGTTCATGGGCAATCGCATGAGCACCCGGGCGCGACCCGGCCTCGCAAACTCTTCCCCAGACATGACAGGATACCCCATGACGCAGGTCAAATCCGGCGACACCGTACAGCTTCATTACACCGGCACGCTCGCCGACGGCTCCACCTTCGACAGTTCGCGCGGGCGCGACCCGCTGGAATTCACCGTGGGATCCGGCCAGATCATCCCGGGCCTCGACAAGGCGCTCCCCGGCATGACCATCGGCGACACCAAGGTCGTGAACATTCCCGCCGACGAGGCCTACGGCCACCCGGATCCCGAGGCCATGCAGACCGTGCCGCGCGGCGACATCCCCGCCGAGATCCCGCTCGAGGTCGGCACCCAGCTTCAGGTCCAGACCCAGACCGGGCAGGTTATCCCCGTCAACGTGGCCAAGGTCACCGAGGACACCGTCACCCTCGACGCCAACCACCCGCTGGCCGGCAAGGACCTGACCTTCGACATCGAACTGGTCGCGATCGCCTGACCTCACCGGAAGACCGGACATGAAACGGCGCGCCCCCGGTGGTGCGCCGTTTTCACGTTCGGCTTTCATCTCCGGCTTCCCTATCCGGCGCGCGTCCCGCCAAACGTTAACGCCACAGTCCCAGCATTTTCCGCGTAACGTTAACGAACCTTGCCAACCGGCCGGAAACCCCCGTCAAACCGGCCGGTTCGCCTGCTAAGATCCGGTAAACGCGCGCAAACCGCCCCAGCCGACTTGTGTCTCGCCGCGCAACACCCCCAACCCCTGCCCAGCCCACGCTCCGTTACCCCACCGTGCGTTGCGCCTTGCAACCGGCGCTCCAATTCGTTTACCCGACTGTAAACGCCCGGTCAGGAGACGCCCCATGCAGACGGTACAGGTCAACGGCACCCGCCTTCACTACGCCCTCACCGGGCCGGAGGACGGCGCTCAGATCGTCTTTGCCAACTCGCTCGGCACCGATTTCCGGCTCTGGGACGCGATCCTGCCACTGCTGCCCGCGAACCTCCGCATCCTGCGCTTCGACAAGCGCGGCCACGGCTTGTCCGACCGCCCCGAAGGCCCCTATTCCATGGGCCAGCTCATCACCGACACGGAAAAGCTGATCGAACACGCGGGCTTCCGCGACGCCATCTTCGTCGGCCTCTCCATCGGCGGCATGATCGCGCAAGGTCTCGCGGCCAAGCGCCTCGACCTGGTCCGCGCCATGGTCCTGTCGAACACCGCGGCCAAGATCGGCACCCGCGACATGTGGGCCGAGCGCATCGCGGCGGTGAACCGAAACGGCCTCGCCTCGATCACCGGGCCGACCATGGACCGCTGGTTCTCCAAGCCCTTCCACCAGACCGATGCCTTCCCGGCGTGGCGCAACATGTTCCTCTCCACCCCCGCCGAGGGCTGGACCGGCTGCGCCGCCGCCATCTCGGGCACGGATTTCATGAGCTCCACCAGCGGCTTGCGGCTGCCGACGCTCGCCATCGCCGGGTCCGAGGACGGCTCGACCCCGCCCGATCTGGTGTTCGAGACCGCCGCCCTGATCCCCGGCGCGCAAACCCACCTGATCCGCAACGCGGGCCACCTGCCTTGCGTCGAACAGCCCGAGGAATACGCCCGCGTGCTGACCGACTTCCTCAAGGCGCAGGGCGTCTGATGGCGCATTTCCTGCTGATCCACGGCGCATCCCACGGCGCATGGTGCTGGCGCGACACCATTCCCGCGCTGGAGGCGCTCGGCCACACCGCCGAGGCCATCGACCTGCCCGGCCACGGCGACGACCCGGCGAATATCGAGGAGGTCACCCTCCACGACTACGGCGTGAAGATCGCGCAGCACCTTACGCAGCCGACCATCCTCGTCGGCCATTCCATGGGCGGCTATTCGATCACGCAGGCCGCTGAAATCGCACCCGGGAACATCCGCCGCCTCGTCCACCTCTGTGCCTATACCCCGTGGGAGGGGCTGTCCCTCGCGCAGATGCGGATGCAGGCCGACGAGCAACCGCTCGTGCCGCTGATGCGCATCGCGCCCAACCGCAAGAGCTTCACCTTCGACACCTCCGGCGGCACCTCGAACTTCTACCACGACTGCCCGGCCGAGGCGGTGCTGTTCGCCGTGGCGAACCTCTGCCCCGAATCCATCGCCGCCTCCAACACGGCCATCGCCCTGACCGAACGCTCCCAAGGCCTCCCCCGCAGCTACATCATCTGCAATGACGACCGCGCCATCCCCCCGGATTTCCAGCGGAAAATGGCCGCGCGCTTCGACCCCAAGGACGTCCACGCACTGGACTCCTCGCATTCTCCCTTCTTCTCCATGCCCGCCGATCTCGCCGCGCTGCTCGACCGGATCGCAAAGGACGACTGACATGCCCGCCACGCCCTTCGACAGCGCCCATCTCTCTGGCCTCTTCCCCACCGGAGACACCGCCCGCCTCTTCACCGACAGCGCCGAGGTCCGCGCCATGATGCTGGTCGAGGGCGCGCTGGCGCAGGTGCAGGGCGAACAGGGCGTGATCCCGATGGAGTCCGCCAAGGCCATCCAGCGCGCCTCGCTGGAATGCCAGATCGACCCGGTCGGGCTGGCAAAGGCCACGGCGCAGAACGGCGTCTCGACCCCGGCTCTTGTCGCCAGCTTCCGCGAGGCGATGATGGCCCCGGAACACGCCGCCTACCTGCACTGGGGCGCGACCTCGCAGGACATCCAGGACACCGCCCTCATGCTGCGCCTGCGGCAGGCGCTGAAGCTTCAGGCCGACCGCCTCTCCGCTACGCTGACCGCTCTGGCGCAACTGGCGGAGGACCACGCCGAAACCCCCATGGCTGCCCGCACCTACGGCCAGCACGCCACGCCCACCGCCTTTGGCGCGGTCGTCGCGCAATGGGGCCGCCCGCTGATCTCGCTGCTTGCCGGGGTCGATGCGGTGCGCAAGAACCTCAAGGTCTCTCTGTCGGGCGCGGCAGGCACCGCCTCCGCCCTCGGCCCCGATCCCATCGCCCTGCGCGCGGCGCTGGCGGCAAAACTGAACCTCGAAGACCCCGGCCACAGCTGGCACGCCGACCGCGCGCCGGTGCTGAACATCGCCGCATGGTTCACCCGCTGCGCTCTGGCGGCGGGCAAAATGGGCGAAGACCTCGTCCTCGCCACCCAGTCCGGCATCGCCGAAGTCACCCTCGGCGGCTCCGGCGGATCGTCGACCATGCCGCAGAAACAGAACCCCGTGGCGCCCTCGGCCATGATCGCGCTGGCCCGCCACACTCAAGGTTTGCACGCCACGCTCGAAGGCGCGGCCCTGCACCGCCAGCAACGCGACGGCGCGGCGTGGTTCACCGAATGGCTGACCCTGCCACAACTGATCCTCGCAGCGTCCGCCGCATCAACGCATATGCAAGAGGTCGCGCAGACACTCGCCCCCAACACCGCCGCCATGCAGGCCACCCTCGACGGCACCGGCGGGCTGCTGCTGGCCGAGGCGCTCAGCTTCGAACTCGCCCGCCAGATGCCCCGTCCGAAGGCGCAAGCTATCGTTAAGGATCTCTGCAAGCGCGCGCAGGAAGTTAACGAACCCTTGTCGAAACTGGCCCGCGAGGCCTACCCGGACCTGCCCGCGGCCTTCTTCGACCCGACCGCCACGCTGGGCACCGCCCCCGCCGAGGCCCGCGCCTTCGCGACCGAGGCCCGCGCTGCCACGAAACCCGCAACCACCTGATGAAACTTCCGAATTTCCGCCTCCCCGTCGTCTTCCTGCTGGTCACCGTGGCCATCGACGCGCTGGGAATCGGCCTCATCCTGCCGGTGATGCCCGACCTGATCGGCGAGGTCTCGCATCGCGGCCTGTCCGGGGCGGCCATGTGGGGCGGCGTGCTGGCGACGGTCTACGCGGCGATGCAGTTCCTCTTTGCGCCCTTCCTCGGCACGCTGTCCGACGCCATCGGCCGCCGCCCGGTGCTGCTGTCCACGCTGGGCCTCATGGTCATCGACTACGTGGTCATGGCCTATACCAACAGCCTGCCCGTCCTGCTGATCGCCCGAACGATCGGAGGCTTCGCCGCCGCCACCCATTCCACCGCCTTCGCCGCCATGGCCGACCTCTCGCCGCCCGAGAAACGCACGCAAAGCTTCGGCCTCATCGGCGCGGCCTTCGGTCTGGGCTTTGTCCTTGGCCCCACCATCGGCGGACTGCTCGGCGAATTCGGCACCCGCGCGCCCTTCTGGCTCGCCGCCGCGCTCGCCGCCGCCAACACCATCCTCGGCTTCTGGGCCTTCCCGGAAACCAACCCGCCAGAGAACCGCCGCCGCTTCCATTGGTCCGAGGCCAACCCCTTCGGTGCCTTCCGCGCCCTGTCCAGGATGCCCGGCATCAAGCGCGGTCTGACCATCCTCTTTCTCTACCACGTCGCCTTTGCGGTCTACCCGGCGGTCTGGGCCTTCTTCGGCCACGCGCGCTTTGGCTGGGGCGCGTCGATCATCGGCATCTCGCTCGGCATCTTCGGCATCTCCTACGCCGCCGTACAGGCAGGCATCATCCGCCTGCTGCTGCGCTGGTTCGGCGAAGCAGGCACCGCGCTCTTCGGCCTCGTCTGCGCGGGCGTGGCCTTTGCCCTGATCCCCTTCATCGAGGACGGCACGCTGGTCCTTGCCCTCACCCCCATCGCGGCCATGGGCGGCACCCTCGGCCCGGCGGTGCAGGGCATGATGAGCCGCTCCCTCACCCCCGACCGCCAAGGCGCGCTTCAAGGCGTGCTGACCTCCACCGCCGCGCTGGCCTCCGTGGTGTCGCCGCTCATCATGACCTCGGTGTTCGCCGCCTTCACCGCGCCGGGCCGCGACGCCTTCCCCGGCGCCCCCTTCCTCGTCTCACTAGCGCTGATCGTCGCCGCCACGGCGCTGCTGCTGACCCGCGACCCGCGCCCCTCCATGGCCTGACGACAAAGCCGCGCCGTCACGTCACACCGACACGCGGCGTCGCTTTCCGGCTTGCCCCGACGTCCACTCCGCGCAACCCTGTCGGCAAAACACGACAAACGACAGGGACCCCACGCATGACCCGCATCCGCGCCGCCGTCTGCACCGAATTCAACGCGCCGCTCACCATCGAGGACCTCGACCTCGCACCTCCCGGCCCCGGCGAAATCGAGGTCAAGCTCGAGGCGGTCGCCATCTGCCACTCCGACATCTCCTACGCCGAAGGCATCTGGGGCGGCGACCTGCCTGCCGTGTACGGCCACGAGGCCTCGGGCCGCATCACCAAGCTGGGCGAGGGCGTGTCAAACCTGAAGCAAGGCCAGCGCGTCGTCGTCACCCTGATCCGCGCCTGCGGCACCTGCCAGAACTGCACCACCGGCAAACCCACCATCTGCGAAAACCAGGGCGGCCGCCCCTCGCCGATCACCCGCCCCGACGGCACCCGCGTGGTGCAGGCGATGAACTGCGGCGCCTTCGCGGATCACGTGGTCGCCCACCAAAGCCAGGTCGTCGCCCTGCCCGACTCCATGCCCCCCGAAAGCGTCTGCCTGCTGGCCTGCGGCGTCATCACCGGCATCGGCGCGGTGGTCAACGCGGGCCGCCTGAAGGCGGGTGAGGACGTGGTGGTCATCGGCACCGGCGGCGTCGGCCTGAACGCCATCCAGGGCGCGCGGATCGCCGGCGCCCGCCGCATCGTCGCCGTCGACATGTCCGAGGAAAAACTCTCCATCGCAAAGGACTTCGGTGCCACCCACGGCGTACTCGGCACGTCCAGGGCCCCGTGGAAAGACGCCATGAAAGCCCTGGGCAAGGGCGCAGACCTCGTCGCCGTCACCGTGGGCGCGATCCCCGCCTACGAACAGGCCATGCGCTACCTCGGCTGGGGCGGTCGCATGGTCATGGTCGGCATGCCCGCCTCGGGTGCCATGGCGCAATACGAACCGGTTGTACCCGCCTTCATGTCCCAACACATGATCGGGTCCAAGATGGGCGACGTGGTGATCTCGCGCGACATCCCATGGATGGCCGACCTCTACGACCAGGGCCGCCTGAAACTCGACGAACTGGTCTCCGGCCGCTGGTCCCTCGACCAGATCAACGAAGCCATCGCCGACACGAAAACCGGCGGCGCGCGGCGCAACGTCATCCTCTTCGACACGTAATCCCACGTCCGGGGCCGGACGCCGTCCCTGCCCTTCATCTTGATGAAAATACCTCGGGGGTCCGGGGGCGGAGCC
>NZ_JBNAGB010000023.1:0-86577 GCF_049800975.1 Sagittula sp. S175
TGGCGAACCAGGCACCGGTTCAAGCCTGCCGCTCGCTTGAGCCAGACGAGAAACCTAATCCCCAAATACACCTGTCGCGATGAGTGAAGGACCCATATCGTGCCTGTGAGCGATTAAGTTTTTAAGGAAAAGGAGCTGCTGCGAACGCCAAAGGCCCGCCGTGATGGCGGGCCTTTGAGGCATTTGGATTTGGTTGCGGGGGCAGGATTTGAACCTGCGACCTTCAGGTTATGAGCCTGACGAGCTACCGGGCTGCTCCACCCCGCGTCAATTTTGTATTATGTTTTGTATAGAGAGTTGTGTCTTTGCTAGGTTTGGCGGTTACCTACTCTCCCACGTCTTGAGACGCAGTACCATTGGCGTGGAAGCACTTAACGGCCAGGTTCGGGATGGGACTGGGTGTATTGCTTTCGCTATGACCACCAAACCGAGGAAAGACACGATCAACTGTTGTCCAAGTGTTTTACACTTGTGTGTATGCTTTGATTTGTAACCTGGCTGTTACTGGATCAAATCAAGCCTATCGGACCATTAGTACCGGTCAACTGAATGCATTGCTGCACTTACATCTCCGGCCTATCGACGTGGTGGTCTACCACGGTCCTCAGGGATACCTTGTTTTGAGGGGGGCTTCCCGCTTAGATGCCTTCAGCGGTTATCCTGTCCGTTCATAGCTACCCAGCACTGCCGTTGGCACGACAACTGGTCCACCAGTGGAACGTTCACCCCGGTCCTCTCGTACTAGGGGCAACTCCTCTCAAGTATCCTACACCCACGGCAGATAGGGACCGAACTGTCTCACGACGTTCTAAACCCAGCTCACGTACCTCTTTAAATGGCGAACAGCCATACCCTTGGGACCTGCTCCAGCCCCAGGATGAGATGAGCCGACATCGAGGTGCCAAACACTGCCGTCGATATGGACTCTTGGGCAGTATCAGCCTGTTATCCCCGGCGTACCTTTTATCCGTTGAGCGATGGCCCTCCCACTTGGGACCACCGGATCACTATGGCCGACTTTCGTCTCTGCTCGACTTGTCAGTCTCGCAGTCAGGCTGGCTTATGCCATTGCACTCAACGAGCGATTTCCGACCGCTCTGAGCCAACCTTCGCGCGCCTCCGTTACGCTTTAGGAGGCGACCGCCCCAGTCAAACTACCCACCACGCAGGGTCCCGGATCCGGATAACGGACCGCGGTTAGACATCAATCAGAACAAGGGTGGTATCTCAAGGGAGGCTCCACAGGGACTGGCGTCCCTGCTTCGAAGCCTACCACCTATCCTGCACATGTTGTGACTGATGCCAGTGCGAAGCTGTAGTGAAGGTGCACGGGGTCTTTCCGTCTAACCGCGGGAAGCCTGCATCTTGACAGGCAATTCAATTTCGCTGAGTCGATGTTGGAGACAGCGGGGAAGTCGTTACGCCATTCGTGCAGGTCGGAACTTACCCGACAAGGAATTTCGCTACCTTAGGACCGTTATAGTTACGGCCGCCGTTTACCTGGGCTTCAATTCAGAGCTCTCACCCCTCCTTTTAACCTTCAGGCACCGGGCAGGCGTCAGACCCTATACGTCGTCTTGCGACTTCGCAGAGCCCTGTGTTTTTAATAAACAGTCGCCACCCCCTGGTTTGTGCCCCCGGCACTCATGTACCGGGCCTCCTTCTCGCGAACTTACGGAGGTATTTTGCCGAGTTCCTTCAACATCGTTCTCTCAAGCGCCTTGGTATACTCTACCAGTCCACCTGTGTCGGTTTAGGGTACGGTCTCATGAAGGGCTATTTCCAGGAACCGTCTTGGATACAGGTCAATCCGATAAGACCTGCACGCCGCCACGATCCGTCACATCCTTCTGGCCCAGGAATATTAACCTGGTTCCCATCGACTACGCCTTTCGGCCTCGCCTTAGGGGCCGGCTTACCCTGCTCAGATTAGCTTTAAGCAGGAACCCTTGGACTTTCGGCGAGAGTGTCTCTCACACTCTTTGTCGCTACTCATGTCATCATTCTCGCTAGTGATCTCTCCACCGGATGGCTCACGCCCCGGCTTCACAGAAAGCACTCTATCCGTCATTACATCCCGTGGGATGCAAATACGGATGAGTGCTATGTCACACTACGCTCCGCTACCATGCACTATGTGCATCCTCAGCTTCGGCTCATGGCTTGAGCCCCGTTACATCTTCGCCGCAGGACAACTTGATTAGACCAGTGAGCTGTTACGCTATCTTTAAAGGATGGCTGCTTCTAAGCCAACCTCCTGGTTGTTTTGGTCGTCCCACCTGCTTTCCCACTTAGCCATGAATTGGGGGCCTTAGCTGGAGGTCAGGGTTGTTTCCCTCTTCACTACGGACGTTAGCATCCGCAGTGTGTCTGCCATCTAGTACTCCCGGGTATTCGGAGTTTGGTTAGGATCAGTAAGCCTGTGGGGCCCCATTACCCATCCAGTGCTCTACCCCCCGGGGTATTCGGATGACGCTCTACCTAAATAGATTTCGCGGAGAACCAGCTATCTCCGAGTTTGATTGGCCTTTCACCCCTAGGCACAACTCATCCCGACCTTTTTCAACAGGTGTGGGTTCGGACCTCCAATAAGTGTTACCTTATCTTCATCCTGGTCATGCCTAGATCACTCGGTTTCGGGTCTGATCCATCTAACTCGACGCCCTATTAAGACTCGCTTTCGCTGCGCCTACACCTAACGGCTTAAGCTTGCTAGATAGACCAAGTCGATGACCCATTATACAAAAGGTACGCCGTCACTTCGCAAGGAAGCTCCGACTGATTGTAGGCGTTCGGTTTCAGGTACTGTTTCACTCCCCTCGTCGGGGTGCTTTTCACCTTTCCCTCACGGTACTGGTTCGCTATCGGTCAGCAAGGAGTACTTAGCCTTCGAAGGTGGTCCTCCGATCTTCAGACAGGATTTCACGTGTCCCGCCCTACTTAATACGTCCCATCAAACTTCTCATACGGGGCTGTCACCCGCTATGGCCATGCTTTCCAGCATGTTCTGATCGTTCTCAAGGCTCGGCTGGTCCCCGTTCGCTCGCCGCTACTAGGGGAGTATCAATTGATTTCCTTTCCTCCGGGTACTTAGATGTTTCAGTTCCCCGGGTTTGCTCTTCAAACCTTATGTATTCAGGTAAGAAGTACCTGGTTTACCCCGCTGTAGGCTGCCCGAAGGCAATTACAACAGAGTATCAGGTGGGTTGCCCCATTCGGA
Organism: Sagittula sp. S175; assembly: GCF_049800975.1. Taxonomy (NCBI): domain Bacteria; kingdom Pseudomonadati; phylum Pseudomonadota; class Alphaproteobacteria; order Rhodobacterales; family Roseobacteraceae; genus Sagittula; species Sagittula sp. S175. Next base: position 3,221 of record NZ_JBNAGB010000023.1, read on the forward strand.
GATTCATGGATCAAAGCCTATTCTCGGCTCCCCATGACTTATCGCAGAGTATCACGTCCTTCATCGCCTCTTGCTGCCAAGGCATCCACCAAACGCCCTTCTCGCGCTTGATTTGATCCAGTAAGAGCAAGGTTGATGCCACGCTGGTTCGTGTGGCCCTCGCAAAGAGTGACACGGTCGGCAGACCGCCCCGCTCTCTTACCGGACAAAGCATACTTTCCCGCCCTCGCGTTGTCGCGAGGACTTGTCACTCGGTTAAAGTGACTTGGTTAGTGTACTTGACTTGGACAACGATTGCTCGTTTCGGAAGGGATATTCCGCTTCGGCCGGCTAGACCAAAGAAGAACCTTCGCCTTGTTCCATTCCCGATCCAGCCTTGCGGCTTTCCCGGTAACGGGGCGAACCAACCGAGATTGCCAACTACTTATGGCAATCAAGCAATGTTGATTGTTTCTCTCTATACGATGTGAATGATGCGTCCGATTGGACGGGTAAACATCCGCAGATGCTTACCGATACAATCGTTCGACGTTAAGACCTCGCTTCACTCAAGTGAAGTGAGTGGTGGAGACTAGGGGGATCGAACCCCTGACCTCCTGAATGCAAATCAGGCGCTCTCCCAGCTGAGCTAAGTCCCCACTATGGTGGGTCGAGGAGGACTTGAACCTCCGACCTCACGCTTATCAGGCGTGCGCTCTAACCACCTGAGCTACCGACCCATACAGGCCGGTAGGCCTGATCACGTTCTGAAGAGATATGAGGACGACCTGGTCCATGTCAGTCGAGCTGACGTTTTGGACAGCTTTGTTTGCTGTCCGTGCTAAGTGCTTCACGATTTGGGACGAACCCAGATACTAGAAGCATCCTTAGAAAGGAGGTGATCCAGCCGCAGGTTCCCCTACGGCTACCTTGTTACGACTTCACCCCAGTCGCTGATCCTACCGTGGTCCGCTGCCTCCCGAAGGTTAGCGCACGGCCGTCAGGTAGAACCAACTCCCATGGTGTGACGGGCGGTGTGTACAAGGCCCGGGAACGTATTCACCGCGTCATGCTGTTACGCGATTACTAGCGATTCCGACTTCATGGGGTCGAGTTGCAGACCCCAATCCGAACTGAGACAGCTTTTGGGGATTAACCCATTGTCACTGCCATTGTAGCACGTGTGTAGCCCAACCCGTAAGGGCCATGAGGACTTGACGTCATCCACACCTTCCTCCCGCTTATCACGGGCAGTTTCCCTAGAGTGCCCAGCCGAACTGCTGGCAACTAAGGATGTGGGTTGCGCTCGTTGCCGGACTTAACCGAACATCTCACGACACGAGCTGACGACAGCCATGCAGCACCTGTCACTGCGTCCCCGAAGGGAACCATCGATCTCTCGATGTAGCACAGGATGTCAAGGGTTGGTAAGGTTCTGCGCGTTGCTTCGAATTAAACCACATGCTCCACCGCTTGTGCGGGCCCCCGTCAATTCCTTTGAGTTTTAATCTTGCGACCGTACTCCCCAGGCGGAATGCTTAATCCGTTAGGTGTGTCACCGACAAGCATGCTTGCCGACGACTGGCATTCATCGTTTACGGTGTGGACTACCAGGGTATCTAATCCTGTTTGCTCCCCACACTTTCGCACCTCAGCGTCAGTATCGAGCCAGTGAGCCGCCTTCGCCACTGGTGTTCCTCCGAATATCTACGAATTTCACCTCTACACTCGGAATTCCACTCACCTCTCTCGAACTCAAGACCAGGAGTTTTGGAGGCAGTTCCGGGGTTGAGCCCCGGGATTTCACCCCCAACTTTCTGATCCGCCTACGCGCGCTTTACGCCCAGTAATTCCGAACAACGCTAACCCCCTCCGTATTACCGCGGCTGCTGGCACGGAGTTAGCCGGGGTTTCTTTACCAGGTACTGTCATTATCATCCCTGGCGAAAGAGCTTTACGACCCTAAGGCCTTCATCACTCACGCGGCATGGCTAGATCAGGCTTGCGCCCATTGTCTAAGATTCCTCACTGCTGCCTCCCGTAGGAGTCTGGGCCGTGTCTCAGTCCCAGTGTGGCTGATCATCCTCTAAAACCAGCTACTGATCGTAGGCTTGGTAGGCCATTACCCCACCAACTACCTAATCAGACGCGGGCCGATCCTTCCTTCCCCCTAAGGGCGTATCGAGTTTTACTCCCAGTTTCCCGGGGCTATCCTCAACAGAAGGGCACGTTCCCACGCGTTACTCACCCGTCCGCCGCTCACCCCGAAGGGCGCGCACGACTTGCATGTGTTAGGCCTGCCGCCAGCGTTCGTTCTGAGCCAGGATCAAACTCTCAAGTTGAAACGCGTTACCGCGTATCCTTGACGTTCGAACCTCTGCACATCTCCAATACTCAGCGCAACTTTGGGGCCGCGCCTATATCCACCCGGCTAAGGAAGGATACGTATTGGAAGTCATCTGTTTGATAACGTGCTTCAGGTTTCATCAGAAACCGAAAGCCGCTCAAACAGTGAAGCTGACCTTTCCATCATCGGACCTAAATCCTAGGAAAGTCGATATGAGAGGGTTGATCCATCGATCGGACCAGAGCCGCCCACATATCTCTTCAGATACCAGCGATGTCAAATAACGTAGAGACAAAAACCGAACCGGTGCGCCCTAACTTCCGGCGCGCCCGCCCGTCAATGCCTCTGATTTTCTCCGCTTCCCTTCGCCTCAGTCCCGCCTCTCAGCGTCACATCCGCTCCGTTCCGCGTCCCAACCAGCACCTCAGCGCCGCCGGTGAAGGGGTATCTACTTAGACCATCACAGAGTCGCAAGAGCTTTTTTCAAGTTCCGTCACTTTTTCTTCGCAAACCAAAATAACCATAACAAAAACATATGATTACACCGGAATTTTCTTCGCCTTTGCCGACGCTAACACCCCCTTAAACAACTCGGCACCGCTGCGACGCAGCGGCAACTTTCGCTGCAGATGCATTTACGCCCTGCGACACCCGCCGGAACCACCGATCACGCCCCCCTGACTACCCTGTCGACACCCCATCCGGGAAGCCGCAGCACCAAAAGCGCGGCCACTCCCCCCATGTAGAGGAGCGGCTCCAACTGAAGCCCTTTTCGTAGCATCACGAAATGCAGCGCGCCCAGCAGAGCCACGCCGTAGGTCAGCCGGTGCAGCCGGCGCCAATTCGGCCCAAGGGTGCGGATGGCCCGGTTGCTGGACGTCGCCGCGAGGGGAATCATCAGGAGAAACGCGAGCATCCCCACAGTGATGTATGGGCGCTTCACGATATCGGCCCAGATTTGCGACAGGATCTGAACGTCCAGAACAAGCCACGTCAGCAGATGCAGCGTCACGTAATAAAAGGCCATCAGACCCAGCGCCCGCCGATACTTCAACAGGTTCAGCCCAGCGTGCCGACGCAGGGGCGTCACGCACAGACCGGCAATCAGCAGCCACAGCGCCCAAAGACCCAGTTCGTGCTCCAGCGCCTTGATCGGTTCGGGCCCCAATCCGCCAGTCAGGCCGAGGTACAAGAGCCACGGCGCAGGCACGGCCAGCCCAAGATAGACCACCCAGGTCGGCACGCGCCGCACATATGTATTGAGACCGCCCAACATCGATCAGAAGTTCCGCACCAGGTCCATGCCGTCATACAGACCGGCGACCTCGTCGTAGCCGTTGAACAGCAGAGTCGGCTCGCGGCGCGCGAACAGCCCGCCGCCAAGGCGCCGTTCGGTGGCCTGGCTCCAGCGGGGGTGATCCACGGTCGGGTTCACATTGGAATAAAATCCGTACTCACCGGCGTTCGCCTTGTTCCATGACGTCGGCGGCTGCGTGTCGGTCAGGGTGATCTTCACCACCGACTTGATCGACTTGAAGCCGTATTTCCACGGCACCACCAGCCGGATCGGCGCGCCGTTCTGGTTCAGCATCGGCTTGCCGTACAGGCCCGTCGCCAAGAGCGTCAGCGGATGGCGCGCCTCGTCCAGCCGCAGGCCTTCGACATAGGGCCAGTCCAGAACGGGATATTTCACGCCCGGCATCTCGTCGGGGCGCAGCGCGGTCTCAAAGGCGACATACTGCGCCTCGGGCTTTACGCCGACCATGTCCAGCAGATCCGCCAGTTCGAATCCCTGCCAGGGGACCACCATCGACCAGGCCTCGACACAGCGGAAGCGGTAGATGCGTTCCTCGATGTCCATCTGGCTGACCAGATCGGTCAGGGTGTAATCGCCGGGTTTGTCCACCAGACCGTCGATCTGGACGGTCCAGGGTTCGGTCGTCAGGGCACCGGCGTACTTCGCCGGATCGTCCTTGCCGGTGCCGAACTCGTAGTAGTTGCAGTAGTTGGTGATGTCCTCGTAAGCGTTCGGCTCAAGCGTCTCGGCCCCGGCCGGCGCGGCCAGTCCCCCGGCGATGCCCAGCGCCCCGGCCCCCGCCATCAGCTGGCGGCGGTTCAGGAACAGGCCCTCGGGCGTCACGTCATCCTGCGTCAGGTCATTGGTCCAGCGGCGGCTCATCTCTGTCTCCCGTGTTTGCTGGAGCAAAGGTAATGCACGCCCGCCAACAACCCAAAGCAATCCATTTCACGTTGCCGCCAAGGCGTTGAAACAATCCGGCGCATGCAGATTACGAGACCGGTCCGCTTCGGCGACGGTGGGCTACCGCCCGAGGCAGACCACGAGACGACATGGACACCCAGACCACCCTCATCCTGATCTTCGTCGTGGGCTCGGTATTCAGCATCTACCGCAGCGCGGTACGCCGCCGCTCGCTGCATCAGGCCAAGGACGGCAGACGGTACTGGACCGAATGGCATGGCCGCGCAGGCAGTTCACCCCGCGACCCGCGCAAGCCCGGCGGGGCGTGGTACGGCTCTGGCGATGAAGGCAGCAGCATGTCCGATGACGGTGGAGGAGACGGCGGGGGCGACTGAACCCCGCCCCCGCCGTCAGAGCACCTCGCCCTCGATCTGCAGGCGCTTCATCGCCTCCTCGAACTGGACGTTCCCGCGCGCCCGCGCCAGTCCCGTCAACCCAAGGTGCACGGACGGGTGGATCTCGTTCATCTGCACCGTCGCGCCACTGTCTGTGACGACCCTGACGTGCCGCCGCCGCATCTGACGCGGCTCGGCGACGCCGACGGAATGGGCGATCATCTCCACCTCGTGGATGACCGCCTTGGCGTAGGCCGCGACGCGCTTGTCCTTTTCCTCGACCACCAGCCCCTTCTGCAAGGAGGGGATATGCGTGGTGATCCCGGTCGGGCAGGTGTTCTTGTTGCACTTCAGCGCCTGAATGCAGCCAAGCGAGAACATGAAGCCCCGCGCCGAGGTCACGAAATCCGCGCCCATGCAGATCGCCCAGGCCACGTCCGCCGGAGACACCAGCTTGCCAGCGGCGATGATGCGGATGCGGTCATGCAGGCCCGCCAGATCGCGCAGATCGACCATGCGGATCAGGGCGTCGCGCAGTGGCATCCCCACGAGGTCGATCAGCGGCATCGGCGCCGCACCTGTACCGCCTTCCCCCCCATCCACCGCGATGAAGTCCGGCGCACATTCGACACCACGCTCCTTGATCCGCTTGAAGAAGTCGAACCACGGGTCGGCCGAGCCGATGCAGGTCTTGAACCCCACCGGCTTGCCCGTCACCTCGCGGATATGGCCGATCAGGTCCAGCAGGTCGTCGAAATCATCCACCTCGCGGTGCCGGTTGGGCGAGATCGCGTCCTTGCCCTTCGGCACGCCTCGGATCGCCGCCACTTCATCGTCGATCTTGGCCGCGGGCAGGATACCGCCCTTGCCGGGTTTCGCCCCCTGGCTCAGCTTGATCTCGAACATCTTGATGTTGGGATTGGCCGCCATCTGGCGCAGCTTCTCGTCCGACAGGTTGCCCTCGTCATCGCGCACGCCGAACTTGGCCGTGCCGATCTGGTAGACCACGTCGCAGCCGCCTTCCAGATGATAGGGCGCCAGCCCGCCCTCGCCGGTGTTCATCCAGACCCCGGCCATCTTCGCCCCGCGCGACAGCGCCTGCACCGCTGGTTTCGACAAAGCGCCGTAGCTCATCCCGGAAATGTTGAAGATCGACGGCGCGGCATAGGGTTCGCGGCAATGCGGCCCGATCACCATCGGCTCGGTCGAGGCGAACTGGTCGTCCAGCGGCGGGAACACCGCGTTCATGAAGATGGGCGTGCCGGGAATCGACAGGTTGCGGGTCGAGCCGAAGGCCACCGTGTTCGACTTGTTCTCGGACGCGCGATAGACCCAGTTCCGCTGCGCACGGTTGAAGGGCATCTCCTCGCGGTCCATGGCAAAGAAATACTGGCGAAAAAATTCCCCCAGTTCGGTGAAAATCCCGCGAAACCGCCCGATCACCGGGTAGTTGCGGCGGATCGCGTCGCTGGTCTGGCGCGTATCCAGCCAGAACATCGCGCCGATTGCCAGTACGCCGACCCCGATCGCCAGCACGAAAAGCAGCGCAAGGTACTGGAGCACCACCATGACGAATTCCATATTCACCTCCAGGAATGTGTTGATGTGTCACAATGCAAGATGTGTTAACCACCCTACATTGCCATCATCACACCGGCTTGGCACCCCTCTCGGCACTTCCGCCGACAGCCAGCCTACGGGAGGACCCATGAACAAACTCTTCACAGCGCTGGCGCTGGTCGCTGCCACCATGGCTCAGGCCGACGATACCCGCACCGACATCATTACATATGACACCGACCAGTCCTTCGACGACGTGATCTTTGGCCTCGAAAACGCGATTCTCGACGCGGGGCTGGTGGTGGACCACATCAGCCACACCGGCGACATGCTCGCCCGCACAAAGGAAGACGTGGGCGGCACCGTCGACCTCTTCGTGCATGCCGACGTCTACAGCTTCTGCTCCGCCGCCGTCAGCCGCGAGGTGATGGAGGCCGATCCGATGAACGTGGTCTTCTGCCCGTACGACATTTTCGTCATGGTCCGCCCCGACACACCGGACACCACGACCATCGGCTTTCGCACCTATCCCGAGGGCGCGATGAAGAAGGTCGAAGCAATGCTCGACGGCATCGCCCGCTCTGCCTTGGGTCTCGACTAGATCACGTCGGATCACGACAACGTCACTGGAAATATGCAAAGGGCGCGGCTTAGCAGAGACGCGCCCTTCGGCAACCCCGGCGGCATCACGACTCCGCGAAATCCACCTGCGGCCCTCCTCCGTATTCCCTGACGATGTAACCCGCATCACACACCAAGGAGGAACCAAACCATGATCCGCAAGACCCTGCTGGCCGCTGCCGCCACCCTCGCCCTGTCCGCACCTGCCTTTGCCGAGAGCCACGCCATGGCCAAGGACATCGTCGACACCGCGACCGAGGCGGGCAGCTTCGAGACGCTCCTCGCCGCCGCAACCGCGGCCGGGCTGGTGGACACGCTGAAGGGCGACGGGCCGTTCACCGTCTTCGCCCCCACCGATGCGGCCTTTGCCGCCTTGCCCGAAGGCACCGTCGACGATCTGCTCAAGCCCGAGAACAAGGACAAGCTGACCGAGATCCTCACCTACCACGTGGTGCCGGGCAAGGTCATGTCCACCGACCTGACCGACGACATGAAGGCCGCGACGGTCGAAGGCGAAGAAATCACCATCGACCTCGACAACGGCGTCATGGTCAACGACGCCACCGTGACCCAGGCCGATATCGAAGCCTCGAACGGCGTGATTCACGTCATCGACAAGGTCATCATGCCGTCGATGTAATTTCCGTTTCGATTGACACAACAACGACCCGCCCAATCGGCGGGTCGTTTCGTTTTTCGAAACCGCCCACAAACTTCCGCCGCATTCGAACCGGTTTCGGGCAACATCGCCCTAAAACTTACCGCGAAATTAACCTTTACGCACCGTTAACGCGCCCAAAGCCCTCCCTAAGAACAGTCCCCAGTCACCTGATTTCGGGTGGACAAGAGCAGCACGTCTTAAGGGGACATTTTGATGGCTACGATCACAGAAACCAACGATTCCTACATCAGCGCATACGCATCCGGCAATTACACCATCGGCTTCGACGACACCTTTGCAGGCACCTTCGGCGGCGGCGACACCGCGGACGGCATCAACCTGCCGACCTTCGAAGCCGGGACGATGTACACGATTTCCATCACTCTCGATGACGTGAACGACCTCTCGAACCTGACGATCATCAACCCGAACAACTTCCATTCCACCGGCTTCAACATCGACAACGGCACCGTGACGAACCCCGGCGCATGGGAGCATCCCACCGGCATGGGCACGCGCGTCGAGATGCGCGTGATCGGCAACACGGTGGAATTCGACTTCATCGCGGGCTCCACCCAGTGGTATTCCCTGCAGATCAACGGCGATGGCGCGACCACCACGAACTACACCGTCTCGGTGGCTCCGGCCGTTGTGCCGCCGCTCTTCACCGAAGTCGCGGACGTGGTGACGGGCACCGCAGGCGACGATGCCGCCGATCTTCTGGGCGGTGACGACAGCTACATGGGCGGCGACGGCAACGACACCGTCAACGGCATGAACGGCGCCGACACCATCTACGGCGAGAATGGCGACGACCTGATCCACGGCAACGAGGGCAACGACTACCTGCAGGCCGGCGAAGGCAACAACGTCGTCTACGGCGACGGCGGCATCGACACCATCATCGCAGGCGCTGGCAATGACACGCTTTACGGCGGCAATGACGACGACGAAGTGCACGGCAACGCAGGCAACGACCTGATGTTCGGCGGCACCGGAAACGATGTCCTCGGCTCCGGCACGGGCGCCGACACGCTCGACGGCGGCGAGGGCGATGACACCCTGCACATCGGCGACGGCGAAGCGGACGTCATCATCGCCGCGCCCGGCATGGGCACCGACAGCCTGATGGGCTACGACACCGGCATCGACAAGATCGACGTCACCGCCTTCGGCATCTACGACGTGTCGCAGATCACCGTCAGCGACAATGGCACCGACACCACGCTGACCTTCTCGGACGGCAGCGCCATCGTCATCGCCGAACGCACCGGCCTGACGCTGACCAACGCCGACTTCATCCTGGCCGACGCTCCGCCGCCGCCGCCCCCGGCCCCCGTGTCGGACGACGACATCATCGTCGGCACGATTGCCGACGAGATGTTCAACGCGGGCAAGGGCAACGATGACGTCTCGGGTGGCGACGGTGCCGACACGCTTTACGGTGCCTCGGGCGCGGACACGCTGAACGGCGACGCAGGGGCCGACGCCCTGTACGGCGGCAACGATGACGACGTTCTGAACGGCGGAGCGGGCGACGACTTCCTCGACGGTGGCAAGGGCGGAGACCTCCTGGACGGCGGCGACGGCAACGACACTTTCCTCTTCTCCGAGGGCAACGACGCCATGACCGGCGGCGCTGGCGCGGACACCTTCCTCGTCAACAACAGCGTCGGCATCACCACCATCACCGACTTCACCGGCGGTGCGGACAAGCTCGACGTCTCGGCCTTCGGGATCTACGACGCCGGTCAACTGGCGATGACCGATGACGGCACCGACACCACCATCGACTTCGGCAACGGCACGGTCGTGGTTCTCCAAGGTGTGCTGGCCGCGTCCGTCACCAACGCCGACCTCGTCCTGGCAGCGAACCCCTTCGCGGCAAGCGCGGCCAATGACACCGTGACCGGTGGCGAAACGGGCGACGTGATCTCCGGTGGCGATGGCGATGACCGCCTGTTCGGCATGGGCGGCAACGACGTGCTGAACGGCGACGCGGGCAAGGACGACCTGCGCGGCGGTGCCGGCAACGACTCGCTCTACGGTGGCGACAGCAACGACAAGCTGCAGGGCGAGGACGGCGACGACCAGCTGTTCGGCGGCAACAACAACGACAACCTGCAAGGCGGCGCCGGTGCCGACATCCTCAACGGCGAGCACGGCAACGACATGCTCGACGGTGGCGACGACAACGACCAGCTGTACGGCGGCATCGGCCATGACAAGCTGTTCGGCGGCGCTGGCAATGACTACCTCGCGGGTGAAAGCGGTCGTGACGTCCTGACCGGCGGAGCAGGGGCGGACGTCTTCGTCTTTGCCACCGGAACCTCGCAGGACATCATCGCCGATTTCGAGGACAACCTCGACCAGATCGACCTGTCCGGTCTGGCGGGCGTAGGGATCACCCAGTTCGCTGACCTCGCGATCTCGCAGGTCGGGGCCGACGTGGTCATCGCCTTCGAAGGCAACAACCAGGTGACCCTGCAGAACACCGATATCGCCAACATCGACGCGGGCGACTTCCTGTTCTGATCCGCTGCGGGCCACCCCGCATCACACCTTCGCGAAGGCCCGCTGCATGGCGGGCCTTTTGCCGTTTACGAATCAGATAATTTCGCCAAATCGGGAAACAGTCCCAATTCGAGTCAACCATTGACCCTCATGACGGGACATGATTCCGCAAATTCGCCGTGAATCAGCCTAAAATCTTGCCTGATTTGCTGAAGCGCCGTTAACCATTTTAAGTGTTCGGTGCCGATGCTGCCCTGTTTTCGAGCGTCCCGGACGAGTCAGTTTGTCATTGCTGGGGACACGATCATGGCCACCTTCACCGAAACCACCGACATCGGCAATCTTACGGCGCCGACCCTTGCGCTTGGCGACACACTTACAGGCACCGTCGGTGCGCCAGGTGACTCCGTGGATCTGTTCTTCGTCAATCTGGTCGCAGGCGTCAGCTATACGGTCGTGCTCGAAGGCCTCTACGGAAACCCCGACGGCCTCATCCAGATGGCCTACGACAGCACCAGCGTCATCGACTTCTACGAATTCAACACGACCGACGGCAGCGGTGCGCAATGGGCCTATCTACAGTCCACGACTGGTCTGACCGCCATCGCGTCCCTGGCCGGCACCGATCTGGGCACCGGGTTTGCCTATACCTTCACGCCATCGACCAGCGGCCAGTGGAGAATCCTCGCGAGCGAGTTTTCCGGCACCGCGGCGACCCCTTATTCCATGACCATTGTCGAAGGGCCCTACGTCCCTCCCGTCACCGGCCCCACCAACGGCGACGACGACCTGACCGGCCTGCCGGGCGGCGAATACACCGACCTGCTGGACGGTAACGACATGTTCGACGCCGGTGGCGGCAACGACACCGTGCTGGGTGGCGCAGGCAATGACACCATCCTCGGCGGCCAGCACAACGATTCCATCGACGGTGGCACGGGCAACGACCTGCTGGGCGGAGGCGGCAACGACGACACCCTCCTTGGTGGCGAGGGCAACGATTACCTTCACGGCGGCAGCGGCAACGACAGTCTCGACGGCGGCGCGGGGGACGACATCGTGCGCGGCGGCGTCCATGACGACATCGTCTCGGGCGGTGACGGCAACGACCTGGTGCGGGGCGAAGAGAACAACGACACCCTCTACGGCGGCGCAGGTGACGACACCGTCGAAGGCGGCGACGACGGCGACCTGCTCTACGGCGACGCTGGCAACGACACACTCGACGGCGGCGGCGGCAACGACACCATTTGGGGCGGTGCGGACAATGACACGCTCTGGGGCTCCTCGGGCCGCGACTTCCTGCTGGGCGAGGACGGCGACGACATCCTGCTGGGCGGCAACAACAACGACTCGATGCTGGGCGGCGCGGGGAACGACTTCCTCGACGGCAGCAAGGACAACGACGAGATGTTCGGCGGCGAGGGCGACGACACCATCCTCGCGGGCCATGGCAACGACGCGCTGGCAGGCGGCACGACCGTCACCGACGGCGGCAACGACCTGTTCATCGTCGACCGCCTCGATACCGGGAACGACACGATCTACGGCTTCACCAGCGGGTCTGACCAAATCGACCTGACGATCCTGGATATCGGCGATTTCAACGCCATCGCCCTCAGCCAAATCGCTGACGGCGCGCTGATCGACCTTGGAAACGGCAATTCGCTGCTGCTCTGGGCGGTGAACGCGGCCACGCTGACGGCGGCGGACTTCGTCCTCGCGGCCGCGCCGCCCCCGACTATCGCCCCGACCGAAACCGCCGACATGCTCACCGGCACGGCGGGCGCCGACCTGATCGAAGGCCTGAACGGCAACGACACCATCGACGGCCTCGGTGGCGACGACAAGCTGGACGGCGGCAAGGCGTCGGACACGATCAACGGCGGCGATGGCAACGACTTCCTGATCGGCGCGGCGGGCAACGACCTGCTGAACGGCGACGCCGACAACGACCTGATGTACGGCGGGTCCGGCACCGATATCCTGAATGGCGGCGGCGGCGACGACGTGATGGCCGCCGGCAACCAGAACGACACGCTGGACGGGGGCGCGGGGGCCGACACCATCGACGGAGGCCGCGACGACGACCTGCTGACGGGCGGCGCGGATGCCGACGTGTTCATGTTCCGCAGTCTATCAGGTGCGGACACGATCACCGATTTCGAAGACGGTCTCGACCTGCTTAACCTCGCCACCTACCGCCTGTCGGGCATGGGTGACCTGACCCTGACCCAGCAAGGCACCGACACGCTGATCGACATCGACGGCACCAACACGATCCTCGTGCAGAACACGGATGCGGCGGACCTGACCGCCGACGACTTCATCTTCTGACGAAAACGGCGCGCCCTCCCGGGGCGCGCCAACCTTTCAGACCGATTGCGCCCAGGCGCCCTTGCGGAACACCGGCACGCGCGAGCCATCCGCCCGCACCCCGTCGATATCCGTCTCCGGCCCGCCGATCATCCAGTCCACATGGATCATCGAGGCATTGCCCCCCTGCGCCGCCACCTGCTCGGCCGTCAGCGACGCCCCGTCGAGGAAGCACTTGGAATAGCACTGGCCCATCGCGATATGGCAGGCCGCGTTCTCGTCAAACAGCGTGTTGTAGAACAAAAGCCCCGTGTCAGAGATCGGAGAGCGATGCGGCACCAGCGCCACCTCGCCCAGCCGCCGCGCACCCTCGTCGCTGTCGATCATGCTTTGCAGCACCGTCTCGCCCGAGGTTGACCGAGCCTCCACCGCGCGCCCGTCCACGAAACGCATCTCGATCTCCTCGATCAGCGCACCGTTGTAGGACAGCGGTTTCGTCGCCCGAACGGTGCCGTTCACCCGATGGGCGTGCGGCGTGGTAAACACCTCCTCGGTCGGGATGTTCGGATTGCATGTCACGCCGTTCTGCGCCGTGGACGCCCCGCCATGCCACTCGTGCCCATCGGCCAGCCCGACCACCAGATCGGTGCCCGGCCCGGTGAAATGCAGCGCATCGAACCGCTCGGCGTTCAGCCATTTCGAGCGCGCTGCCAGCGCCGCGTTATGCTCGGCCCAGGCCGCCACCGGATCGTCCACGCGCACCCGCGACGCGGTAAAGATCGCATCCGCCAGCTTCACGATCGCCTCGTCCTCGGGCAGGTCCGGGAACACCTGCCGCGCCCAGCCCGCCGTGGGCCAGGCCACGATGTTCCAGTTGATGTGAAAGTTGGAAATCTTTTCCAGCGCGGGCTTGTAGGCGATGGAGTTGGCCTTGTTCGCCCGCGCGACCTTGGCCGGGTCTTCCTTGGCCAGCGCCATCGGATCGGCCCCCGCAACAGCCATCCGCGCCGCGCCGTTGCCAAAGGCCTCTGCCATGCCGCGATACATCCAGTCCGCCGCCTTGTCGAAACTCTCGTCCTGCGCATTCTGGAACCGCGCCCGCGCCACCGCGTCATCCGACAGGATCGGCGTCACCACGCCAGCACCTGCACGATAGGCACTGGCCGCGATCTCGCGCACCAGCGGCAGCGCCTCGACCGGCGCCGTCAGAACAAGGTCCTGCCCCGGTTGCAGGTTCAGCCCGACATTCACCGCGACATCGGCAAGGCGGGCAGTCAGGACGGGATCGAGTGTGACGGTCATGGAGGCTCCTGAAACAAGGTCTGTCCCAAGCAACCTGCGAATGCGGGCGGAAAAATCAACCCCGGCCCGCCCCGCGCGCCGCGGAAACTTCAAAAGTTTCCGCCCCGAAGTCTTTCAAAGACTTCGCCCCGGCGCATGAAAAAGGCGGGGTCTCCCCCGCCTTTTCCGTCAACATTTAATGGACGACAGCATCGTCCGGCTTGGGCCGGTTGGTCGCCCCGATCCGGTCGCCGATCAGCAGACCCTCGGCCCCGGCGGACACCGGCACCACGTCGCCGTCCACCACATCGCCAGCCAGCAGCATCTCTGCCAGCGGGTCCTGCAAGGCGCGCTGGATCACGCGCTTCAGCGGGCGGGCACCGAACACCGGATCGTACCCTTCATCCGCCAGCCACTGCTTCGCCCCCTGGTCCAGCTCCAGCCGGATCTTGCGCGCGGCAAGGCGCTTCAGCAGGCGGGCCATCTGGATATCGACGATGCCGTCCATGTCCGCGCGCTTGAGCCGGTCAAAGATGATCGTCTCATCCAGACGGTTCAGGAACTCGGGGCGGAAGTGCGCCCGCACCGCGTCCATCACGTCGCGCTTGGCCTGAGCCGGATCGGACCCGTCGGGCAGCTGCGACAGCGCCTGCGACCCAAGGTTCGACGTCAGCACGATCAGCGTCTGCTTGAAGTCTACGGTCCGGCCCTGACCATCGGTCAGCACACCATCGTCGAGCACCTGCAACAGCACGTTGAACACGTCAGGATGCGCCTTTTCCACCTCGTCGAACAGCACGACCTGGTAGGGACGACGCCGCACGGCCTCGGTCAGGACACCACCCTCGTCGTAGCCGACATAGCCCGGAGGCGCACCGATCAGCCGCGACACGGCGTGTTTCTCCATGAACTCCGACATGTCGATGCGCACCATCGCGTTGTCGTCGTCAAAGAGGAACTCCGCCACGGCCTTCGTCAGCTCGGTCTTGCCGACGCCGGTCGGTCCGAGGAACAGGAACGAGCCCAGCGGCCGGTTCTCGTCGTTCAGACCGGCACGCGCACGCCGCACGGCATTCGCCACCGCCGTCACCGCCTGGTTCTGGCCGACGACCCGACGATGCAGGTTCGCCTCCATGCCCAGCAGCTTCTCGCGCTCGCCTTCCAGCATCTTGCCCGCCGGAATACCGGTCCACCGCTCGACCACCGAGGCGATCTGGTCCGGGCGCACGGCCTCCTCGACCATCACGTCGTCGCCGCCTTCGGCCTCGGCCAGCTTCTTCTCCAGCTCCGGGATCCTGCCGTACTGAAGTTCCCCGGCGCGGGCGTAGTTGCCTTCACGCTTGACGATCTCCAACTCGGCGCGCGCCTGGTCCAGCTGCTCCTTGAGGTCCCGCGACTGGCTGAGTTTGTCACGCTCCGCCTGCCACTGCGCCGTCATGGCGTCGGACTTCTCCTGAAGCTCGGCCAGATCCTTTTCCAGCTTTTCCAGCCGGTCCTTGGACGCCTGGTCATCCTCCAGTTTCAACGCCTCGACCTCGATCTGCTTTTGCAAGATGTCGCGGTCCAGCGCGTCGAGTTCCTCGGGCTTGCTGTCCACTTCCATCCGCAGACGGCTGGCGGCCTCGTCCATCAGGTCGATGGCCTTGTCCGGCAGGAAGCGGTCGGTGATGTAGCGATGCGACAGCGTCGCCGCCGCCACCAGGGCGCTGTCCGAGATCCGCACGCCGTGGTGCAGCTCGTACTTCTCCTTGATGCCGCGCAGGATACTGATGGTGTCCTCGACCGTCGGCTCCTGCACCATGACCGGCTGGAAGCGCCGCGCGAGGGCCGCGTCCTTCTCGACGTGCTTGCGGTACTCATCCAGCGTGGTCGCGCCAACGCAATGCAGCTCCCCGCGCGCCAGCGCCGGTTTCAGCAGGTTCGACGCATCCATCGCGCCATCCGCCTTGCCCGCGCCGACCAGCGTGTGCATCTCGTCGATGAACAGGATGATCTCACCGGCGGCCGAGGTGACCTCCGAGAGGATCGACTTCAGCCGCTCCTCGAACTCGCCGCGGTACTTCGCACCGGCGATCAGCGCGCCCATATCGAGGCTCAGCAACCGCTTGTTAAGGAGCGACTCCGGCACGTCACCGTTGACGATGCGCAGCGCCAGACCCTCGGCAATCGCGGTCTTCCCCACGCCGGGTTCCCCGATCAGCACCGGGTTGTTCTTTGTCCGGCGGGACAGCACCTGCATCGCGCGACGGATTTCCTCGTCCCGACCGATGATCGGGTCGATCTTCCCCTCGCGGGCGCGTTCCGTCAAATCCAAGGTATATTTCTTCAACGCCTCATAGGCATCCTCGGCCGACGCGCTGTCCGCCGTCCGCCCCTTGCGCACGTCGTTGATCGCCGTGTTCAGCCCCTGGGCCGAGACATTCGCCGCATCCAGCGCCTCCTTTGCGGGGGATTTCACCATGGCCAGCGCCATGAGGATCCGCTCCACCGGAACAAAGGAATCGCCTGCCTTCTTGGCAATCTTCTCGGCCTCGTCCAGCACCTTGCCGGTGGCCGAATCCAGGTACACCTGACCGGCATCGCCCGAGACCTTCGGGATCTTTGCCATCTTGGTATCAAGCACTTGCACCACGCGCTTGGCATCGCCGCCCGAGGCAGCGATCAGGTTGGATGCAAGCCCCTGCTCGTCATCCATGAGCGCCTTCAACAGGTGCTCCGGCGCCAGCTTCTGATGGCTTTCACGCATCGCGATCGTCTGCGCGGCCTGAACGAACCCACGCGCACGATCGGTGAATTTCTCCAAGTTCATCTTGGCTCTCCTCTAAAAGCGCCCTTCACGACCACGCCCACCACTGCGGCACGTGGCCCCCTCGGGCCTCGTCCGAAACATGGGCATCCCACGCCCGCCCTTCAAGGGATTTGTTGCGAAAATGCCACGCATGTCGTGCACCATATGTTAAAGGGCGACATGGCAAACATCCTGCAAAACAGAGGCAGAAAATGTATGTCACCAGAATCGAGTTTGCAGGCTTCAAACCAACCCCCAACGGGCCGTTCAGCGGGTCGGTCGTCCTTGTGTCCGAAGACACGCGGATGCAGATCCCGCTGACCATGCCGCGCAGGGTCGAGGTTCAGCACAGCCGCCACCGGCTGCTCCTGCTGGCCGAGGCCCTGCGCAAGGCACGGCGCATCCCGGACTACCGCCAACGCGGACGGCTGCGCTTTGCCCCCGGCGTGCTGCCGCCCGAACTCCGGCGCGCTTGACGTAGCGGGCGCAGGCGGCCACATGGGTGCAAAAGGAGTGCCGCCAGATGACCGCCGAAACCCTGCCCCAATCCAATGACCGCCTGATCGTTGCCCTTGACGTGCCGAACGTCCTGCAAGGCGTCGAGCTGGTGCAGACCCTCGGGGACTCCGTCTCCTTCTACAAGATCGGCCTGGGGATGCTGACCGGCGGCGGGCTGGCGCTGGCCAACGAACTGAAGCAGGAACACGGCAAACGCATCTTCCTCGATATGAAGCTCTTCGACATCGGCGCCACGATCGAGGCGGCGGTGCGCGGTATCGCCCAGTTCGACCTCGATTTCCTGACCGTGCACGGCGACCCCCATGTGATCCGTGCCGCGAAACAAGGCGCGGCGGGCAGCAACACGAAGATCCTCGGCGTGACGATCCTGACCTCGCTGGACCGGGGCGACCTCGACGACTGCATGTATAAGGACGGGCTGATCCCCGACATGGTCACCGAGCGCGCCGGTCGCGCCTTTGACGCCGGGGCCGATGGCATCATCTGCTCGCCGAACGAGGCCGTGATGATCCGCGCGCTGCCCGAGTCCGCCGGTCGGCTCATCGTCACCCCCGGCGTGCGCCCGGTCGGCGCTGACAAGGGCGACCAGAAACGCATCGCCACCCCGGCGCAGGCGATTCGCGACGGTGCCGACCACATCGTCGTGGGCCGCCCGATCCACAAGGCCCTCAGCCCCCGCGCCGCGGCCGAGGCCATCGTGGCCGAGCTCAATTCGCCAGAGGCTCAGCGCGCGCACTGACACCCGCAAAGATTAATCTTCGCCCGACGGCCCCGCAGGACACCCCCTGTGGGGCCTTTTCACATGGCGTCACTATTTAGACATAAACACAAAATACCAATGTCTCAGAGGGACCGCCTACGAAATATAGATCCCCCTCGGAACCAAACCCGCCGCAAGGTGGTTAACAATCTGTAAACGCCAGATAAACGGCGCAACCAAATGGTAACGATTGTTAAGACTGCAAGGGGGCAACCCGTCACGCCTCCGTGTGTGGATAAACTTGTGGGTTAAATGGGCATAAGTTGGCCGACTCATGTGCAACTTCCCGCCAACCCGCTGAATCAGGGGGAAAAGGGCTTTCTGATTTACCCGTGAAACTTTTCCACAGGCTGTTACGTTAATGCATCAGAGCGGCCCAAGACGGGCCAGCAAGGGCAGAAAGGAATACAGGTATGAGCGACATGACTCCGCGCATCCATGACGTCCGTTACAATGCCGTCGAACAGTGTTTCGAGGCTCTGGTCACCCTGCACACCCCCGCCGGGCGCGTGCACGTCGCCAGCCAGTTCACGGCGCCGATCACCACGGACTTCGAAGCCGCCTCGCGCGGGCTTCTCAACACCGCGCTGATGGCGCTGACCGACAAAACTGCGTTGAAATCCCGCCAGTTGCGCCAGCCGATCGTGCCGCCGCGTCGCTCTGGCGCCGAGATGCCGCACGCGGCCTGAGCCGCCAGAATTCGTCCGGCGTGGCTGCTCGTCCGCCTGACACGTCGATGCGCAGCCTTTGTCCCTCGGCTCGCGTATCAGCGCCGGATCCCTCGCTGCCAGAGGGGTCCGGCAGCCCCAAACGGGGCGATCTGCCTGCAGCTCATACGCCTGTATGAGCCTGCCGTCCGGGTCCTCTACTGTCCCCTGAGGTCCGGAATACTGACCGGGGTCTGCCAATTTCAGGCGGCCCCGGTTTTTTCTTGCCCATTCGCCTCAAATGGTCCGCAGATAATTCCCGAGGATCACGCGGAAATGCGGAATCGCATCCTCGGCCTCGACAAACCCCTCGGGCCGCATCGGCTTCCACCCCTGCCCTTCGTCGCCAAACCGGACCCGGTCCACCAGATCGGCGGGGCCATGGGCGGCAAAGAACCACTCCACCCCCTTCGGCGCGTGCCGGATCAGCGCGACCCGCAGCAACTCCACCGGCAGATCCAGCCCCAATTCCTCGCGCAACTCGCGCAAGACACAGGCCTCCGGCGTCTCGCCCGGCTCGCGCAGCCCGCCGGGCAGATCGAGATACCCGGCCCACTCTAGCCCCGGAAGGTCATCGCGGCGAATGACCAGCAGATCGTCCCCCGCGAACAGCATCAGTTTCGCGCCCCGGAAAGCGCGGCGCGCGTCATTCATTGATGTCGGTGGTCCAGATTTTCACCTGCCCCTTGCGCTCTCCGGCCAGCTTGCGGATCACCAGCCAGGCCACCAGCGAGGCCACGGCCCAGACCAGCAGCGCCACCGGCAGCGACATCCCCATGACCAGCAACAAGAGCCCCACGACAAAGGCCCCGACCGCCAGCCCAAGGGCGATGAACCCGGGCGCCGCCACCTCGACGATCAGCAGCACGACGCCAAAGGCGATCCACAGCCACCAGGTATCCCAGCTCATGATTTGCCTCCCCTGAACAGCTTGAACGCGTCGGCAAAGGCGTCGACTGCGTTCGACGGCAGGACGATGGTCTGCGTGCCCCCGCCCTCGGCGATCTTGCGCAGCGCGTCGACCTGCTTCAACGCGACCTCGTATTGCGCTGCCTCGATGCCGCTTTCACGGATCACCTTGGCCACGACGCCGGTTGCATAGGCCTCGGCGTCCGCCGTGATGCGCCGCGCCTCGGCCTCCTGCTTGGCCGCGTACAGCTGCGCGTCGGCGGCCAGTTCCACCGCGCGGCGCTTGCCCTCGGCCTCGGTCACCTGCGCCCGGCGCGCCCGCTCGGCGTTCAACTGCTGCAACATCGCATCCCGCGTCGCCTGGTCGAGGTTCACGTCAAGGATCTCCGCCCGCGTCACCTCGATCCCCCAGTTGTCGACGGCGTCCTCCACCAGCGCCTTGATTTCGGAAATCAGCCGCGAGCGGTTCGACTGCACCTCGTCCAGCTCCATCTTGCCGATCTCGGCGCGCACGATGCCCGCCACGGTCGTGGCAATCGCGGCATCGACGTCACGGATGCGATACACGGTCTTCTCCGGCTCAAGGATGCGGTAAAAAACCGAGGTCTCCACCTCCACCAGCACGTTGTCCAGCGTGATCGCGTCCTGCGAGGCGGTGGGCAACTGCCGTTCCAACACGGAAATCTTGTGCTTCACCTTGTCGAGGAAGGGGATGACAAAGTTGATCCCCGGCCCCAGCACCGCGCGCAGGCGGCCAAACCGCTCCACCACGTGCTTTTCCGACTGCGGCACGATCCGCACGCCAAGGAAGATACAAAGAATGATAAACGCCGCCAGCAGCAGCAGGACAATATTCCCGCCGATGAACTGACCAACAACCTGTTCCGGAGTCATCGAAGTCCCTTTCGTTCAAATATCTGTGAAATACTTAAGCCTTGCCGACGCGCTGCGCCAGATTGTCCGCGCCTTCAGGTCGCGATATTCTGCGCCCATGCCCAGCCTGTGCCGCGATTGCCTGACCACCTTTGACGCCGGCACCCGCTGCCCGGCCTGCGGTCGGCCGCGCGTCATCTCGCACCCGGAACTCTTCGATCTCAGCATCGCGCATATGGACTGCGACGCATTTTACGCCTCGGTCGAGAAACGCGACAACCCCGAGCTTCAATCCAAGCCCGTCATCGTCGGCGGCGGCCGGCGCGGCGTCGTGTCCACCTGCTGTTACATCGCGCGCATTCGCGGCGTGCGCTCGGCCATGCCGATGTTCAAGGCGCTGCAACTCTGCCCCGACGCTGTGGTCGTCAAACCGCGCGGCGCGGTCTACGCCGAGGTCAGCAGCCAGATCCGCGCGCTGATGGAGGAACTGACCCCCGCCATCGAACCACTCTCGCTCGACGAGGCGTTTCTCGACCTCACCGGCACCGCCCGCTTGCACGGCGCACCGCCCGCCGTCATGCTCGCCCGCCTGACGAAACGCATGGCCGAAGAAATCGGCGTCACCGGCTCCATCGGCCTGTCGCACAACAAGTTCCTCGCGAAAATCGCCTCCGACCTCGACAAGCCGCGCGGCTTTGCCGTGATCGGCAAGGCGGAAACGCAATCCTTCCTCACCCCGAAACCCGTACGGATGCTCTGGGGCGTGGGCGAGGCCGGACAAGCCTCGCTGGACCGCGCGGGCATCCGCACCTTTGCCGACCTCCTGCGCTGGGACAAACGCGACCTGATGCACCGCTTCGGGTCGATGGGCGAGCGGCTCTATCACCTCGCACGCGGCGAGGATCACCGCCGCGTCACCCGCAATGCCCCGGTCAAATCCATCTCGAACGAGACCACCTTCAACGAGGACACCTCGGACCCCGACCTGCTGGACGGGCATCTCTGGCGGCTGTCGGAAAAGACCACCGACCGGGCCAAGGCCAAGGGCATGGCGGGCCGCACCGTAACGCTCAAACTCAAGCGCAAGAACTTTACCACGATCACGCGCCGCATGACCCTGCCGGATGCGACGCAGATGGCGGACACGCTGTACCGCAATGCCCGCGCGCTGTTCGATCAGGTGCCAGAGGCAGGCCCGTGGCGGCTGATCGGCGTCGGCCTGTCGGACCTTGTGCCGGACAGCATGGCCGACCGCGTGCCCGACCTGCTGGACCCGCAGGCCGCCACACGGGCCAAGGCCGAGCGCGCCGCCGACGAAATCCGCGCGCGTTTCGGCAATGACGCGATCATGAAGGGCCGGGCGCTGCGCTGAGCGTCTGATCCGTCAGGCCTGCCGCGTAACCCGCTTACGCGCCGCGCCGCATCAATTCGTCTTCTTCGTCGGTCGGATCATAGCCCAGCGCCTCCAACCCGGCTTCGAGGTTGTCCGCCAGATGCGGCGTGCCGATCAGGTAATCCGCCGTGGGCGTGGACGCCTCGGACATCGCGGTGCCATAGGCATCGTCGAATTCCTCCGCCTCGAAGGACCCGCGCCCGATCCACATGATCGCGGTCAGCGCGGCGGCCTCTTCTTCGTCCATCCGGTCGATCAGGCCGCGCAATTCGCCCTCGCCCCGATCCAGTTCGCGCGCCATGAGGATGACTGCCGCCACCTGCCGCACGCTGATCTTGTCGCTGAATTCCATGTCACGCCTCCCATGTCCGAGTCGCCCCCAGCATGGGCGTAAAAGAGGTACGCCACCTTGATCTTAAACAAACGGGGCAATCATCCACCCACCCGCGCCGCGTTTTCGCGCCTATCCGAAAACGCGGTAATACAGCCAGTCCGGCAGGAACTGGCTGCCCCGGAAGACCCAGGAAAACAGCCGCGGAAACGCCTTCTGGAAACCGCCGCCCGACATATGCGCGAAATAGACCTCAGCCGCCTCGTTCGGCTTCATCTTGAACGGCATCCTGAAATCGTTCTTGTCCGTCAGCCGGGTCTCGATGAAACCGGGGTTCAGCAACTGCACTTCGACCCCCGTGCCGCGCAGATCGGCGTAGAGCGATTCCGCCAGCGCCATCACGCCGGACTTCGTCGCCACATAGGCCGCCGCGCCGGGCAGCCCGCGATACCCCGAAAGCGATCCGGTCAGCACGATATGCCCATGCCCCCGCGCAACAAAGCGCGGCACCACCACGCCCACCAGCCGCATCGCGCCGCCCAGGTTCACATCGGCCATCAGGTTGGCGTGCTCCGCTTCCCAGTCCTTTGCGCCAAAGGGCCAGTAGACCGCCGCCAGTTGCACCACACCGTCGATCTCGCCGATCTCGTCGGCGACCCGCGCCAGGGCCTCGGCGTCGGTGATGTCCACCGGCTTCACCTCGGCCTTCGCGGGCAGGTGCTTGGCCACCTCGTTCAGCTTGTCCTCGGACCGGGCCGACAGGATCAGCTCCACGCCCGCGTCGCTCATTTCCCGCGCCAGCGCCGCGCCAAGCCCTTCGCTCGCGCCCACCAGCCAATAGCGTTTGCCTGCCCAATCCCGGCTCATGTCGTCTCCTTTGGTCGGATGACGGCGACCAGTTCAGCCACCTTCAGACCAAACTTCCGAAACTGCGATCGGTTCACCACCGCGCCGTCCGGAGAGAGATACATCCAGTCGGTCGCGCGCAGGACATGGCCGCCCGCGTCCTCGCCCAGTTTCAGCCGATAGCGCATCTGCACCGTCGGCCCGCTGATTCGCCCCCGCGCACCGCCCGGCACATCCGGGGCCTCGGCCCGCAGGGTCATGTCATTGCCCAGCCGCAGCCGCCATTCGCGGTCCTCCACCTGCCCCGAGGCATAGCGGTAGGTCTCCTTCAGCACGCCTTCGTTGCCCTGCCAGATCCCCTGGAAATCCCCGGAAAACCGCGAGGTCACCCGCCCCATCGGCCCGTAGATCACGCCGTCGATCCCCATCTCGCCGCTCAGGTGGTGGCGCGGATCGAACATCTCTCCCGGCGCGTCGAGGTAGTCGCCCGGCCCCTGCGCGCCAAAGGCTGCAAAGCGCCCGCGCGCCCAGACCGGCAACGCCACCATCGCCGCGCCCGCCCCGAACCATGCCGCCATCATGCCGCGTCCCTCCGGTCTTCTGCGCCCGAGACCGTCTCGGCCGGCGGCTCCGGTCGCACCCGGTAGCCTGCGCCTTTCCACCAGAGCTTCAGCGCCTGCCAGTGGATCAGCGCCAGCACACGGCGCGCCCCGAACGGCCTGCGCAGCGCCGACCACAGGATCGCGCCATTGGTCAGCGGTTTGCGCGGCCCGACCAGCGTGGCAATCACCCCGCCGCCTGCGTGATCGAGGTCGATCCAGATGCCCAGCCGATCGTCGCGGATGTCGAAGCGGAAGGTATATCCCCCCTCGATCGGCTGGAACGGCGAGACGTGAAAGACCTTCTGCGCCGCGATCCGGTCCGACGCCCCGATCACCGTCCCGTCCTCCTTCGCACACAGGTAGGAATGCCGGTCGCCAAAGGTGTTCGTCACCTCGGCGATCACCGCCCTCAGCCCCGCGTCGTCATAGGCCAGCCAGAACGACACCGGGTTGAACACATGGCCCAGCAGCCTCGGCTGCGTCAGCAGCATCAGCAGCCCGACCCGCACGCCATAGGCGGCAAAGACCTCACGCGCCCACTCCGGCCCCCGCCCCGCCTTGGGCGCGCCGCCATGGTCCACATCCTGCACCGACATCAGCCCCGCACCATTGCGCGCGAACAGCCCCGGCCCCTCGGCGTCCTCAGCATCCAGCAGCACGTAATCCACCGAATACCGGAACGCATTCTCGACCGAGCCCTTCCGCCCGTGGAACGTATGCGCCGGGACGAAATCGATCATGCCACGGCCCCAAGCTGCCGAGTCCCGATCCCGCGCGCCACCTCCGCCGCGCTCGCCAGCCCGTCCTCGTGGAATCCGTTGCGCATCCACGCGCCGCAGAACCAGGTGTTCCGCGCGCCGTTGAACCCGGCCACCGCCCGCTGCGCCGCCAGCATCCCGGCGTCATAGACCGGGTGATGCAGCACCACCTCGTCATGCACGGCCTCCTCGCGGATCGGCCGGGTGGAGTTCAGCGTCACGAACAGCGGCAGCGCCTCGGGGATCGGTTGCAGGCAGTTCATCCAATAGGTCAGATCGATGGCCTCCGACGTCTTGTCCGCCGCCTCGCAGTAATTCCACGACGCCCAGCAGGCCCGCCGCGTCGGCATCAGGCTCTCGTCCGAATGCAGCACCACCTTGTTCGGCTGGTACTTCACCCGCTCCAGTGCCGCGCGTTCCTGCCCGTCCGCATCCTCCAGCAGGCGCAGCGAAATATCCCCATGCGTGGCAAAGACCACCTCGTCGAACCGCTCCCACGCGCCCCTGGACCGCACCAGCGCGCCGCTGGCATCGCGCCGCACGGCCTCCACCGGGACGCCCTCGCGCAGGCCGACGCCCTGCCGCTGCAACGCCCCCCGCAGGCGCGAGACATACTCGATCGACCCGCCCTTGACCGTGTACCACTGGTGCTGGCCGGTATGGCTCAACAGCGCATGGTTCTCGAAGAACCGCACCAAGGCGTGCGCCGGGAAATCGAGGATCTTCTCAAGCGGAGTCGACCAGATCGCCCCGGACAGCGGCAACAGGTAGTAGTCCCGGAACCAATCGCCGGTCCCCAACACCCGCAGGAATTCGCGCAGCGACAGGCTCTCGTCCTGCGCCACCTCGACGGCCCGCGCGTTGAACCGCATCACATCGCGCAGCATCCCCCAGTACTGCGGCTTCAACGCGTTCCGCTTCTGGGCAAAGATCGCCGACAGGTCGCGCAGCCCGTATTCCAGCCCGCCCTTCAGCGACGCGGAAAAGCTCATGTCCGACTTCACCACCGGCACGTCCAGCCGCTCGAACAGGTCGGCCAGCAGCGGATAATTAGCGTAGTTGAACACGATGAATCCCGTGTCCACCGGCTGCCCCATCACCATCCGCGTACGGGCATGACCGCCCAGCCGTCCCTCTGCCTCGAACAACACCACCTCGTGCTGATCGCCCAGCATATGCGCCGCCCCCATGCCGGAGATACCGCCACCGATGACGGCAATCCGGCGACGCGGGGCGGGGCTTTGTTCGAACGGCATGGCGTGGTCCTTCTGCTTGTCTCACCTAGGGTTACGCGCCACACGCCAGACCGGATGACTCAGCGCGAAAAATTTTTGATCCAGCCCGCGCGCCCCCGCGTATGCTGGGCATGTACACCGCATTCCGACAAACCGACGCTTGCGACGCCCTGCCCCTTGCCGCCCCCCCGCGCGTCAGGCCATCATTGGTGTCAAAGCCAAAGGCAAAACCGGTGACATCCGAAAACCCCGACGACAAAACCCGGGAAAACGCCACATGGGCCGCGCTCCTGATCCGCATCCGCGATCACCGGGACGAAGCCGCCTTTGCCGCCCTTTTCCGCCACTTCGCCCCCCGCCTGAAGGGCTTCCTCATCCGCTCCGGCGCCGATGCCGCACAGGCCGAGGAACTGGTGCAGGAGGTGATGACAACTGCATGGCGCAAGGCCGCGCTGTTCGATCCCACCCGCGCGTCGGCGGCGACGTGGCTGTTCACCATCGCCCGCAACAAGCGGATCGACCTGATCCGCCGCACAAGGCGCCCCGAACCCGAGGACCTGCCTTGGGGCCCGGAACCAGACCCCGATCCCGCCGCCCTCGTCGGGCTGCAACAGGAAACCGAATACCTCGGTCAGGCGCTTGCCGCCCTGCCCGAAAAGCAACGTGACCTCGTACAAAAGGCCTATTTCGGCGAGATGACGCACAGCGAAATCGCCGAAGCCACCGGCCTGCCCCTTGGCACGATCAAATCCCGCCTACGGCTCGCGCTGGACCGCCTGCGTCATGCCATGGATACGAAAGACGCGCGATGACCGACACCATGCCCAACCCGAAACACCACCTGACCGAAGAGCTCCTGATGGGCTACGCCGCCGGCACCCTGCCCGAGGCGGTGAACCTGATCGTGGCCTCTCATGTCTCGCTCTGCGACACCTGCCGCGCGGCGGTCGAGGCGCACGAGACCGTGGGCGGCGCGCTGCTTGAAGACGTGACCGAGGCCCCCTTGGCCCACGACGCCCTGTCCCGCGCCATGGCCACGATCCACGGCACAGCGCCCGACGCACGCCCCATCGTCCTGCCCTCCGACCCGGTCGTACCCGGCCCGTTGGCCGATTACATCGGCGCGCTGGACAAGGTGCGCTGGCGTCCCTTGGGCATGGGGGTGAAGCAGGCCATTCTCGACACCTCGCCCGAGGCGACGGCACGTCTGCTGTTCATCCCCGCAGGCGTCGCCGTGCCGGACCACTCGCACAAGGGGCTGGAACTGACGCTGGTGCTTCAGGGCGCGTTCTCTGACGAGGATGGCCATTTCGCGCGCGGCGACATCGAGGTCGCCGATCCCACCGTGAACCACATGCCCGTGGCCGACATTTCTGAGGATTGCATCTGCCTCGCCGTCACCGACGCGCCCTTGCGGTTCAACTCCTTCCTGCCTCGGCTGCTTCAGCCGATTTTCCGGATCTGACTGCTTCAGCCGATTTTCCGAATCTGATCCTGCCGCTTCGGGCCTTCTCCTCTCAAACCCGCCCGGACCGGACAGCCGCCCCCGCCACCTTCCCGGCGGGGGCTTTTTCGTGCCGTTAACCGCTTGTGACGCAAGGTCAGGCCGCAAAGGTTAACAACCGGCCGGAAAACCGGGCCAAACCGGCCGGTTCATCCCTTACAAACCGTACACCTGTTTTACGATTTCCTTCCGCCTTGTGGTCCGCGCCCGCCGCACCACAAGATAAGGGCGCCCGATCTGCATCGGACGCCCTCTTAACTCTACCGTTCTGCGCGTTAATCCGGGGCCCCGCCCCGATAGTTAACGCCCCCGGTTTCAGTGCTTTTTCTGCTTCGGCGGCATCAGGTCGGTGATTGTGCCTTCGAACATCTCGGCGGCAAAGTTCACCGTCTCCGACAGGGTCGGATGCGGGTGAATCGTGTGCCCCAGATCGACCGCATCGGCCCCCATCTCGATGGCCAGCGCCACCTCGGCGATCAGGTCCCCGGCGTTCGGACCGACGATGCATCCACCCACAACCCGTTGATCTTGCGGATCAAACAGCAGCTTGGTCATGCCCTCGGACCGACCCAGCGACAGCGACCGCCCCGACGCGGCCCAAGGGAACACGCCCTTCTCGACCTTGATGCCCTCGGCCTTGGCCTGCGTCTCCGTCACGCCGACCCAGGCGACCTCGGGATCGGTATAAGCGACCGAGGGAATCACCTTCGCATCGAAGTGCCGCTTCTCACCGGCGCAGACCTCTGCCGCGACCTTGCCTTCGTGCACCGCCTTATGCGCCAACATGGGCTGCCCCACCACGTCACCGATGGCGAAAATGTGTTGCACACCAGTACGTTGCTGGCTGTCCACCGCGATGAAGCCACGCTCGTCCACGGCCACGCCAGCAGCCTCTGCGGCGATCTTCTTGCCGTTGGGACGCCGCCCTACGGCCACCAGTACCTTGTCGAAACGATCCTTGAAGCTTTCGCCCTTATCGTCCTCGAAGGTCACATGCAGCCCATCTTCCTGCGCCTCGACCGCGGTCACCTTGGTCTTGAGGAAGATGTTCTCGTAACGACCTTTTATGCGCTGCATCAAGGGTTTGACCACGTCCTTGTCGGCACCCGGAATGATCTGGTCCATCAGTTCGACAACCGTGATCCGCGACCCCAAGGCATCGTAAACACAGGCCATTTCCAGCCCGATGATACCACCGCCCAGCACCAGCAGGCGCTCGGGCACGTCCATCAGCTCCAGCGCGCCGGTCGAATCGATCACGCGCGGGTCGTCATGCGGGATGAACGGCAGCGTCACCGGCTCGGACCCGGCCGCGATGATGCACTTGTCAAAGCTGACCGACGTGCCATCCACGTCCAGCATGTTCGGCCCGGTGAACTTGCCGAAACCTTTGACAACCTTCACCTTTCGCGCCTTCGCCAGACCGTCCAGACCGCCCGTCAGCTTGCCGACAACGCTGTCCTTGAAGTCGCGCAGCCCATCCAGATCGACCTCCGGCTTGCCGAATTTCAGCCCGTGATGGGCGACTTCTTCGGCCTCGGTGATGACCTTCGCCATGTGCAGCAGCGCCTTGGACGGTATGCAGCCCACGTTCAGGCACACGCCGCCAAGGGTCGAATCCTTCTCCACCAGAACAACGCTCTGACCAAGGTCCGCCGCGCGGAACGCCGCCGTGTAACCGCCGGGGCCAGAGCCCAGCACCACCACGTCCGCGTGCACGTCGCCCTTGCCCGTGGCCGTGCCACTGGCCTCGATCGCCTTGGGCGCCTCGGCCTTGGGCGCGTCCTTTGGAGTTTCCTCAGCGGCATCCGCTGCTTCGGCCCCTTCCAGCACGACGATCACGTCGCCCATCGACACCTTGTCGCCTTCGGAAACCTTGATTTCCTTGACCTTTCCGGCGGCGGGCGAGGGCACTTCCATGGTCGCCTTGTCGCTTTCCAGCTCGATCAGCGCGTCCTCGGCGGCGACGGTGTCACCGACCGAGACCAGCACCGTGACCACCGGAACGTTCTTGAAATCACCGATATCGGGAACTTTCACATCCATGTCGGTCACCACATCAGCTTGCGCATGTCACCAAGGAGCGTCTTCAGCGTCACGCAGAAGCGTGCCGCCAAGGCCCCATCGATGGCGCGATGGTCATAGGACAGCGACAGCGGCTGCATAAGGCGCGGTTCGAACTCCGACCCGTTCCAGACCGGGGCCATCTTGGACCGTGTCAGGCCCAGGATCGCCACCTCCGGCGCGTTCACGATCGGGGTAAACGACGTGCCACCGATGCCACCCAGCGACGAGATGGTAAACGTCGCGCCCTGCATGTCCTTGGATTTCAGCGACCCCTCGCGCGCCGCGCTGGACAGCTCCATCAGGTCCTTGGAAATCTCCACCAGACCCTTGCGATCCGCGTCCTTGATGACCGGCACAACAAGGCCATTTGGCGTATCGGCCGCAAAGCCAATATTGTAGTAACCTTTACGAATTAGCTTTTCGCCATCCGGATGGATCGAAGAGTTGACTTCCCAGTGCTGTTTCAGCGCCGACACCGACGCCTTGATGACGAAGGACAGCAACGTCACACGATAACCATCCTGCTTGGCCTGCGTGTCCATCTCCTTGCGGTACTGGTCCAGCTCGGTGATGTCGGCCTCGTCATTGTGGGTGACATGCGGAATGTTCAACCATGAACGATGCAGCGCCGGGCCAGAGATCTTCTTGATCCGCGGCATCTCCACGTCTTCGATTGGGCCGAATTTCGAGAAATCTACGGCGGGGATCGGCGGGATGCCCATGCCGCCCTGAACCGTGCCACCCGACGCCGGGGCTGCCACGGTTTTCAGCGCCTTTTCAACATCTTCGCGCAGGATACGACCCTTGCGGCCCGACCCGTTGATGGTGTTCAGATCGACCTCGACCCGGCGGGCGAAGGCGCGGACCGACGGCGAGGCGTGGACCTTGGAGAAGCCCGCGTCCATCACCGGCGCAGGCGCGGCCTTCGGGGCTTCCTTGGGCGCCTCCTGCTTCGGCGCTTCGGCCTTCGGCTCTTCCTTCGGCGCATCGCCCGTGTCCGCCGCGTCGATCACCAGAACCACAGACCCTTCAGAGACCTTGTCCCCTTCGGCGACCTTGATTTCCTTCACGACGCCCGCATGAGAGGAAGGAACCTCCATGGTTGCCTTGTCGGATTCCAGCTCGATGATGGCGTCCTCGACGGCGATCGTGTCACCCACGGACACAAGCACCGTCACAACCGGCACGTCCTTGAAGTCGCCGATATCGGGGACCTTAACTTCAGTCGTCATAATGTTTTTCCTCCTGTCCCCGTCAAACCAAACGCGGGTTCGGCTTGCCGCCGTCGATGTCGTATTTCTTCAGTGCCGCCTCGAGATCCTTCTCGCCCACCACGCCCTCGCGGTAGAGGTCGACCATGGCCGCCGCCGCGATATGGTTGGCATCGACCTCGAAGAAGCGCCGCAGGTTCACCCGGCTGTCGGAACGGCCAAAGCCGTCCGTCCCCAGCACGGTAAACCGCTGCTTGACCGCGCCGCGCACCTGCTCGGCGTAGTTCTTCATGTAGTCGGTCGCGACGATCACCGGCCCCTGTGCGTTTGCGAGGGTCTGCGTCACGTAAGGCACGCGCTCCTCCGCGAAGGGATTCAGGCGATTGTGCCGCTCGCAGTCCTGATAATCGCGGGCCAGTTCGTTGAACGAGGTCGCCGACCAGATGTCCGAGGTGACGCCGAAGTCCTTCTCCAGCATCTCGGCCGCCTTGATCGCCTGCACGAGGATCGTGCCGGAGCCCATCAGGTTGACGTGCTTTTTCGCCGGTTTCTCGGCGCGGCGCATCCGGTAGAGGCCCTTGATGATGCCCTCTTCGGCGCCCATCGGCATTTCCGGGTGGTGGTAGTTCTCGTTCATCAGCGTCAGGTAGAAGAACACGTCCTCCTGGTTCTTGAACATGCGTTCAAGCCCGTGCTGCACGATCACCGCGACTTCGTAAGAGAACGTCGGATCGTAGCTGACACAGTTCGGGATCGTGCCCGCGAGGATGTGGGAGTGCCCGTCCTCGTGCTGCAAGCCCTCACCGTTCAGCGTGGTCCGCCCCGCCGTGCCGCCAAGCATGAAGCCGCGCGCACGCGAGTCGCCCGCCGCCCAGGCAAGGTCACCGATCCGCTGGAAGCCGAACATCGAGTAGTAGATGTAGAACGGGATCATCGGCACGCCGTGGGTGCTGTAGGACGTCGCCGCAGCGATCCAGTCCGCCATGGCGCCCGCTTCGTTGATGCCTTCCTGAAGCACCTGACCGTCCGCGGATTCCTTGTAGTAGGACATCTGCTCGCGGTCTTCGGGCGTGTATTGCTGGCCCAGCGGGTTGTAGATGCCGACCGAGCGGAACAGCCCCTCCATGCCAAAGGTGCGCGATTCATCGGGGACGATCGGCACGACCTGCTTGCCCACCTTCTTGTCGCGCAAAAGCGTGGTCAGGATGCGGACAAAAGCCATGGTGGTCGAGAATTCCCGATCTCCGCTGTCCTGCAATTCCTTCTTGAAGGCCTCCAGCGCCGGCACCTCCAGAGAGGGCGCGTCAGTGAACCGCTTCGGGAAGGCGCCACCCAACTCCTTGCGCCGCTCGGCCAGGTAAGCCTTTTGCGCGTTGTTCAGGCTGACGAAGGGGATGTCCTTTTCCAGTTCCTCGTCGGTGACCGGGATCTTGAAGCGGTCGCGCATCGCCTTCAGCTGGTCCAGCTGCATCTTCTTCTGCTGGTGCGTGGTGTTCTGGCCTTCGCCAGCGGTGCCCATGCCGTAGCCCTTGACCGTCTTCACCAGGATCAGCGTCGGCTGGCCCTCGGCCTCGGTCGCGCGCTTGAAGGCGTTGTAGACCTTCTTGGGGTCATGGCCGCCACGGCGCAGCGCCCAGATCTGGTCGTCGGTCCAGTCCTTCACCAGCTCGGCGGTCTCCGGGTACTTGCCGAAGAAATGCTTGCGGATATAGGCGCCGTCCTTGGATTTGAAGGTTTGGTAATCGCCGTCGATGGTCTCGTCCATCAACTGGCGCAGCTTGCCCGAGGTGTCCTGCTCCAGCAGTTCATCCCAGCCCTTGCCCCAGAGCAGCTTGATGACGTCCCAGCCGGAGCCACGGAAGTTGCCCTCCAGTTCCTGCACGATCTTCGAGTTGCCGCGCACCGGGCCGTCGAGGCGTTGCAGGTTGCAGTTCACCACGAAAATCAGGTTGTCCAGCTTCTCGCGTGCCGCGAGGTGGATCGCGCCGAGCGATTCCGGTTCGTCCATCTCGCCATCGCCGAGGAAGGCCCAGACCTTGCGGTCGGACTTCTCGATCAGGCCCCGGTTCTCCATGTATTTCATGAAGCGCGCCTGGTAGATCGCCATCAACGGGCCGAGGCCCATGGAGACGGTCGGGAACTGCCAGTAATCCGGCATCAGCCAGGGGTGCGGGTAGGACGACAGGCCCTTGCCGGAGACCTCGGAGCGGAACTCCTTCAGCTGCTCCTCGGAGATGCGGCCCTCCATGAAGGAGCGCGCGTAGATGCCGGGGATCACGTGGCCCTGAAAGAACACCAGGTCGCCGCCGTGGATAGCGGATTTCGACCGCCAGAAGTGGTTCAGACCGACGTCATACAGCGCCGCCGACGACGCGAAAGAAGCGATATGTCCGCCGTATTCGCTGCTTTCCTTGTTGCGCTTCACCACGGTCGCCATGGCGTTCCAGCGGTTGATGGTGCGGATGCGCCATTCCATCTCGTGGTCGCCGGGGATCTCGACCTCGTCATCGGGAGAGATAGTGTTCTGGTAGGGCGTGGTCGCCGAGAAGGGCAGTTTCGCCCCGGCCGCCCGCGCCCGCTGCACGGCCTTGTCCAGCAAGAAGTGCGCCCGGTCGGCGCCGTCGCGTTCGATCACATCCTCGATGGCTTCCTGCCATTCCTGGGACTCGACCGGATCCATGTCCTGGGGAGCGTCTTTCATATGTCCTCTTCCCTCCTGTCGGCTCGCCTTCGCCGCACCGCGGCAATGGTTGAGCGTTAAACCATTTTCGATAAGGGCGGTGCTCTCCTCCCGCGCTGCGGTAATGGTAGCACGATCTTCCCTTGGTTAAAGGCGGGTCTAACAGGGGGGGCGACGTGGCGGCAGAAGGGTAAGCGCATAACCTCCATGCGCTGAACGCATAGCTCCGCAGGCGCACCCTGTCAATTTAGTTCAATGGTAAACTAATCGACGCGTTGATCAGCACGCAGCACGGCGACAGCGGGGCGATGATCCTCCGCCAGTTCCTCAAAATCGAAATTATCCAGCCGTCGCGCACGCTTACCGGCCTTGTCGGCGCTGATCTTGATCTCTTCGATATCCTTGGCAGCTTGGCCGAAATGGCGGTCCAGGTTGGCAACGCGGGCGCTCAATCGGTCCACATCGCCGTACAAAGCATGCAACTCGCGCCGGATCGCCCCGGCTTGCGCCCGCATTCGCGCATCCTTGAGAATCGCCCGCATGGTGTTCAGCGTCGCCATGCATGTGGTCGGCGACACGATCCAGACCCGCGCCGCGAATCCCTCGCGTACCACGTCAGGGAAGTTCGCGTGCAGCTCGGCGTAGACCGCCTCGGAGGGCAGGAACATCAGCGCGCCGTCCGCTGTTTCACCCTCGATGATATAGCGGTCCGAGATGTCGCGGATGTGCTTCCTGACCGACAGCCGGAACGCCTGCGCGGCGCGGGCCAGCTGTTCCTGCGTCTCAGCCCGGCGCAGTGCCTCGTATCCCTCCAGCGGGAATTTCGCGTCCACCACGATCGGCCCCGGCGGGTTGGGCAGGTGGATCAGGCAATCCGCCCGCCGCCCGTTCGACAGCGTCGCCTGCAGGGTAAAACTGTCCGAGGGCAGCGCCTTTCCCACGATATCGGTCAGTTGGATCTCGCCAAATGCACCGCGCGTCTGCTTGTTCGACAGGATGTCCTGCAACGACAGCACGTCGGACGACAGCTTGGTGATATTGGACTGTGCCTTGTCGATGGCTTGCAGCCGCTCCTGCAACTCGCCAAGCGAATGCGCCGTGCGCCGCGCCGTGCCATGCAGGGTCTCGTTCATGCGCGCCTGCACTTCGGCGAGGCGCGTCTCCATTACCTGCAACATGGCGGACTGGCTGTTGGCCTGCATCTCGGACACGTGGTGCAAACCGCCCGCCAGCCGTTCCTGCCCATCGGACAGTTGCTGCACCCGCCCGGCCACGCCGCGCATCTGCTGCGCCAACAAATCCGCCGACCGCGCCGCACGCCCCGAGGCGCGCACCCCCGAAACCAGCAGGAACAGCAACACCAAGGCCCCGACCAGCGCCGCCAGGGTCAACGGATCGTTCAGGTTCAGCGTCACGCCGCCCACGGTCATGTGCGCCCGAACAGCCGTTCGATGTCGGACAGTTTCAGCTCCACGTAGGTGGGCCGCCCGTGGTTGCATTGGCCGGAATGCGGCGTCGCCTCCATCTCTCGCAGGAGCGCGTTCATCTCTTCGGCGCGCATCACGCGGCCCGAGCGGATGGAACCATGGCAGGCCACGCGGCTGAGGATCGCCTCGATCTTTTCCTGCACGAGGTGGGTTTCGCCCATGTCGTCCAGTTCATCAAGGATGTCCCGGATCAGCCCCTGTGAGTCCACCTCGCCCAATATCGCGGGCGTCTCGCGCACCGCGATGGCCCCGGCACCGAAGGGTTCGATGCTCAGCCCCATGCGCGACAGGTCATCCGCCACCGCCAGCAAGCGGCCCGCGTCATCCACGGACAGGTCCACCACGTCAGGGATCAACAGCGC
This sequence comes from Sagittula sp. S175, assembly GCF_049800975.1. NCBI lineage: Bacteria > Pseudomonadati > Pseudomonadota > Alphaproteobacteria > Rhodobacterales > Roseobacteraceae > Sagittula > Sagittula sp. S175. The sequence continues at coordinate 38,127 of NZ_JBNAGB010000023.1, forward strand.
CTGCGCGGCGACGCCATTCTCGGCCATCTGCTTCTTCAGCTTTTCATAGACGAGCCGCTCATGCGCCGCGTGCTGGTCGACGATGACCACGCCGTCCTCGGTCTGGGCGAAGATGTAGTTCTCGTGCACCTGCCCGCGCGCCGCCCCGAGCGGCCGCTGCGCGTAATCTTCGCGCGGGGCCTCGGCCACGGGTTCCACCACGCGGCCAGAATAGCTGCCGCCGAGATCGGCAAACCCCGTCGGCTGCGGCGCCTGCTGGTACGGCGGCACCGGCTGGTAGTCAGGCGCCTGCATCCGGTAGGCCGCCGTCCGCGCCCCCAGCGAGGGGCGGTCCATATGGTAGACGCGCGGCCCGACAGGTTCAGGTCGCATCGCGCCCAAGGTCGCCTCGGCCACGGTCGAAGACGCCCGGTGCCCGGCAGTGGCCAAGGCATGCCTCAGCGACGTCACGATCAGCCCGCGCACCAGACCGGGATCGCGAAAGCGCACCTCGGACTTCGCCGGGTGCACGTTCACGTCCACCTTGTGCGGGTCGCAATCGACAAACAGTGCAACGGCAGGATGGCGGTCACGCGAGAGGAAGTCCTGATAGGCCCCGCGCAGCGCCCCGATCAGCGTCTTGTCCCGCACGGGGCGCCCGTTGACGAACAGGTGCTGCGCCACGGAGGTGCCACGCGAATAGGTCGGCAGGGCGGCATAGCCCGTCAGGCGGACCCCTTCGCGCTCGGCGTCAATGGGCAGGGCGTTCTCGGTGAACTCGGCGCCCATGACGCGGGACAGCCGTCCGCGCAGGGCATCGAACAGATCGCCCTGTTCCGGCTCGACACGGAAGCTGACCCGGTCATTTCCACCCGACACATCGCGCAGGGTGAATCCCACCGAGGGTTCGGCCATGGCGAGGCGTTTCACGGTATCCGCAATCGCCTGCATCTCTGCCCGGTCGCTGCGCAGGAATTTCAGCCGCGCTGGCGTGGCGTAGAACAGGTCGCGCAGGGTGACCACGGTTCCACCGTTCAGCGCACAGGGCTTTGCCGCGCCCATGCGCCCGCCCTCGACCGACAGTTCCACCGCGTCGAAGCCACGCGCGCGGCTTTGAAGCGTCAGCCGGGCGACCGCCCCCAGTGAAGGCAGCGCCTCACCGCGGAAGCCAAAGGAGTGAATGTTCAGCAGGTCCGACCCGTCGATCTTGGACGTGGCGTGCCGCGACAGCGCCAGCGGCAGGTCTTCGGCGGTCATGCCGCAACCGTCATCCGTGACCCGGATCAGGGTCTTTCCCCCGTCGGCAATCTCGATCCCGACTCGGCGCGCACCCGCGTCGATGGCGTTCTCAACCAGCTCCTTTACGGCAGAGGCAGGCCGTTCCACCACCTCGCCCGCGGCGATACGGTTAATGGCGGCCTCGTCCAGTTGCCGGATCGTTGGGCGCATGTTGGGGTCATGAGTGTTCATGCCACCAGACCTAGCAAAACGCGTTTGATTCTGAAACCAAATGTCCACATGTGCGTTCGGAGCACAGTATGAGTTATTAATGAAAGATATGTACCATTGTCGCATGTACGGCGAAACAATCTTGCGTTAACGTTTGAGTGGTAACGCGAACATATGGAGTCACGAATGCTTGTCCCCCTGATCACCTTCGAAACGATCCAGGCCATCTACGGCGAAGCTTTTGCAAATGCGTGGTTCAAGCCGGTTTCGCTCGTAAAGCGCTGATGTACTCACCGCACAGGTCACGTCTCTAGGATGTGACCCAGCGAAGCTCCATCGGGAGGCCAGATTAGTTCCTCCCTTGAGCCAGCGAGACACGCTGGCATGCGTGGTTGTAATAAGCGGTCCAAGCTCGCGACAACAAATGGCGCTTTTTCGAATTCACGCCGGAACCCTCCTCCGTAACGCACGTTACATTCCCTGATCGGAATACAAATCCGCAGGAGGAGCACATGTTCACCCGCACAAGCCCATCGACCGGCCCCGGTTCGCCCGAGGTGACCGGGTTTTACGAATCCGCCACCGGATCGATCATGTACGTAGCGGCCTGCCCTGAGACGAAGCAGGCAGCGCTGATCGACGTGGTACTCGATTTCGATCCCGAAGCTGCCCGCACACGCACAGATTCTGCCAAAGAGGTTCTGAACTTCGTGCGCGACAAGGGGCTTACCGTGGCGTGGATCCTCGACACGCACCCGCACGCCGATCACCTGATGGCATCAAGCTGGCTCAAGGCGCAAACCAACGCTCCCAATGCGATTGGCGCAAAGGTCGCCGAAATCGCAGAACTGTGGCGCGACATTTACCATTTGCCGGATGCCTTTGATGTAGAAAGCGACTTTGATCGTCTGTTTGTCGACGGGGAGAGCTTCCGCTTTGGCAACGTCGATGTGCGTGTGATGCTCTCCCCCGGACATACCTTGGGCTCCATAACCTATGTCATGGGCGATGCCGCTTTCGTTCATGACACCTTCATGCATGTTGATGTCGGCACCTCACGCGCTGATTTCCCGGGCGGTTCATCCAAGGACCTGTGGAATTCGCTGCAGGCAATACTCGCCTTACCAGACGAGACCAGGCTCTTCGTTGGTCACGATTACCCACCGGTAAAGAACCGCGAGGATCCGGCTTGGGAAGCGACGGTGGAGGAGCACCGCGCCAGTAACCCACACATCGCGGGCAAATCCGAGGACGAATTCCGCAAGCTTCGGGACGACCGGGACGCGACGCTTGCCCTGCCGGATCGGATGCTTCACGCGCTGCAGGTGAACCTCCGTGCCGGACGCCTTGCGCCTGTCGAGGAAGACGGCCACTTCTACTTCAAGATACCCGCGAACAAATTCTGAGGAGACGCGACGATGAAAAGCGAGAAGGTCGGCGAAGCAACATTCGAAACATGGACCGTCGACGAGGTTCAGACTGCGATGGAGGCGGGAGAAGTCGTCGTCATCGACGTCCGCACTCCGCAGGAATACATGTTTGAGCACATCGACGGCGCATTGTTGATGCCGATGGCTTTCTTCAAGGCCAAGGCCCTGCCCGGACAATCGGACAAGCAGATTGTTCTGCACTGCGGATCTGGCATGCGGTCGGAGAAGGTGAGCCGCGCAGCCATTGATGCCGGGATCACGAAAATCGCTCATATGGACGGCGGATTCGGCGCATGGAAGGCAGCCAAGAAGCCTTACATCGGGACCAATATGGGCACGGGCGCCCCGCAAAAAGTCGAGTGAGCGAAGCGTCGGGTGGCCCTTATCCAGCTTTGCCGGAAATCGGCCTCCCGAGTTCGCCTGGAAGCGGACAATTCAGAGCAGCGGCTTAGTCCGCCAGATCTGCCGATGGGATGATCGGGAAGAACTGCCCGCCCGACCAAACGCCGAACCATTCGTCGTGATGGCAGCCAAGCTCCACCAGTCGGTAGAAACTCTTGCGGTCAATGAGCGCTTCGAGATTGGCGCGGACCAGTACATAGGGCGAGGGTTCGCCGGTGTCAGGATCACGGACGACCCGGATCGGGTTGTCCGGCCCTGCCTTTGCGAGGTCTCCGACATGGGTTTCAAAGGTCAAGACCTGCGCCTCGCCTTCCCCCTCGACATCGAAGTCAACGGCCACGAATGGCGCGTCATCTACCGTAATCCCGACTTTTTCCACCGGCGTTACAAGGAAATACGCGTCGTCATCCTTGCGTAAGATGGATGAAAACAACTTGACCAACTCAAACCGCCCGATTGGCGTACCCAGGTAGAACCACGTTCCGTCCCGGGCGATACGCATATCGAGATCGCCGCAAAATGGCGGGTTCCACAGGTGCACGGGGGGCAACCCCTTGCCCTTTTTTGCAGCGCGTGCCGAGGCCGCGAGGCCATCCGCCGAGGGTGTCACGATATTTTGTCCCGCCATTGCTTTTGTCATTAACCTGCCAGAGGATACATTCACCCATAGTATAGGTCGGAAACGGAGAGACGCCATGGCCCCTACCGAAACCAATGCCGAGGACCTTGTCGCCGATATCGAGGCATTGGAAGCGAAGCTGGCCGAGGCGAAGCGTTCCATAACCGCGCGCTTCATCGGTCAGGAACGGGTGGTCGACCTGACGCTGTCCGCGATGCTGTGCGGAGGGCACGCGCTGCTGATCGGTCTTCCGGGCCTTGGCAAGACCAGGCTGGTCGAAACCCTGTCGACCGTGATGGGCCTGAATGGCAATCGCGTTCAGTTCACGCCCGACCTGATGCCCGCAGACATCCTCGGCTCGGAGGTACTGGAAACAGGTCTGGACGGGCAGCGCGCGTTCAAGTTCATCGAGGGTCCGATCTTCTGTCAGCTGTTGATGGCAGACGAGATCAACCGCGCCTCACCGCGAACACAGTCCGCGCTTTTGCAGGCGATGCAGGAGAAGCAAGTCACCGTCGCCGGACAGACCCGGTCACTGGAGGCACCATTCCACGTTCTCGCCACTCAGAACCCGATTGAGCAAGAGGGCACGTATCCCTTGCCCGAAGCGCAGCTGGACCGTTTCCTCGTGCAGATCAACGTGGCCTACCCGGATCGCAAGACCGAAAGGGACATCCTGCTGGCGACCACAGGCACCGAAGAGGCGGAGTCCCACCAGGTATTCACAGGCGCGGAGCTGATCGCCGCGCAAAAATTGCTGCGAAGGATGCCAGTGGGTGACGCGGTGGTGGAGCAGATCCTCGATTTGGTCCGCGCATTCCGTCCTGACGATCCATCCGCGCCGGAGCGGGTAAAGGATATCGTCGCTTGGGGTCCCGGCCCGCGCGCTGCGCAGGCGCTGATGCTGACCGTCCGGGCCCGTGCGCTTCTGCAAGGCCGCCTCGCGCCCTCCCCCGAGGACGTTCTGGACATGGCCAAGCCCGTTTTGGTCCACCGAATGGCGTTGACCTTCTCGGCGCGCGCCCGTGGTGAGGATCTGGGAAGCCTGATCGACGAAGTCGCCGGTGGACTTTCAAGGAAGGCTGCCGCGTGAGCACAGTCGCCCATCTACGCACCCGCGCCCAAGAAGAAGCGAGCCGTTTCCCGGCGCTTCTTGCCCGAGCCGAACACCTCGCCGGGACCGTTCTGCTGGGCGACCACGGGCGGCGGCGCGCTGGCTTGGGCGATGATTTCTGGCAATATCGGCCGTTACGAGCCGGCGACACATTTCGCCAAATTGACTGGAGGCGCTCCGGTCGCGGGGACGAACAGTTCGTGCGAGAGCGCGAATGGCAGATCGCGCAATCCGTTCAGATGTGGGTCGATCCCGGCGCCTCCATGCGCTTTTCCAGCAACAAGGACATCCCGTCAAAGGCGGATCGTGCGCGGCTTGTGGCGCTGGCTACAGCGGTGTTGCTGATCCGGGGCGGTGAACGTGTCGGCCTGACAGGCTGGGACCTTCCCCCACGCCGGGGGGACGCGCAGTCCTTGCGGCTGGCGGAATATTTCAGTTCGGACGGCGCCGACGACTACGCGGCGCCCGAAGCCCGCGGCATGTTGCCCAACGCAAAGGCCCTATTCGTTTCGGATTTTCTTGGTGACATCGCTCCAGTCGAAGCGGCGCTAACAAAGGCCGCCGATCGCGGTGTCCGGGGGGTACTGCTTCAGGTGCTGGACCCGACAGAGGAGGCCTTCCCTTTTCAAGGGCGTACGATCTTTGAAAGCGTCGGCAAGACGGTGGCCTACGAAACTCTCAAAGCGGGCGATCTGCGCGACAGCTATCTGGAACGGCTGGCGGAACGCAAAGGCCGCCTGGACGCCATTTGCCGCCTGACGGGTTGGCAGCACTTCACCCATCACACGGATCACAGCGCTCAATCCGCCTTGCTTTGGGTTTATCGCGCGCTGGACGGGAGCCACGGATGACCCTTTTCGGCATCGGTTTCACCGCGCCATGGCTTTTGCTCACACTCGCCGCGCTTCCGATCCTGTGGGTCATTCTACGGGCCGTGCCCCCTGCGCCGATCCGCAGGATGTTTCCCGGCGTTGTGCTGCTGTTGGGCCTCAAAGATGAGGAGCAGGTCACGGACCGCACGCCATGGTGGCTGCTTCTGCTCCGCATGCTGGCGGTTGCGGCGGTCATCATCGGGCTTGCCGGACCGATCCTGAACCCGAGAGCCGAAACGGAAAACCAAAGCGACTCGCCCGTGCTCGTGGTGATGGATGCCAGCTGGGCCTCTGCTGCGGAATGGCGCTTGCAGATAGCGGCGCTGGAAAGTCTCTTGAACGAAACCGCACGCGATGGGCGCACCGTCGGCTTGATGCGTTTGACGGACCCGCAAATGCCGCAATTCATTTCCGCGGATGCCTTGCGCCAACGCCTGTCCGGGGTCCAGCCCGAACCATGGGAACCCTCTGCGGATACCATGGCGCGCGCTGCAGAACTCGTTCCAGACCAAAGGTTCGATACCTATTGGCTCAGTGACGGTCTGGACCGCGAAGGGCGCGATGTGCTGCTTGAGGTCCTGCAAGCCATGGGGCAGGTCACCGTTTTCGAGGCGCCTCGCAACCTGATGGCCCTGGAACCGCTTATCCTTCAGGATGGCAACCTCAAAGCCGTGCTGCGCCGCCTGCGTCCCGGGCCGGAAGCCGAAGTGCAGTTGGAAGCACACGGGAAGGACCCTGCCGGGAACCCCGCAGTCCTGATGCGAACGCCCGTGACCTTCCAGCAGGATGCTTTGAGCGCCGAAATTGAACTGTCCCTCCCTTCGGAACTTCGGGCCCGCGTAGAACGCTACGAGATCGGCGGTGCGAACAGCGCCGGTGCCGTAACGCTGCCGGACGACTCGCTCAGGCGGCGCGAGGTGGCGTTGATTGCCGCCAGCGACGACCGGGAAGGCCTGCAACTTCTGGATCCGCTTCACTATCTCCGCAAGGCGTTGATCCCAACGGCAGATATCATCGAAACCGATCTGGAAAGCGTCCTCCCGGCGAATCCTGACGTGATCGTGCTGGCTGACATCGCCCGCCTGACAGGTAGCGAGGCTGCAGACGTCACCGAATGGGTGACGAAGGGTGGCACTCTTCTGCGCTTTGCCGGCCCAAGACTTGCCGCCTCGGACGTCAGCCGGACCGAAGAGGACCCCTTGATGCCGGTACGTCTGCGCGAGGGAGGCCGCTCCGTTGGCGGTGCAATGAGCTGGGGCGAACCAAAGGCGCTGGCTCCGTTTACCGAGGACAGCCCGTTCTTTGGCCTCAACCTCCCCGACGACGTGACGGTCAACAGTCAAGTCATGGCGCAGCCCGATCCCACACTGGCCGAGCGCGTCATTGCGCAACTGGCTGATGGCACTCCGCTTGTCACCCGCAAGTCCATTGGCCAAGGGCAGGTCGTCCTGTTCCACGTCACCGCAAACGCAGAATGGTCCACCCTTCCGCTGTCCGGCCTTTTCGTCCAGATGCTGGAACGTTTGGCGGTGTCTTCTGCCATGGCACAGCCCGAAATCGAGGACATGGAAGGCACTGTATGGCAACCCGCCCGAGTTCTCGATGCTTTCGGGAACCCTCAGGATGCTGGTACATTGCCGGGCGTGGCGGGGCCCGTGCTGGTGTCTGCCCCGCTTGGACCCGACCTGCGTCCGGGGCTTTATATGGGCGATGAACGCTCACTTGCTCGAAACGTGGTGACAGCCGAAACTCCAATGGCTCCAATGACCTGGCCTGCTAACGTGCCGATCGAAGGATTGAACCGACTGCCGGAGACACCTCTGGCGGGTTGGTTGCTGGCCGCGGCCATCACCATGTTGTTGGCCGATGTCATAGCGTCGCTTGCATTGTCTGGCCGCTTGCGCGGAGCCGTCGCTGCTGGTTTGGCCCTGATGCTGGTGACCGTGACGCCCCAAACCTTGCGCGCACAAGATGCCACGCCGCTTTCCAGCGACAGTGAAGCCCGAGCGATTGCAGCCACTTCAGAGGTTGTGCTTGCGCATGTACTTACCGGCGACGATCAGCTTGACCGCATTGCCCAAGCAGGACTGCGCGGCCTGTCGGACACGTTGTATTTCCGGACCTCCGTTGAACCTGCCGAGCCGATGGGCGTGAACCTCGAAACCGATGAATTGGCGTTTTATCCGCTGCTTTATTGGCCGATAACCCAGACGCAGCCAATGCCGTCGGCCGACGCCTATGCAAAGCTGAACACCTACCTGCGATCTGGCGGCATGATCCTTTTCGACACTCGCGACGCCGACATAGCGGGGTTTGGATCTGGCACGCCCGAGGGACGCAAGCTGCAACAACTGGCCGCGCCTCTGGACATTCCCCCGTTGGAGCCGGTGCCTGCGGACCATGTACTGACTCGGACCTTTTACCTCCTGAATGACTTTCCGGGCCGCTGGCAGGGAAGAGAAGTCTGGGTGGAAGCCGCGCCCGCCGATGCCGAGCTGATCGAAGGGATGCCCTTCCGGGACCTGAACGACAATGTGACTCCCGTGGTGATCGGTGGAAACGACTGGGCAGCTGCTTGGGCGATGGATGACAACGGCAATCCCATGGTGCCGCTCGGACGGGGCTTCACCGGCGAACGCCAGCGCGAGATTGCCTACAGGTTTGGAGTGAACCTCGTGATGCATGTACTCACCGGCAACTACAAAAGCGACCAGGTCCACGTGCCCGCGCTGCTGGATCGGTTGGGTCAATGACCGGGCAAGTGGTTTTTGATCCGCTGCTGCCGTGGCCTGTCATTTACGGGATGGCGGCGCTGGCGCTTTCAGGCGTGGTACTGGCACTTTGGCGCGGGCTGAAAGGCTGGGCGCTGCGGCTTTTGGCGGGCGTGGTGCTCGTTGCTGCCTTGGCGCAGCCGTCATGGCAAACCGAGGATCGCGCGCCACTTTCCGATATCGTGCTGCTTATGGAGGACCAGACCGCATCACAGCGATTAGCGGAACGCGCTGGCGTGACCTCCGAAGCCGCCGACGAACTGGAAGCTGAACTTCTGGCCCGCCCAAATACCGAGGTGCGTCGCATTCCCGTTCCCGACGGCGAAGGCGACGCAGGCACGCAGCTGATGACGGCCCTCTCGACCGCAATGGCGGAAGAACCGCGAGCGCGTATTGCCGGGATCGTCCTGCTCTCGGACGGTCGGCTGCACGACCTGGAGCGCGCGCCAGACCTGCCCGCCCCCCTCCACCTGCTGATGACCGGCCGCGAGACCGACTGGGACCGCCGCCTGATCGTCAAGAACGCCCCGGCATTCGCCATTCTCGGCGAAGAGGTCGAATTGACCCTCAGCATCGAAGACGATGGCGCGGCGCCCGGTGAAACCCACACGGACATTCAGATCTCGATCGGCGGAGAATCTCCCCTCAGTTACCGTGTCCCCATCGGCGAAGACCTGAAACTACCGCTCAGCCTGCCGCACGGCGGATTGAACGTGATCGAATTCGTCGTGCCTGAGGCTGAAGGGGAGCTGACCGACCGCAACAATCGCGCGTTGGTGCAAATCAACGGCGTCCGCGACCGTCTGCGCGTGCTTTTGGTATCTGGCGAACCGCACGCTGGCGGGCGCACGTGGCGCAACCTGCTGAAATCGGATTCCAGCGTTGACCTGGTTCACTTCACCATTCTCCGGCCGCCGGAAAAGCAGGACGGTGTTCCGGTCTCCGAACTGTCTCTCATCGCCTTTCCGACGCGGGAATTGTTCCTCGAAAAAATCGACGATTTCGACCTGATCATCTTTGATCGCTACAAGCGGCGCGGAATCCTCCCCGCCATATATCTCGACAACGTGCGAAACTACGTCGAGAAAGGTGGCGCCGTGCTGATTGCAGCGGGACCGGATTTTGCTTCGGCGGATTCCATTTACCGCTCGCCACTTGCCGAAATTCTCCCTGCCGAACCCACGGCCCGTGTGATCGAGCAGGGCTACCGGCCCTCTGTGACGGAACTGGGCCAGCGCCACCCGGTCACTGCCGGCTTGCTGGGCGAGGATACCTGGGGCCGCTGGCTTCGGCAGGTCGAGGTCAATCCGACGTCAGGTGACATGGTCATGAGCGGCGTGGATGATCGGCCTCTTTTGATCCTCGACCGTGTCGGGGAGGGGCGTGTCGCCCTGATGGCTTCCGACCACGCCTGGCTTTGGAACCGTGGATACGAAGGAGGCGGTCCCCAATTGGAGCTGCTTCGCCGTCTCGCGCACTGGATGATGAAGGAACCCGAACTCGAGGAAGAGGCGCTTTGGGCTGAACCGACCGGCCAGAGCATGCGCATCATTCGCCGCTCGCTTTCAGGCGATGTCGGGAGTGTCTCGGTGATCGGTCCCGACGGACAGAAAGTGGACATACCCCTCGAGGAAGTCACCCCTGGTCGGTTTGAAGCGACCTATGAAGGTCCGGAAATCGGCCTCTACAGGCTGACTGAGGGCGAACTGAACGCCGTTGTCGGACTTGGGCCCGCAGCGCCACGCGAATTCGTTCAGACCATTGCGAGCGGCGATGTACTAGAGCCGATGATCGACGGGGTGCGCGGCGGCATATTGCGATTGCAGGAGGGCGTCCCATCGATCCGCACCGTTAGTGCTGGCCGACCCGCCGCCGGTCGCGGCTGGATCGGCATCACGCCGCGTGAAGCCTACGAAACGCTGGATGTCCGCCAGACACCGCTTTTGCCCGCTTGGCTCGTTTTGCTGCTTGCGGCGACGATGATCGTGGGTGCCTGGCTGAGGGAAGGCCGCAGCTAGTCTCCTGCCAGCTTGTCAGATGGATCAAGCAGTACGGCGCGGCTGGCCGAAGCGAACTCGCGCCGCAAAATCACTGCGGAGGTGACGATCACTGCCGCCATAAGCGCCCAAGGTCCCGCCAGCCAGGCCGACGCGGCAATACCGAAATAGACAGACCGCAGCCCGCGATTGTAGCTGCGCGCACCTGTAATATTGATTTCCCCGGCCTTCCGGGCACGCGGCATGGTCGCAGGATCATTCGGATCTTCGGGAACGGCCGCCATCAGAACCGAAGTGTAGCCGAACAGGCGATGAGACCAGACAAATTTCAGAAAGGCGTTGGCAGCGAACAACAACATAACCATCAGCTTGATCTCGAAAACCACGACAGGATCGGTATGCTCTGTCAGGTCTGCGGCGACGCCCCTCAGCTGATCCGCATTGCCAAGAAGTGCAAATCCCCCACCAATGGCAATCATCGAGGCCGAGGCAAAGAAAGCGGTCCCCTGCCGCAGGTTTGCAACGATCTGGCTGTCGAAGATTCTGGGCTGACGGGTGACGAACTGCTCCATCCAAGCCCGGCGATAGTCTGCCATAAGAACAGAAGTCGAGGGACGGCGCGCCGGAGGATGTTCGATGATCCGCGTCGCACCTGTCCAGCAGATCAAGAGCAGCAACAAGGCGAGTGCGTCAAAAACGCTGAATCCGGATAACAACGTTTGCATCAGAACGGCTTCACCACGACGACCCAAAGGATCGCGATGGCACCAAAGACGCTGACTTCGTTGAATATCCGCAGAAACATGTCGGATTCGCGGAACTCGCCCCGCTGCGCCCGCTTCACCAACTTGCCGGTGTACAGGTAGTGAGCCGCAAGCAGGATCACCAGCGCGACCTTGAGGTGCAACCATGCGGGCCATCCCAGCCATGTGCCATACCATGCCCCGGTCACGATCGCGATGATCCCCAAGCCAAAGGAAAACCGGTACAGCCTATATGTCAGATCGCCCAGAGGGCCGTTTTCGCCGGTTTTGGCAAAGTCTCGCTTCCAATAGATGATGGCGCGCGGGACGGCGAAAATCGAAGTCATCCACCCCATGACGCAAAGAATGTGTATGATCTTGACCCAAGCCATGCCCGCTCCTTGTTTGAAGGCAGATGACCCTTACGGACGGGGCGGCGCAAGTGTCCACCACGCAACTGAACCTCAAATGCCAGTTTTGGTTATTTCAGTTGACCAATTGAGCGGTTTTTGGTTTTACCTGAGGATGACCGCAGCGCGGGAGGAGTCTGCCCATGCAAATGCCCGTACCGAACCGTGACGTGATTGCCGGCAAAGCGCGTATCGTCGAGCGACTCAACGCCATCTTGCCCGGCGGCGTCATCCACGACGAAGCCGAGGTCCGCGCCTACGAATGTGATGCGCTGACCGCTTATCGCTGCCCTCCGTTGGCCGTCGTGCTGCCCACTTCGACCGAGGAAGTCAGTGCGGTTCTGAAGATCTGTAATGACGAAGGCGTGCCGGTCGTGCCGCGCGGGGCGGGGACTTCGCTGGCCGGTGGCTCGCTACCCACAGCGGACTCTGTGATCCTGGGCGTTTCCCGCATGAACGCGGTTCTGGAAACTGACTATGACAACCGGTTTATCAGGGTTCAGACCGGGCGGACCAACCTGTCCGTAACCGGAGCAGTGCAGGAAAATGGATTTTTCTACGCGCCCGATCCTTCGTCACAGCTGGCCTGCGCCATCGCAGGAAACATCGCCATGAACTCCGGTGGGGCGCACTGCCTGAAGTACGGCGTAACAACCAACAACCTGATGGGCGTCACGCTGGTGCTGATGGACGGCACGATCGTCGAACTGGGCGGCGCGCATCTGGATGCAGGCGGACTGGATCTTCTGGGCGTCGTCTGCGGCTCCGAGGGCCAGTTGGGCGTCGTGACAGAGGCGACACTGCGGATACTGCGGCAACCTGAGGGCGCGCGCCCGGTTCTGATCGGCTATGACAGCAACGAAGTCGCAGGGGCCTGTGTTTCGGACATCATCAAGGCTGGTGTCCTGCCCGTCGCGATCGAGTTCATGGACGCCCCCTGCATCCGCGCGACCGAGGACTTTGCGAAGGCGGGCTATCCTGACTGCGAGGCCTTGTTGATTGTCGAAGTTGAAGGCTCCGAAGCCGAGATCGCCGAACAACTCGCCAAGATCACCGAGATTGCTCGACGCCATAATCCCGTCGAATTGCGCGAGGCAAAGTCCGCCGACGAAGCCGCGCGTATCTGGTTGGGCCGCAAATCCGCTTTTGGCGCCATGGGCAATATCAACGACTACATGTGCCTCGATGGTACGATCCCTGTGAACGAGCTGCCATATGTTCTGAAGCGCATAGGCGAAATGTCGAAGGACTTCGGCCTGGAGGTGGCAAATGTCTTCCACGCCGGAGACGGCAACATGCATCCGTTGATCCTGTTCAATGCCAATCAGCCCGGCCAGCTCGAGCTGTGCGAACAGTTCGGCGCAGAGGTTCTCAAGCTGTGCGTCGAGGTCGGAGGCTGCCTGACTGGTGAGCATGGCGTCGGTGTCGAGAAACGCGATCTGATGAGCCACCAATATGCTCCGGCAGATCTAGAGGCGCAGATGGCGATCAAGGACGTTTTCGACCCGAAATGGTTGTTGAATCCAGCGAAGGTCTTTCCGCTGGAAGCCTCGGAGACCCGCCGTGCGGTGGTCCAAGCCGCTGAATGAGTATCACGGGCGTTCGTTCGACCGGGCAGAAGCACGAAAGAGGCACACGAAACATGAGACCTGAGAGTGAGGCCGAACTTGCCGAAATGATACGCGACGCAGCGGCCCCGCTGCGCGTGGTCGGCGGCGGCACGCGCACAATCGGCGGCGGCGGTGCAAGCGAGGTCTTGCAGACCGGCGGCCTGTCCGGGGTTACGCTGTACGAACCGGGCGCACTGACGCTGGTTGCCAAAGCGGGCACCTCCCTGTCAGAGGTGGAACGCCTTCTGGACGCCTCTGGTCAGCGGCTGGCGTTTGAGCCGACGGATTACCGTGGGCTTCTGGGAACAGATGGAGACAGCACGATTGGCGGCGTCGTTGCGGCAAACGCCTCTGGTCCGCGACGTATTCAGGCCGGCGCCTGCCGCGACTTCCTGTTGGGCGTCCGATTTGTGGATGGCTTGGGGAATGTCGTGAAGAATGGTGGCAGGGTGATGAAGAACGTCACCGGTTACGACCTCGTCAAACTCATGGCCGGATCGCGCGGCGCATTGGGCGTCTTGACCGAAGTGTCTCTCAAGGTCCTGCCAAAACCAGAGGCCATGGCCTGTGTCATGATCGAAGGACTCGACGATTCAGCCGCGGTCGGGGCGATGTCGAAGGGTCTGACCTCTCCGTTCGACATCACAGGTGCCGCGCATTTGCCTAGCGGCCCTGACGGAACACCTTTGACCTTGCTCAGGATTGAGGGCTTTGCCGGGTCCGTGGACTATCGCGCCAGACAGCTTGCTGAACTCTTCGCGGAAAGCTCCGTGCGGATCGATAACGATCCGACCAGCGTGGCGGCACGCTGGGTCCAGATCCGCGACGTACAGCCACTTCAGAACACAGCGGGCGATATCTGGCGGATCTCCTGCAAGCCTTCGGATGCACCATCGTTGGTCGGGAAACTCAAACCGCTCGCCCATCTCTACGACTGGGGCGGCGGGCTTGTCCGGGCGCTTCTACCAGAAGGCACCGACGCGCGCTTGCAGCTTGGTCACTTTGACGGTCATGCGACCCGTGAACGCGGCAACGGTACGACACCAGTCTTCCCGCCAGAGCCGGCGCCCGTGGCGGCCTTGTCCCGTGCGATACGACAGCGCTTCGACCCGCGCGGCATCTTCAATCCCGGAACATTCCACTGATGTCGGGGCCGGTGCTCAGCGCGTTCGTAATGTCATTCGTGGTGGGTCCGGCGCTCTGCGCACTGCTGCTGCGGATGCCGGCGACGCTGCGTGTCCTAGTATCATTGGCAATCCTCGAAGTCATGATGATGGGTGCCGCGTTGTTCCTGCGCGACCGCGCGCCCGCGCCGTCGCTGGTGGCGCTCTGGCTGGGATGGGTCGCCGCATGCGCCATGATCGCCCACGCCCTGCGCCGCCGCATCGCCAGCCCGCGCGCGCGGCGTTGGATCACCGTCATCGCCATCCTGGCAACCACCCTGCCGTGGTTCGGGCTGGCCACCGCCCGCCTGATCGGCTGAGAGGCACACATGCAGACGAATTTTACCGAAGCCCAATTGAAGGATGCAGGCACCGCACGCGCAAATCAGATCCTGCGTGCCTGCGTCCATTGCGGATTTTGTACTGCGACCTGTCCGACCTACCAGGTTCTCAGGGACGAGTTGGATAGCCCGCGCGGCCGTATCTACCAGATCAAGGACATGCTCGAAAACGAGCGGGACCCCGACCCCAAGACGGTCAAACATGTCGACCGCTGCTTGTCCTGCCTCGCGTGCATGACAACCTGCCCCTCGGGCGTTCACTACATGCATCTTGTCGACCACGCGCGCGAATACATCGAAAAGCGCTACAACCGCCCCCTCACCGACCGCGCCTTGCGGTGGCTGTTGTCACGGATACTTCCCTATCCCCGTCGCTTCCGCGTTGCTCTGCTGGGGGCAAAGATCGCGCGCCCGTTCCGCGGACTGCTGCCCGATCCCCGCCTCAGGGCCATGCTCGAAATGGCACCCAAGGAGATCCCGCCGGTCTCACGCAACGACGATCCACAGGCATTCCCGGCCAAGGGACCGCGCAAGATGCGCGTTGCTCTCATGACAGGTTGCGCACAAAAGGCGCTGAACACCGATATCAACGACGCAACCATCCGGCTGTTGACCCGGCTCGGAGTCGAGGTCGTGGTGGCGAAGGGTGCTGGCTGCTGTGGCGCCCTGACACATCATATGGGCAAGACAGACGAAAGCCACGCCTCGGCGGCGACCAACATCCGAGCCTGGATGTCCGAGAAACGCGGGCCCGGCCTCGACGCCATCGTGGTCAATACGTCAGGCTGCGGTACGACCGTCAAGGATTATGGACACATGTTCCGCGCAGGTCCGTTGGCAGAAGACGCCGCCGAGGTGGCAGGTCTGGCCTGTGACATTTCAGAGCTGCTGGAACGGCTGACAATCCCGGAGGGCATACCGAAAAACCTCCGTATTGCATATCATGCCGCATGCTCCCTGCAGCATGGTCAAAAGATCAAGGATGCGCCCAAGGCACTCCTCCGGCGTGCTGGATTCGATGTGGTCGAGCCTGCGGACCCGCACCTGTGTTGCGGCTCTGCCGGGACGTACAACCTCCTTCAGCCAGAGATTTCCGGCCAGCTGAAAGCCCGCAAGGTTCGGACACTGGAAGCCAGGAAGCCCGACATCATCGCGGCGGGCAATATCGGCTGCATGATGCAGATCGGATCCGGTACAGGTGTACCGGTCGTACATACCGTCGAACTGCTGGACTGGGCCACTGGCGGACCGAAGCCCCGAACCCTGCAAGATGCGACATATCAGACCACGGATTAACCCTCGGTTAACTGTGGTAAAGTTAAGGCATGCGCCGCAATTTTGCCCCAAAGTCTCGGTAAACGCTGTGCAAAAGAGGGTACAGCGGTGCGGATCATAGCGGTTATCTGGCTGATCTTATTGGCAAACATTGCGCAAGCGCAGGGGCTTTTCTCTATGGAGAGCACTCAGGGCGCTCGCCAGTGGGAAGCCGTGGGTCGTCTGGAAATTGCCGGAGAGGCCTTTTGTACCGGCGCATTGATCACCGAGCGCCTCGTGCTGACGGCTGCGCACTGCCTGTTCAATCCCGCGACCGGCCAACCCGTCGCAGCAGAAGAGATCCAATTCCTTGCCGGTTGGCGCAATGGGCGTGCCGCTGCCTACCGCCGCACGCGGCGTGCGTTGGCGCATCCCGCCTACAACTACACCGGAGACTCGAGCACTGACCGCGTCCGGCACGACGTCGCGTTGATCGAACTGCAGCACCCCATCCGCAACACGACGATCATGCCATTCGAAACCGAAATCCTCCCTGGCCAAGGCGCACAGGTTGGCGTTGTTTCCTATGCCCACAACCGCTCCGAGGCACCATCGCTGCAGGACCTATGCACCGTTCTCTCAGAGCAGGAGGGCATGCTGGTCCTGTCCTGCGCCGTGGACTTCGGCGCTTCTGGCTCGCCGGTATTCAGCTTCGACTCCAGCGGCACACCGCGCATTGTTTCGGTGATCTCGGCAAAGGCCGAAGCTGATGGCAAGCCAGTGTCCCTCGCGGTGGATCTGCTGTCTCCGCTGCGCGACCTGCGCGCCATGCTGGCAGTTGCTCGGGACCCCGGCAACGGGCTTGAACCGCTGACCGCAGGGAACCGTCGCGAAACGGGTGCAAAATTCGTCAAGCCTTGACATACACTGCGGCGCTCGCGCTGGCGTTCTTTGCCTCCGTGGCCAAAGCCGGGGTCTGGGACGCCGTCGGGCAGGTGGACAGTGGCGGGACACTTTGCACCGGGACCTTGATAGCTTCGGACATCGTTCTGACTGCCGCTCATTGCCTCTACGACGCCGACGGCACGCCGATCTCAGCAGAACAAGTCACCTTCCGCGCCGGCTACAGCGGCGGTGTTTCGGTGGCTGATGTGTCAGTTGCCAGTTGGCTGCCCGCGCCGGGATATCGTGATGAAGGCGAAATCCAGCCCGGAGCCGAAGCAATCAGAAGTGACGTGGCCTTGCTTTTGCTGGCTGAACCGATGGCACGCGACACCGTTGTTCCTATCGCGCTGCATCCGGGCCTGCTGCGGACAAACGAGGTCCGTACAGTTTCCTATTCGAAGGGCATCGACGCTGACCTGTCACCCCCGATGCCCTGCCGACTGTTGCACCGTTTTGCCGACGGCGTGATGGAATTTGACTGTACCATGCACCCCGGCGCCTCAGGCGCACCGGTTCTGGCAGAGCGTGGCGGTCGTTTGAGCATCCTTTCGGTGATCTCTGCCGTGGCAACCGACGAGAACGGGCTTGCCCGAAGTTACGGCGCATCGCTCCCGGCGCACGTCGCCACTCTCAGGAGCCGACTGACACGTGCCCAAGTGTCTGAAAATGATGACAAAGGGGCCCGCCGCATAGGTGCCGGCGAACGCGGCAGCGCAGGTGCGCGTTTCGTGCGCCCTTGACTCGTGGCGGGGTCTTGAAACCCGGCTTCTGGATGCACAGCTAATGTCCACCGGGGCGCCTGTTGAGGGTCCCGGCATTAATCAGGGTCTGTCCCGCCATAGGAAGGCCCGATCATACGGTATCGCTCAATTGGAGGATTCCATGCGACATTTCGATTTTGCACCGCTCTACCGCGCCTCTGTCGGCTTTGACCAATTGGCCGAGATGATGGACCGCGTCCTGACCAATACCGACGCGCAGCCTGCTGGCTACCCCCCCTACAACATCGAGAAAACCGACGAGAATGCGTACCGCATCTCGATCGCCGTGGCCGGTTTCTCGGACGCCGATCTGTCAGTCGAGGTCAAGGACGGTGGGCTTATCGTCTCTGCCCGCAAGGCCGATGACACAGAGGCACGCACCTACCTGCATCGCGGCATCGCCACCCGTGCCTTCGAGCGCCGCTTCCATCTGGCCGATCACGTCCGCGTCGTCGGTGCCAGCCACGAGAACGGCATGCTGCACATCGACCTCGCGCGCGAGATCCCCGAGGCGCTGAAACCGCGCAGGATCGAGATCGCGAAGCCGCAGACCGCGATCACCAAGGACGTGGTGGACGCAGAAAAGGTCAACTGACCCCGATGCGATTTCACCGGAAGGGGGCCATTCGGCCCCCTTTTTCGTTTGACGCTTGCGCACGCTACACCCGCATCCATACAGTCCTGCATGGACTGGCGCTCTGTAAATTTCGACTGGAATCGTGCGCGGGCCTTCTTGGTGACCGCCGAGGAAGGATCACTGTCCGCGGCCGCCCGTGCATTGGGCATGACGCAACCGACACTGGGGCGCCAGGTCGCCGCATTGGAAGAAGAGCTGGGCGTCATCCTGTTTGACCGCGCCGGGCGCGGGCTGATCCTCACGGATTCTGGCGCACGTCTGGTCGAGCATGTTCGCGCCATGGGCGAAGCCGCCTTTGCCGTGTCACTGGCCGCCACCGGTCAAGCCACGGATCTTTCCGGCCCGGTCGCGATCACGACCACAGAAATTTACGCCAGTTGGCTTCTGCCCTCCGTACTGAAGCGCCTCGCCGGCGTTGCTCCGGGTATTCGTGTTGAAATCGTTGCCTCTAACGACATCCGCGATCTGAAGCGGCGCGAGGCGGATATCGCCATACGAAACACCCGCCCGGAACAGCCCGACCTGATCGCGAAGCGGCTGGCCGAGGATGAGGCAGGCTTCTTCGCCTCCCTCAGCTATCTTGAGCAATCGCGACCGCTTCAGGAGCCTGACGACCTGGTCCACGCGCGGATGATCGGGTTCGATGAAAACGCTGCATTCATTGCAGCCCTGAATGAACGCGGCGTCCCCGTGACCGAGGACAACTTCGTTTTGCGCAGCAGTTCGCACCTCGTACATTTTGAGCTCGCCCGCAAAGGACTGGGGGTGGGCATCTGCCCGGTTGCGTTCGGCAATTCAGACCCGAGCCTGCACCGTGTCTTGCCGGAACTATCCTTCAGGTATCCGGTCTGGCTGGTCGCGCATCGCGAACTCAAAAAATCGCCCCGCGTGCGTCTGGTTTGGGACATGCTGGCAGATATGCTGCCTGCACAGCTTCGCGCTGGTAAAGGCTAGGCCCAGACCTCATTTATAGAAAAGAGAGCGTTGTGGGTGCCGAGCCTCTAACCGCCATGGATTCACCCGAAATGGCACAAACTCGCAGGATGGGACCTGCGACGCCCAAAATTGCCTGCGCGCCTGCATCTTGGGCTGAGACACCGCAAGTCGCCGGATGGGTGCAATGAAAGAGCGCATGGAGGGTTGGGCGTCTGCTGGCTTGCTGGAGGTTCCAACTTCCTTGCATCACACAGCTTTCCCGGTCAGGCCGTCTCGGCGCTACAGCCCCCCAGATCGCATATGATGCGCCACTCATCCTCATTCACGGGTTGGACCGAAAGGCGGGAGTTCTTTACCAGGATCATCTCCGCGAGGCGGGCGTCCGACTTGATATCATCAAGTGTGACCGGAACCTTCAGCGGCGCGACTGCCTTGACGTCCACGCAATCCCACCGAGGGTCATCCGTGGTGCTGTCAAGGTGGCTCTCCGCGCAGACCTCGACGATGCCGACAACTGCGCGCTCTTTCTGCGAATGGTAGAAGAAACCACGGTCGCCGATCTTCATTTCTCGCATGAAGTTGCGTGCCTGATAGTTGCGGACCCCGTTCCACTCCTCACCCGAGTCCCCCTTTGCCACCTGGTCGTCCCAAGACCAGGTGGAGGGCTCGGATTTGAACAGCCAGTAGGCCATCAGATGACCTTTTTCCACGCACGCAGAGTGACGGTGTCAAACAGGCCGGCCTTGGCGTAGGGGTCGTTTGCAGCCCAATCCTGCGCTGCGGCCATATCCGGCACGTCCAGAACCACCAGGGACCCGGCCATCTCACCGGCCTCGTCCAGCAGCGGACCGGCCTGCGTCACGACGCCGGTTGCCTTGATGTAATCAAGATGGGCGTCGCGGTTGTCTTTACGGGTCTGCAGGGCGCCAGGTTTGTCGTAGGCCATCAGTGCAATCAGCATGTCTCATTCTTCCTTGAGAGGTCTCGACAGCAATTGATCCATCGCGGACCGGACCGTCAAGTCACCCGTAGTCAAGGCGGCGGTCGCCTGAGTGATCGGTAACGACAGGCTGTGCCGTTCGGCAAGCCCGGCAGCGGCGCGGGCGGTTGCGGCGCCTTCGACGGTGATGGCAGGGTCAAAATCCTCCCCCCTGCCCAACGAGAGGCCAAAGCGAAAATTGCGCGATCCTTCGGATGTGCAGGTCAGCGTGAGGTCGCCCAAACCGGACAGACCGGCGAGGGTTTCGGGCCGGGCGCCGAGCTGGGTGGCAAGACGGGTCATTTCGGCAAAGCCGCGCGTCATCAGGGCCGCACGGGCGCTGTCGCCCAACCCTGCGCCGATGCAGGCGCCGCAGGCTATGGCCATGACGTTTTTCAGCGCACCGCCAAGCTCCGCGCCGATCGTATCGGTTGTGCGGTACAGACGCAGGCTGCTGGTGGAAAGGTCTTGCTGCAAGGTCCGCCCAAGGTCTTCGTCCGCGCAAGCCAACGTCAAGGCCGTGGGAAGCCCGCGCGCGATGTCTGCTGCGAAACTCGGGCCGGTCAGAACCGCGGGCGTGACGCCCGGTTTCGCCTGAGCCGTCAGTTCCGACACTCCCAGCCCGCTTGCGAGGTCGATTCCCTTGCAGCACAGCACGACGCGGGTTCCCGACAGCGGAGAGGCAATTTGCGAGAGAAGTTTCGAAAGGCTCTGGGCCGGGACTGCGATCAGCACGGTCTCGGCGCTGGCAGCCTTTTGAAGATCCGTGGTGGCCAAAACGCTGTTGGGAAGGCGAATACCGGACAACCGGGGCGACGAGCGGTGATCGCGGATGCGCGACACGGCGTAGGGGTCGCGACCCCATATCGTGACGGGACGGTCATCGCGGGACAGGGCGACAGCCAGAGCGGTTCCGAAAGCGCCGGAACCGAGGATCGTCAGGCTCATGCCTTTGCTCCTTTCTTTCCGTGGCCGACCAGTGGAGTCGCGGTGCGATCCAGCGGCCAGCGGGGGCGGGCAGACAAGGTCATGTCGTGGCTGACACCCGCCGCCAGAAGTTCGGACCCGGCATAGGCTATCATTGCGGCATTATCTGTACACAGACGCAGCGGAGGGGCCGTGAATCTGAGACCGTGGTTAACACACACGCCCTCCAGCGCGGCCCGGATCGCCATGTTGGCAGCAACGCCTCCGGCGACGGCGAGGGCAGGTTCGGAAGGGTTTTCACTCAGATACAAAGCAATAGCGCGTCTGGTTTTCTCTGCGAGGACGTCGCGCACGGACGCCTGGAACCCGGCGCAGAGGTCGGCGCGATCCTGAACCGTCAGCCCTGTTTTCTGCGCGACGATCTGATCGCGCTGCCGCATCAAGGCGGTTTTGAGGCCCGAAAAGGACAGGTCACAGCCATCGCGATCCAGCAGGGGGCGGGGGAATCGGTAGGTCTTTTCGCTGCCCTTGAGCGCTTCGGCTTCGACGGAGGGTCCGCCCGGCTGCGGCAAGCCCAGCAGACGCGCTGTCTTATCGAACGCTTCGCCCGGTGCGTCGTCTATAGTACCGCCGAGGCGGGTGAAGTCCTGCGGGCCGCGCACGATCAGGAATTGGCAATGACCGCCCGAAACCAGAAGCATGAGGTAAGGATAGACAAGCCCGTCGGTCAGGCGCGGCGTCAATGCATGCCCGGCAAGGTGGTTCACGCCAACCAGCGGCACGCCAAGGCCGGTGGCCAGCCCCTTGCCCATCATGACGCCCGACAAGACGCCACCGATCAGGCCGGGACCGGCAGTGACAGCAATGGCATCGACTTCCTTCAGCGTCACGCCTGCCTCCTCCAGCGCGCGCTCGACACAAAGGTCCAGTCTCTCAGCATGGGCACGGGCCGCGATTTCGGGCACGACACCACCGTAGGCCGCGTGCAGGCTGTTCTGCCCCTCGACCACGGACGACAGCACCTCTCGCCCGCGCAGCAAGGCTGCCGCAGTGTCGTCGCAGCTGCTTTCCAGCCCGAGGATGAGGGGATCAGTCATTCCGGGCGCTCCCGTTGCCTTGTCTGGCGGTAGCGAGTACCACCGGAAGACGCGCCCCACAACGCCGGAGGCCAGATGGTCACAGACCTGCCTGTCTTGTTGATGACACGCCCGCGGGCGTCGGCGGAGCGGTTTGTCGCCGCGTTGAGGTCGCGCGGGGCCATATTCCGCGACGTGAATTCCCCTTTGTTCGACATCGTCTTTTCCGATGATCCGGTGGACCCGGAGGGTGCCCGCGGGTTGATCTTCACCTCTGCGAATGGTGTTGCAGCCTGGAAGGCTCGCGGCAGGCACCTCATCCTTCCGACCTATGTCGTGGGACCGGCAACCGCGCAGGCGGCGCGTGCCGCAGGTCTGCCTCTGGAGATGGTCTGTGCAGACGCGGATCACCTGGTGCGAATTATCCTGGACACGAAGGTCCAGGGACCGCTGTTGCACCTGTCTGGCCGAAATACGCGCGGTGACATAGCAGAGCGGTTGACCCGCGGCGGGATCCCGACGGAGCGCGCCATCGTCTACGATCAGCCCGCCTGTAGTCTGAACCAGGACGCCCGCGCCGTGCTTGATGGCGATGTACCGGTGGTTGCTCCGGTGTTTTCGCCTCGATCAGGGCATTTATTGGCCAATCAGCCCAACAAAGCGCCGCTTCTTGTCGCGGCCATGAGTGAAGCGGTGGCCTTCGCCGTCACACCGCTCCATATAGAGTCCCTGAAGGTCGCGGAACGGCCCGACTCGGCGGCGATGCTGGAAACGGTCTTGGAGTTGCTGGGCGCGGCGCGGACGCGGATGGAGGGATCCGGGAGCTTCCCCGGATCGTCAGGTTGAGAGGGTGACAGGACGTGGCAGACACGACTGAAGACAAATCCGCCAAGGGCAAGAAGTCCAAGGCGGCCACCGAAACAGACGAGAACCGGACGCCGGAGGAAAGTGTCGGGGAAGCGACTGATGCGACACTGGAGGGCACGGTCCCAACCGAGTCCGACGCTGCAGTCGAAGGGACAGTAGCGGCGGAAGGCTCTCAGGCAGAAGTTGACGGCGACGCGGCCCTTGCTGGTACAGTCGAGACGACCTCCGATGCAGCCATCGCTGGGACTGACCCGAGCAAGGACGAACAGGTCGAAGAGACCCAGACATCTGGGCCCGACGGCGCCGGTCCGGAAGAACCCGCCGGGTCTACAGGCCCGGTTGCCTCACCTTCTGTTCCCGCCTTGGTTGAAACCGAAAAGAAAAGTGGTTTCGTTCCGATGCTTCTGGGCGGCGTGATCGCTGCCGGGCTTGGCTACGGCGCCGCGGTCATGGGCTTCGCCGGTGGTGGCGAGAACCCCTTCGAAGCCGAAACCAGAACGGCGTTAAGCGAACAGGGCGCGCGACTGGATGGTCTCGCCGCTCTGAACGAGCAGGTCACCGAGGTGCAACAGAAGGTGTCCGGCATCGACCTGGCCGCGCTGGAGAACGGGTTGGCCGGTGTTCAGGACGGCCTGTCCGAGATGGACGGCAAGCTGACCGGGCTCGGCGATCAGATCGCAGCGCTCGAAAGCCGTATGACCGCGCTGGAAAAGCAGCCGCTTGCAGAGGCGGTCTCGCCGGAAGCCATCGCTGCCTATGAGCGTGAACTGGAGGCCTTGCGCAGCGCCGTGTCCGAGCAGCAGGCCGCACTGGAAGCCGAGAAAGCCGCGCTGTCGCAGCAGCTGGATCAGAAGACCGCCGAGATGCAGCAGATCGTCGAAGAAGCCCGCGCTCTGGAAACAAGCGCAGAGGATCAGGCCCGGCTGGCCGCGGCCCGCGCTGCGTTGGCCGACGTCACAGCGCGCGTGCAGGAGGGGCAGCCCTTCGCAGAACCTCTGGCCATCGTGGCCGAGAACGGTGTGACCGTGACCGACGCGCTGTCCGCAACCGCGGACGAGGGTGTGCCGACGGTCGCCGCTCTGGCGGCTTCCTTCCCGGATGCAGCGCGTGACGCATTGGCAGCATCGCGCAAGGCCCAGTCGCCTGAGGGCGAGGCAAGCGGCGGTGGTCTCGGCGCATTTTTCCAAAGCCAGTTGGGTGCGCGATCGGTCACTCCGCAGGAGGGCAGCTCGACCGATGCGATCCTGTCCCGGGCCGAGGCAGCGGTGCGGAACGGCGAGCTTGCCACGGCGTTGACCGAACTGGAGGCTCTGCCAGCGGAGGCCAAGGCTGCGATGGATGCGTGGATCGCCCGCGCGAACCAGCGCAGTGACGCCTTGGCCGAGGCATCGGCTCTCGCCCAGCAATTGAACCAGCAATAAGGGTTACGAAAACATGTTGTGGTCACTCATTAAGATCGTCGTTTTCATCGCGCTGGTTGCGGCGCTGACCCTTGGGCTCGGATACCTGATCGAGGCGGACGGCACCGGGTTGGCGCAGGCAAGGATCACCCTTGCGGGCAAGGAATACACTCTGACGCCCATCATGATGTTCCTTGGCGCCATCGTGCTGATCGCCGCTGTCTGGCTGTTCATTCAGGTCTTCAGCATTTTGATTGCCACGCTGCGCTTCATCAACGGCGACGAAACCGCGCTGTCTCGGTATTTCCACCGCAATCGCGAACGCAAGGGTTACGAGGCCCTGTCAGAAGGCATGATGGCATTGGCCTCGGGCGAGGGCCGTGTGGCCATTGCCAAGGCGCAGCGGGCCGAAAAGTACCTCCACAAACCGGAGTTGACCGACCTCGTGACCGCACAGGCCGCCGAGATGATGGGCGACCGCAAGAAGGCCGAGGAAGTCTACAAGCGCCTGCTGAAGCGTGATTCGACCCGTTTCGTCGGCATTCGTGGGATCATGCACCAGAAGCTGGCCGAGGGGGACACCGACACAGCTCTGGCCCTTGCGGAGCGCGCCTTTGCCATCAAGCCGAAGCATGAGGAAGTGCAGGACACGCTGCTGCAGTTGCAGGCCAAAAAGGAAGACTGGGAAGGCGCACGCAAGACACTTTCGGCCAAGCTGAAGCACGGGTCTCTGCCGCGTGACGTCTACAAGCGTCGCGACGCGGTGCTGGCGCTGAGCCAGGCCACCGAGATCGAGAACCGTGACGAATCCATCGCGGCGGCTGAAAAAGCCATCGAGGCGAATCGCAACTCTCCCGATCTGGTGCCCGCTGCCGCCAAGGCCGCGCGTGCCTACATCGCCCAGAACCGTCCGCGCAACGCCATGCGCGTTCTGAAAAAAGCGTGGGAAAGCCACCCCCATCCGGACCTTGCAGCCGCCTACGCCGCGATCGAGCCGAACGAGACCCCCGACCAGCGCATCAAGCGCTTCGTCCCGCTGACCCGACTGCAACCGGATCACCGCGAGACGAAACTGCTGCTGGCCGAACTGAACCTCGCCGCCGAGAACTTCCCCGAGGCGCGCCGCTCGCTGGGCGACCTGCCCGAGAAGGAGCCCGACGCCCGCGTGCTTGCCATCATGGCCGCGATCGAGAAGGGCGAAGGCGCCAAGGATCAGGTGGTCCGTGGCTGGCTGGCCAAGGCCGTCACCGCGCCGCGCGGTCCGCAGTGGGTCTGCGAGAACTGCAACACGATCCACGCCGACTGGCGCCCGACCTGCTCGAACTGCGGCGCATTCGACACCTTGGCGTGGAAGACCCCGCCGCAGTCCGAGGTCGTGCTGCCTGCCGGTGCCAACATGCTGCCGCTGATCATCGGTTCGCTTGAGGACCATTCGCAGGACGGCGCCCTGACCGAAGTCCCGGTAAAATCCGAGGTCATCGACGTGACCCCGCCTGCCGCGACTTCTGCTGCTTCTACCGCGACGGAACCCGAAGACGCAGAGATCGTCGACGAGCCGGCCAAGGCGGCAAGCTAAGGCACCAGATGCGCGCCGCGCCCTGTCACGATGATTTTGTGCTTTTCAAGCTTCGGACGGCCTGCTATTGGGCCGTCCACCAGATGCCGGTGTAGCTCAGCTGGTAGAGCACGTCATTCGTAATGATGGGGTCGGGGGTTCGAGTCCCTTCACCGGCACCACTTTCTCGTTCAGGGAAAGTCGGAGACCTCCAAAAAAACCAAGTTTGCAAGGGAAACGCGGTTTCGCTTGGTCCGATGCTGTCCGCGTTGGTCCGGTGCTGTATCCCTAAAGTTGGGGTACTTGTGGGGGTGCCGCGCATGAAGCGTGGCAAAGTATACCTCCCAAATCCCTTGAGCGACGCACAGCTTGGCGGATTGAAGCCAGACGCCAAACCGCTCAGAGCCGCGCTGTTAGAAGGCTTTCAACGTCTGGTCCGCCAAAACGACGAACCGTGCCGGCTTGGCCGTAGCTTGATTACTGCCAGTTACGCGGCGAGATCTTCAGTTTCGAGACATGCATGGAAGTTGACTTCTGCCTCGGCTGCCGGGATATTCCCGATGGGCTCGAGCAAGCGGCGGTCATTGAACCAGACGCCCATTCCAAGGACCCGGATACTGCGGCTTCGAAGTTGCGCCAAGAGCCGCGTCGATGGATGCATTCGGCTTCGAATAGCCCATTGGTCGTTTGGTCCACTGCGCGGCAGGGCAATCCACAGAAACGGTCCGAGAAAGGAGCACGAAACCGGTGTGTCCTGAAGAGCTGGCGCGCCAGCGACGATCCTCCGCGATGACGAAATGTAAGGGGCAGTGCGCCATTGATCCAAGCGCAATGGCGAGCGAACTTCCGGCTCACCTTGTCCATCCACTCTGCCCGGCAGCCCATGCGATTCTTTTGCGAGAGGGAACACGGTGTCTTCTTGTCAGCGATTGCCATTCAATGCGGTTTGCCAAGGATGAAGCCCTGAATATCCATGTCCTTCATCAGGCGTGCCACCGTCCAGCGCGCGCCACCGATGCCTTCCCGGACAAGCTGTCGACAGTCGTTACTGACGCCTCAGCTGTTGTATTTCCCGTTATGGACCCGTTCGCTCTCGGGCCCGAAAGGTGGCATCACGACGGGAGCGGCCCGAAAACGGCACCGGGTCAGGCCGCTTGGCGAGGCGATCACAGCAAGCGCCCTCCCAGCAGAATTGCTGCGCAATTCGCCCACCGAGCGGTGAACAAAATCCACCATCACTTTGACCGGCAGCCTGAGCCTAATCCCTGTCTCGCGTTGTGGAATGCGCCCAGACGTGTCGTCGTACAAGCGCCTCCCTGGGCAAAGGGCGCCCACACTCGACCATCCAAAGTGTTGCAGATACCTTGTCGGCGGTGCGGAACGCCAAGCCGAAACCCAAAAAGGCAAGTAAAGCGGACAGACCCACCCCTAGAGGTGCGGCTTGCGCCAGCAACGCCGCAGTTCCTGATAGGATCACAGCAAGCCAAACATCTGCTTCGGCCCGCATGCGCGTGGCAACCAAAGCCGGTGTCAGGTCCTTGTCCCCCCATGGACGCCCCAGAAGGAAACTCTCGATGTGCTCCTGGCGCCGCTGCGCATTGCGGTAGCTTTGAGGCAAGACGTCCCGGTCCAAAAGGTCATTTGCAATATTGTCATCCAGCCAGCAAATACGGATCAGAGCCAGAAAACCAAGCACACCGGCGAACGATGGTGTCAGGTTCATCGCGCCAAAGGCACCGGCGGCAATCGCCAATGCGCCGGAAACTACGCACAGAACAAATGACAGATCGGGATCCTCTGGCATCGGCCTCTCCTTGGTTGCGCATTCAGGCTGGCACACAAGGTTTAAGAGCAGGTTGTCATTCCAAATGGCGCTGTTGCACAAATCGGCTGTTGCCCTCAGTTCCCCTTTCCCCGGACACAGTTATCCCAAGGCCAAGGTGACCGGGATGCCGTGGGCCGCGAAGTGGTTCATGACACCTGCCCGGATTTGGATTTCGGCAACCTTGCGGTCCCAAGCGCGCCATTGGTTCAAGCGCATTGGCGAACGGACATCAGCCTTTGTGCGAGCAGCGTCACGCAATTCGATTTGG
This sequence comes from Sagittula sp. S175, assembly GCF_049800975.1. NCBI lineage: Bacteria > Pseudomonadati > Pseudomonadota > Alphaproteobacteria > Rhodobacterales > Roseobacteraceae > Sagittula > Sagittula sp. S175. Next base: position 66,457 of record NZ_JBNAGB010000023.1, read on the forward strand.
TCTCCGCCATACTTGCGCGTGCACCATTCGCCTTCGATCTGGACGCCGGTACTGTTCCCGAGCAGAAGCAGCGCCCTCTTTGAAGCGCGATACGGGATCGCCACCTTCGAGGTCTTCTGGCCCCTCTCGTCATGATCTCGCAGACGCGCCTGCCGCGCAGCGGACGTGACAGGATGCTGAAGTCCGGCACGGACCAGCCGAGCCCGGACAGTTCGAACAATCCGAGCAGGCTCGCCACGAAACCGCGCGCCATTGCCTTCGGATCAATTCCTGATCCTCCTATCGGCCATAGGCCTTCCCACGATGGCGATTGGGCGCACCCCAACAAGGAGACGCGCCTAACAAGGTCGCTGACGCTTAACTCAACAGGATATCCGCCGCCCGCTCGCCGATGACGACACAAGGAGCCATGGTGTTGCCTGTCGTCACCCGCGGCATGATCGAGGCATCGACGATGGTCAGCCCCTCGACCCCGTAAACCGACAGACGCGCATCCACCACGGCCCCGTCATCCTGCCCCATCCGGCAGGTGCAGCTTTCGTGGAAGTACGTCCCTGCCGCGTTCTTGGCAAAATTGCGCAGATCATCCTCTGACATCTGCCCCGGCATCACCTCGCGCTTCACGAACTCCGACATCGCCGCCGAATTGCCGATCTCGCGGCACTTCTCGATCGACCGCATGACCGCCGTCACGTCGTCTTCATGGGACAGGAACTGCGCATCCACCTTCGCCATCGCCTTGGGATCACTCGATTCCAGGTAGACCCGACCGCGCGACTTCGGCCGTACCAGCCCGGGCGAAATCGTCCACGCCCCCGCCGGAGGCGCGAACTGCGGACCCGTCACCTCGGTCGCATAGGGCACCTCGATCTGGAACGGCTGCGTGTCCGGCCCATCCAGATCCGGCGCGGATTTCCAGAAATAGGTGGCCTCCGCCAGGGAATTCTTCGGCGCCTGCGGCTCGTTGTATTCCCAGATGCAGCCCGCCACCAGCACGTGATCCTGAAAGCCCTGACCCACGCCGGGCCGATCCACAGCCGTTTCCAATCCCAGACGATCCAGCTCACCCTTCGGCCCGATCCCCGACAGCATCAGGATCTTCGGCGTGTTGATCGCCCCCGCCGACAGCACGACGCGCCCGGCCTTGACCGTCTGCACCGCGCCGTCCTTCTCGAATTCCACGCCGGTGACGCGCTTGCCATCCATCGTCAGGCGATGCACCTAGGCCCCGGTCAGCAGCGTGATGTTACCCTGCTTCAGCACCGGGTACAGGTAGGCCTGCGGCACGTTCAGCCGCCGCCCGTCGCGGATGCGCACATTGGCCAGCGCGGCACCGCCCTCGCCCTCCATTATGACACCGTTCATGTCGTCATAGGCCTTGATGCCCACCGACTCGCAGGCCTTCAGCATCGCGGGCGCAATCGGATTGGGGTCCTGCACCTGCTCGACGTAGACGCGCCCGCCCGTGCCGCGCCGATCCGCATCCGGCGTGCCCTGCCAGTCCTCGATCCGCTTGTAGATCTCCAGCACCGAGGCATAGTTCCACGCGTCGTCGCCCGCCTCGGCGGCCCACATGTCGAAATCGTTCTTGTGATCGCGCGCCCAGATCTGCACGTTGATCGACGACCCGCCGCCGACCACCTTGCCCATGGGCAGGATCAGCTGCCGCCCGTTCACGCTGTCCGCCGCATCCGCCGTATAACCCCAGTCGCGCTCGGACCGCGGGTTGGTCGGCCACATACCCGGGTTCAGCACGGCCTCCACCTGGTCGGTGCCACCGGCCTCCAGCAGCAGTACCTAAGCGCCCGAATCCGCCAGCCGACCGGCCACCACAGCCCCCGAGGACCCGGAACCCACGACGACGAAATCATAGGACTCCTGCATCTCTCGCGCGTTGTACAGTTGCGTGATCGCCGCGTCGCCGCCCTCCTGCGCCATGGCCTTGACCGCCATCATCGACGCCCCGCTGGCCAAGGCCAGCTGCATGAATCGCCGCCGCCCGATCCGCCCGCGATACAGCGCGGCTTCCAAAGCATTCAGGATATCGCCCGCCGCCAGCGGGTTGTTTGCATTCAGATACATGGTCCCTCCCTGACCCGCGCGGCCCGAGGCTCCTCCCCACGGATCTACACGATGTGCAATATTGTGCATCACGAGGCAAAGGTTCGGCCCCATACCCGCTCAGATCAAGGATTCCGCGCACATGAATGCATAAGACCAAGGTCGCATGCACCGCCTGCCGCTTCTTCTTGGCGCAAATATCTCCGGGGGAGTCGCTCAGCAGGGGCGACGGGGGCAGCGCCCCCAACGGCCCGGGCGCAAGCCCGGGTAAAACAGGAATGCCCCGCAGCCTGCTGCGGGGCATTGCCATGGGATCAGCAAAGGGATCAGCGAACCTCAGTTCGATGCGGTTTCGGCCGTGCCGACCTGCCAAAAGAACGTCTCGCCCGAGCTGTCGTCCACGCCGTCATTGTCGGTCGATGCCCAGATCGTGCCGTCCTGCATGATCGCCAGGCCTTCGACCTTGTCGACCACGTAGCCACCCTGTGCCGCCAGCGCCGGGATCAGGTCCGCCACCTCTTCCTTCGACACCACCGGCAGGTCACCGCCAAGCGCCGCAGGCACCATCTCCGAGGCCGGGATGCGGTACACCTTCTTGGTCACCGCTTCCGCGCCGATCTGGTTGTCCCGCTCGATCACGTAGACCCAGTCTCCAAAGGCTACGATCTCGGACAGCCCGACCCAGCCCTTCTCCGGTGCCGCCTTCTCGTAGCGCACCGCGCCCCATTCCTCGGTCTCGATGTTGTAGGCCACCAACTTCACGGTGTTCTTCGGATCGTCCTTCCACTCGCGCTGCACGGCCACCCACAGGGTGTCACCAATCTTGGTGATCCCCTCGAAGCCAAAGCGCGTCTCCACCGACATCAGCTCCGTTGGCAGGCCGATCTCCTTGTCGATCACACCGTCTGCGCCCACGTGGTACAGCGCATGCGGCACCACCCGGTCGGTGCGCCCTTCCGAGGCCACCCAGAAACCGCCCTCGCCGTCCAGCGTGATGCCTTCCATGTCCAGCTTCTGCGCCGGGTTGCCATCGGCGCGCAGCACCGGCAGGGCCGCCACGATCCGCGCCGGGGTCTGCGACGGGTCGATGGTAAAGATCGTCGGCTGATAGCCGTAAAAGCTGTCGTTGACCGCGTGGATCAACCCGCCATCCGCCACCATGCCGGAAACCGCGCCCCAGCCAATCAGCTGATCCGCGCCTTCCGAGGTCAGCTGCGGATAGGCCGCCGGGGCATCCTGCAACTCATAGATCGACACATGCGCCCGCGCGCCGCCGTCCTCGATCAGGTCCGCCTCGTTCGCCGTCACGAACAGGCCGCGCTCCGGGATGGCAATCGCCCCCTCCGGCGCGATCCCCGACGGCAGAAGCTGCGTGAACGCCGGGGCTGCCGGATTGCTGACGTCGTAGACCGACACGGTGGACGACCGCTCGCCCAGGACAAAGGCATAGGGCGTGCCGCCGATCACTGCGAATTCCATGCCTTCCGGCTCCACGCCCTTCGCGTCGGACCGCTTGTCCGGGTAGTGCCCCGCCTGGATCATCGCCGTCTCGAAATCCGACCCGGATTCCCAAACCAGATCACCGTTCTTGTTGAACACCGTAATGGAGCGCGAGCCGCCGTCCATGTCGCCCTCGTTGGCGATCATGAAATTGTCATCGTTGATCCACTGCACACCGTCCGGTTCGCGCAGGCGACCGGGCTGAGCATCGACGAACCGCAGAGCGCCGCGCTCGTCCTTCGTGTCGATGCGCTTCAGGTCCACCGCGCCCGCCGAAAAGTGGTTCATAACGGTGCCATCGGCCCCGATCACCACCATGTGGTTGTTCTCCTGCAAGGTCACCACGACCTCGCCCAGCGCGTTCACGTCGACAAATTCCGGCTCCGGGTCCTCCGGCGCGATCTCCGCCAGCCCGGTCACGTCGATCACCTGCACGTCGCAGTTCATCGCGCCGTCCTCGATGAGGACCTTCGACACCCAGCCCGCCGGCATCTGCCCCACGCGCCCGTCGCCCAGGTCCTCGTCCCGCTCATTCTCGATCGCCACGACGACAAAGGTCCCTGCCTCGTCATGCGCCGTCGAATCCGGCTGGCCACCCAGGTCACAGCTCTCGCCGATCTCACCCGACAGCAGGTCGACCTCCACCAGCTTGCCCGACGGCTGCGTATACGACTCCGATGTGTTCACCGCCACGTAAGCCGTGTTCCCCAACACCGTGACCGAGGTCGGCTCGCCGCCCACATCGGTGTTCCCCAGCGCCTTGGGCGCCTTCGGGTCGGTGATGTCGATGCGCCCCACCACGCCCAGCGGGCTGTCTGTGTAGACCAGCGTCATACCGTCCGCCGACGCCGCGATGATCTCGGCCGAGGTCTCGCGCCCCCGGTCCTCGCCCTCGGCCATGTTCAGCGGCGTGGCAAACGACGCGATCCGGTTGAAATTCATCTCCGCCGAAGCGGTCCCGGCGGCCAGCGCCAGCGCACTCGTCAAACAGATATGGCGAAAGGTCATGTCACGGTTCCCTGTCCTTGGTCTCCGCCAGCCTTTGCGCGGCGCTTGTAACACCGGCGTGTCGGTTCTGTGACAGGCGCGCGAAGATGCTCTCAGCCAATCTCAGGGATGATCCGCCGCAAGGATCGCGTCCCGCACCGCTTTAGGGATGCGCCCGACATAGACCCGCCCCGGAAACGAGGCACCTTCGAACCGCGCCCCCTCCTTGAAAGCCGCATCGGCGAAACTGCTGTCGCCGTCAAAGTTGGCCCCTGTGAAATCCGGCTGCGTGGCAAAGAGCGCACCATCGAACCCGCATCCGTCCTCGAAACGGCACCCCTCGAGCCGACACGCCGCATCAAAGCCGGTGGCATGGAAATGCCCGTGCCCAAGGAACCGCGCAAAGGAAAACAGCGCATCCCCCCCAAATCCCGAAACGGCAAAACTGGTCACACCATGGAACTCCGCCTCGCGAAAATCCGCCCTGTCAAACCGCGCGGCAGAGAAATCGGAAAAGGGACCAAAGACGCATTTCCCGGCCTCCAACGGCGCCCTCAGCCGTGCAGCGCACAGGTTCAAGCCCAGCGGAAACACCTGTCCGCCGATATCCAGCGGCTCGGTGACCTCCATCTCCCGCAGACTGTGGACGCCCAGCAGCAACACATCGGCCAGCGCCATCCCTGGCGTGTAGGCATCCAGTTCAGGAGCCCCGTTCACCAACCAGCTGTTCGCGGTGACCTGTTGCATGGGCGCGCCGGGCCGAACCCCGGCGATCTCCGGGTCACTCAGGAAGGCCTGCGCCACCGCGTGCAACTCCCTCACGTGATCCGCCAGACCTGCTCTCGGGCTACTCAGCAAAGCCAGCGTCGCCGCGCTGCGCGCCGGGATGAACCGTCTCAGCCAGTCCTGCGTCTCGACGTTGCCGCCCTGGTCCGGCGCGCTTACGTTCCACTTGCGGGCCTCGATCAGGGCGCGCCGCTCCTCCCAAAAGGGCTTGGCCCAAGAGTTGAGGGCAATGAGGCTGTCGAAAACAGGAGCATCAGGATCAAATGTCATGCACAGGACCTAGCCGTCCCTCGAACCCGGTCAACGGGACGGTGGGCGGGGCGATGCGCGCCAGCGCGAGCGCCGTCCCCGCCCGCTCCATCACTGCATCAGGCTCTCCGCCAGCCGCATCAGGGTAATCGCCTCGCTGCGATAGCCATATGGGTCCGCCCCCTTCGACGCCTGCGCCAGGGCGATCGCATCGCCCATCGACCAATCCCCGATCAGCGTCGACCCTTTCAAAAGCTGCCCAAACCCGGCGATCGCCACCGCCCAATCCGCCTGCGCCAATGGCCCGGCATCCGCCAAGATCGGCGCCTCGATCAACTGGCTCTCCGCCTCACCCGGCGCCTTGTACCGCAACCGCAGAAAGCCCAACTCGTCGCTCTCCACCGCCGCAGCCTCCGCAGACGGGGACACCTCGGCGGCATAACGCAACGGATCCGTCATCCGCGCGTCCGACCCCACCGGCGTAATCTCGTACAGCGCCGTCACCTGGTGTCCCGCGCCGATCTCGCCCGCATCCACCTTGTCGTTGTTGAAATCCTCACGCCGCAGCGCCCGCGTCTCGTAGCCGATCAGCCGATACTCTGCGACCAGCGCCGGGTTCCACTCCACCTGGATCTTCACGTCATCCGCGATGGGCACCAAGGCCCCGGTCAACTGGTCCACCAGCACCTTCTGCGCCTCGGCCAGCGTGTCGATATAGGCCGCCATCCCGTTGCCGTTCTGCGCCAGCGCCTGCATCGTCGCATCATCCAGATTGCCGCGCCCGAACCCCAGAACCGACAGATAGGTCCCACTGTCCCGCTGCGCCGCGATGTAATCCTTCAGCTTGCCCGGCTCGGAAATCCCCACGTTAAAATCCCCGTCCGTCGCAAGGATCACGCGGGCAACCGCGCCGTCGCGCTTCATCTCCGCCGCCGTGGCATAGGCCTGCTGCAGCCCCGCCTGCCCCGCCGTGCTGCCCCCCGCCTCAAGCCGATCCAGCGCGGCAAGGATCGTCTGCCGCTCGCTCGCCGGTGTCGGCTCCAGCACCCGCCCCGCCGATCCGGCATAGGTCACGATGGACACCCGGTCCTCCGCCCCCAACTGCCCCAGCATCAGGCGAAAGCTCTGCTTCAACAGCGGCAGCTTGTTGGCGTCTTGCATCGACCCCGAGGTATCCACCAAGAACACCAGGTTCATCGCGGGCCGCTCGGCAGGCATCGCCCCCTGCAGCCCGATCTGCACCAACTGCGTCCCCGCCCGCCACGGGCTGTCGCTCACGCCCACTTGGGTGGCAAAGGGCATCCCCCCCTCCGGCGCCGGATAGTCGTACGAGAAATAGTTCACCATCTCCTCGATCCGCACTGCGTCCTTCGGCGGCAGCGTCCCGGCAGTCAGCGAATTGCGCAGGATCGACCAGGACGCCGTGTCCACGTCGATGGAAAAGGTCGACACAGGCGACTCCGCCGTAACCTTGACTGGATTGTCTTCCGCCTCGGGAAAGGCCTCCGTGTCCGCCTCCGGAACCGGCAAAGGCTCCGGACGAAACTCCTCATTCCGCTGAGCAGTCGGGGCGATCGCCCCCAGTTCGCGCGCCCTCGCCGCATCCCCGGCCCGCATCTTCGGCGCAGGCATCGCCCGGGTGAACACCCCTCTGGGCGCGGGAGCAGGCGCATCCGCAGCCATCGGCGCCTCTGCCTCCTCCACGACGATCTCCGGCGTGGCCATGTTCGGCGCAACGACAACCTCAGGCTTCGCCGCCTGCTCGCTCAGTCCACCATTCAGCGCATCCTCCAGCGCCCCCGGCCCACGGGTCAGCACAGGCACCACGGCAATCAGCGCCACCGCCGCCAGCGCGGTCGTGGCCGCCAGCACGGCGCGGGTATTGTTGGCAATCAGCATCTTGAGTCCTCCAATCAGGCCCCTCGGGCCGGTTACAGAACTCAGACGCGCCTCCTCTCCAATTCCTTGGCGACTTTCCTGCAAACGGTCGAAATTCTTCATCGCAAGGGCAATCGCCTCAGCCTTCCGCGCGGGATAAGGCGCGGGCGGCTGGCCCATCATGGCCTTCAGATCGTCCAGATCATCCGTCATCGCACCTCTCCCGCCTCGGCGTCCTTCACCGCGCGCAACCGCTTTTTCGCCTCGGAAATCCGCCAGCTGACGGTCCCTTCGGACACCCCCAGCACCGCGCCCGCCTCCGCATGGCTCACCCCGTCCAGCACCAACGCCAAAGTCTCGCGCAGTTCCACCGACAGCCCCGCCATGGCCTCCGTCAGCCAGTCGCGCCGCACCGCCTCCTCGGCCAGCATGGCCAGACGCCCCTGCTCCCAGTCGCCCCAGCCCTCGGCGGCCTTTGTGCGCACAGCCTGCCGCCGGAACCGGTCCCGCGCCGCGTTCACCACGATCCGGTACAGCCAGGTGGTCAAGGCCCCCTCGCCGCGCCACCCCCGCAGCTTCACCGGCAGCGCCGCGCAGATGTCCTGCGCCAGGTCCTCCGCCTCGACACAGCTCCCCGTCACCCGCACCGCATAGGCAAAGACACGGTCATAGACCCGCTCCACCAGCAGGCCGAATGCCTCGCGGTCGCCATCGGCGGCGGCCCGGGCCAAGGGGTCGAGGTCCACGCTCATACGCATCTTGTCCCTTGGACGCGGCCCGGACCGCAATCCTTGGAAACCCTACCCGAAAAAATCCATCCCAAACCAAGGAGCACCCCGCCCGCCCCTTCTTTGGTTTCGCAAATACCTCGGAGAGCGCGAGAGGCAGCGCCTCTCGCACCCTCGCCCGGGCGAGGGTCACCCCAGCCGCACGCGATCCCCGGCAAGGACAAAGCGCAGCAACGCACCCGCCCGCTCACCTTCATCGGTCAGCACCACGTCCCGCCCCACGGCGCGTCCCAAGACCGCCATGAACCCCGCCACGAGGTCCAAAGCCGCCTGCCCCCTGACCTCCCTCGGGTCCAGGTCCATCTCGATCTCACCCTCGTCAAACCCGTGACAGTTCACCACGACGCCGCCTAGATCGACACCAAGCACCCGCGCCGCGCCCGGGTCCAGCAACGCCTCGACAGCCTCCGGCACCGGGGCCGCAACGCCGTCAACGGTATAGGACAACGGCCAGCGCCGCAGCGCGTCCAGAGCCCTCTGCCAGTTCGCCAAATCGGTCCCGAAGACCACGATATCGCGCAGGCTTCCGTCAGCCCGAAACGCCGCGGCCACATCCGCCCAACGCAGATCGCCCATTCACAGCCCCAGCAGGGTCTCGACAATGGCGCTGTAGGGCTCCCCCAGCGGCTCGATGACGTTGAAATGATGGTGCCCCGGCACGATGGTCACATGCGCCCCCCAGGCATCGTGCAGCCAGTTCGCCTGATCGATGAACGCGGGCCGTTCGCTCCCCCCAACCCAGACAGACACCTTCGCCCGCGGCGCAGGCAGCAAGATCGGGCTCTCTGCCTCCGCCTCGGCCATATCCAGACGCAAATCCGCATTCATCGCCGTCTGCATCAGGGGCCGCAGATCGGAAAGCGGAGAGATCGGCATCACGTCCACCACCCGCGCCTCGACCGCTTCGGGCAGTACGCCCGGCACGGCGATCCGCGCCACAAGGTGCCCGCCCGCCGAATGACCCGCCAGCCGGATCGGCCCGTCCACCTCACGCGCCGCAAAGCAAACCGCCGCCGCCACCTGCCGCGTGATCTCGGAAATGCGCACCGCCGGGCACAGGTCATAGGACGGCATCGCCACCGCCCAGCCCCGCGCCCGCGCGCCCTCGGCCAGGTCCGACCAGTCCTTGCGGTCGAACCGCCGCCAGTAGCCACCGTGGACAAAGACCACCAACCCCTTGGGCGGTCCGTCATGCGACTCGCCGGGCAGGAACAGGTCCAGCTTCTCTCGCTCCCCCGCGCCATAGGACAGGTCCAGCCGCGCCAGCCCAAGTTCCGCCAGCTGCGCCCGGTAACGCGCCGCCGCCTTCGCCCAGCGCGCGGGGTACTCCGCCGCGCCCTCGATATAGGCCCCGTTCTCGTAGGCGTCGGTCAGGTCCATCCCCATCTCCACTTTGCTTCTGTACTTTGGTCGCTCTAGATGGTCAGGCTACGCCCAACATTGCGGAGTGAACACCATGCTGGACCAATCGACCGACCTCAAGAGCCTGCTCAAGGACCCGAGCCTTCTGGAACCCCGCGCCTACATCAACGGCGAGTTCATCGAGACAGGCAATACCTTCGACGTGACCAACCCGGCCCGCGGCGACGTCATCGCGCAGATGACCGACCTGTCCCGCGAAGACGTGGCAAAGGCCATCGACGCCGCCTACACCGCGCAAAAGGACTGGGCGACCTGGACCGGCAAGGAACGCGCCGCCGTGATGCGCAAGTGGTTCGACCTGATGATGGCCAACCAGGAAGACCTCGCCATCATCATGACCGCCGAGCAGGGCAAACCCCTGTCCGAATCGCGCGGTGAAATCGCCTATGGCGCGGGCTTCATCGAGTTCTTCGGCGAGGAGGCAAAGCGCATCTACGGCGAAACCATCCCCGGCCACCAGCGCGACAAGCGCATCATGGTGATGAAGCAGCCCATCGGCGTCGCGGCCTCGATCACGCCGTGGAACTTCCCCAACGCCATGATCGCGCGCAAGGCCGCGCCCGCACTGGCCGCAGGCTGCGCCTTCGTCGGCCGCCCCGCCGCAGAAACGCCGCTGTCGGCCACAGCCATGGCCGTCCTCGCCCACCGCGCGGGAATCCCGGCGGGCGTGCTTAACATCGTCACCTCCTCGCGCTCCTCCGACGTGGGCAAGGAATTCTGCGAGAACCCGAAGGTCCGCAAGCTGACCTTCACCGGCTCGACCGAGGTGGGTCGCATCCTGCTGAAACAGGCCGCCGACCAGGTCATGAAATGCTCGATGGAGCTGGGCGGCAACGCGCCCTTCATCGTCTTTGACGACGCCGACATCGACGCCGCCGTCCAAGGCGCGATCATGTGCAAGTTCCGCAACAACGGCCAGACCTGTGTCTGCGCCAACCGCATCTACGTGCAGGCGGGCATCTACGACACATTCGCCGCGAAACTGAAGGACGCGGTGGAAAAGATGAAAGTCGGCGACGGCCTTGAAGAGGGCACCGAGCTCGGCCCGCTCATCAATTCCGACGCCATCGACAAGGTGCAGGAACACATCAAGGACGCCACTGCCAAGGGCGCGACCGTGATCCTCGGCGATGGCAAGCCCATGGACCGCGCGGGCCACTTCCTGCCGCCGACCATCGTCACCGGCGTCACGCAGGACATGGCCGTGGCGACCGACGAAACCTTCGGCCCCCTCGCGCCGCTGTTCAAGTTCGACACCGTCGACGATGTGATCGAGATGGCCAACGATACCATCTTCGGCCTCGCGTCGTACTTCTACGCCAAGGACCTCTCCCGCGTGTACAAGGTCGCCGAGGCGCTGGAATACGGCATCGTCGGCGTGAACACCGGCATCATCTCGACCGAGGTCGCCCCCTTCGGCGGCGTGAAGCAATCCGGCCTTGGCCGCGAAGGCAGCCATCACGGCATCGAGGACTACCTCGAGATGAAGTACGTCTGCCTGAGCGTCTGACGCAACCGGGAGCGCGGCATGGGACCCATCGGAATTGTCTCGACGGCGTTCTTCGCCGCGCTCCTCTCTATCGGCGTGTTCTACGTTACCCGGAACCTGTGGCGTCCGCTGGCACGCGCAGCCCTGCCCTTTCTGGGCGTCTGGCTCTGCCTTGTCCTCCCGGGCATCTTCGCCGCCCGCGCGTGGAACGAACTGTCCGGCTCCGGCCTGCGCGGCTTCGTCATCGCGTTCGGCCTGGCGGCAATCCCCGTAGCGGTGGGCTGCATGACCCTCATCGAAGGGCACCTCGCCCGCCGCGGCCTCAGCCCCAAGGTCATAGACCTGGCCGTCCTCTGCTGCATTGCCTTGGTGTCGTTCAGCCCCGCAGCCCCTGACGTGACCAACGACCTGACCCCTTTCGACATGCGCCTTGGAACACTGTCCGCACTGATCGTCTCTGCATGCTGGTTCGGATGGAAAATGCGCGCCCGTTTCACACGCTCAAGGCACTCCAATGCCTAAGCGTTTCAGTCCCGAACGCTTCGACCTTCTGGCCGCCGGTTCCGAAGAGGACGGGCAGGACATCGACCTGCCCGCGTGCCTCGCCGCCGCCCACACGGGCAACGGCTCCCCCTGGCTTGCCGCGGCACAGGCCGACGAACTGGCCCGCTACGCCCTCAAACAAGGCGAAGGCATAAGCCTCATGGAGGCCGCCGCCCGCATGTTCCGCGAGCCGCCGCGTGACATCGGCTGGGAAATCCTCGGCAACGACCGCGATGGCTACAACTGGGAGGACCACCGCGACCCCCATCTCGCCTACCGCGTCTTCCTCGCCAAACTGCGCAAGGCGCGCCTCGACGGGGTGCAACTGCTGTACAAACTCTGGTTCCAGCCCGGTGGCCGCTGACCCGCGCGTCGCAAGGCTCTACCTGCCGAACCACAAGCACGTGCAGCTGTCGCGCGGCAAGGGCGGCATCGCCCGCCTGATCCGCGACGTGCTGACCGGACAGGGCTTCGACGTCTCGCTGCACCGCAACACCGACGCGGACCTCGACGCCGCGCAGCACCTGCCCGGCTACAACGTGGTCCGCATGGTTGCACCACCGAAGCCCGGCGACGTCACCTACCGCCGCACCTACTTCCCCCGCTTCTGGCGCATCGAGACCCGCGCCGAACGCTGGCTCTGGCCAGTCGCCAAGGCGAAATTCGACCCGACCACCATCAACCCGGCAAAGGCCGCCCGCCTCGCCGCCAACCTCCGCGCCCGCCACGCCCCCGACACGCCGGCAGACGAGGATTTCATCCTCGCCCCGCTTCAGGGCCGCCTGTCCGAACACCGCAGCTTTCAGACCATGTCACCCCTCGCGATGCTCGACTCCCTCCTGCAACACGACAACCGCCCCATCCACGCCACCCTGCACCCGCGCGAAACCTACTCAGACGAGGACCGCGCCGCCCTCGCTGCCCTCGCAGAGCAACACCCGCGCCTCACCGTCACCACCGGCGGCACCGACGCCCTGCTGCCCCGGTGCAGCTACGTCGCCACCCAGAATTCCTCCGTCGCCATGACCGGCTTCCTGCTGCACAAGCCCGCCGTCCTCTTCGCCCGATCCGACTTCCACCACATCACCGCCAACGTGCACGACCTCGGCCCCGCCGAGGCAATCAGACGCGCCCCTGACCTGCGCCCGGATTTCGACGCCTACCTCTGGTGGTTCCTGCGCGACAACGCCATCGACGACACCCGCCCCGACGCCCCCGCCCGCGTCGCCTGCGCCCTCTCCGCCGCAGGCTGGCCCATCTTCTCGGACTGACCCTGCTTCTTCTTGGTCCAAGTACCTCCGGGGTCGCCATTGCGCGACATTGGTTCAAGCTCAATTGCGACGGGCGGAGCCCCGGCGCCCTCCTCCACGCACCCCCTTGCGTGAATCAGCAAACCACAGCATCAACAGCACATCGGCGATGGCGTCGCCGATCCTGTCTCTTCCTGTCCTGTACGCCGGGACTTTCTTTGCCAGCGCGGTGAGGGAAGGCCCAAGCGCCCCCAAGCCGCCGACAGGAGCCCCAAATGACCCGTCCCCAGACCTACCGCTTCCACCAGGGCGACCGCATCCTGCCCTTCGCCGCCGACGAATACGACGCGCGCCTCAAGGGCCTGCGCGCCATCATGGCCGACCACGGTGTCGACGCCTGCGTCTTCACCTCGATGCACAACATCGCCTACTACTCGGGCTTCCTCTACTGCTCCTTCGGGCGGCCCTACGGACTCGTCGTGACGCCGACAGACAGCGTCACCATCAGCGCGGGTATCGACGCCGGCCAGCCGTGGCGGCGCTGCCACGGCGACAACATCACCTACACCGACTGGGAACGGAACAATTACTGGCGCGCCGTCCTCTCCGTCACCGGCCCCGGCAAGTCCATCGGCTTCGAAGGCGACCACCTGACGCTGGCGCAATCCGCGCTGCTGGAAGAGTTCCTGAAACCCGCCCGCCGCACCGACATCGCCCCCGCCACCATGCGCCAGCGCATGATGAAATCCCCCGCCGAGATCGACCTGATCCGCGCGGGCGCCGCCGTGGCCGACGTGGGCGGCTATGCCATCCATGACGCCATCAAGCCCGGCCTGCGCGAGATCGACATCGCCATGGCAGGCCGCGACGCGATGGAGTTGGAGATCGCCAAACGCTACCCCGACGCCGAATACCGCGACACCTGGGTCTGGTTCCAGTCAGGCATCAACACCGACGGCGCGCATAACCCCGTCACGGGCCGCGTGCTGGAACGCGGCGATATCCTGTCGCTGAACTGCTTCCCGATGATCTCGGGCTACTACACCGCGCTGGAACGCACGCTGTTTGTCGGCGAGGTCGACGACGCCTCCCGCAAAATCTGGGAGGCCAACGTCGCCGCACACGAACTGGGCATCTCGCTGCTGAAACCCGGCAAATCCTGCGCCGAGATCACCCACGCGGTGAACGACTTCTTCGCCGAGCGCGACCTGCTGCAATACCGCACCTTCGGCTACGGCCACTCCTTCGGCGTGCTCAGCCATTACTACGGCCGCGAGGCAGGGCTGGAACTGCGCGAGGACATCGACACCGTTCTGGAACCCGGCATGGTCATCTCGATGGAGCCGATGCTCACCATCGCAGACGGCCAGCCCGGTGCAGGCGGCTACCGCGAACACGACATCCTCGTCATCACCGAGGACGGCAACGAAAACATCACCGGCTACCCCTACGGCCCCGCCTTCAACGTAGTGGGCTAAACGGGCTGCCGCATGCCACCCTTGGGAGCGCGTCGTCGCGCTCCCTGTTTTGTTTGGGCCGTAGCGTTGCCGACAGTCATACGGTTCTGACATAGCGACAAGCCCCGCCGAGCCTGACCTGCGAGCCGCACGACCTTGTCCGCCAAGATCATTCCCGGCCGTGGCCTGCATCACGTGCAAAACCCGCGCCGATCCGTCGAAAGTGACCGCCAGCGGTGATCTGTCTGAACCAAAAAGGAGGACCCTGACCATTGGCCAAGGTCCCCCTCTCACCCACGTGCTCCCTACGCACCACACGTGAAACCGGATTTGGACCTGACCGTTCTAGCCAGTTGTTGAAACAACCCTAGCGGCAATTCCTGTACCACGCAATTTCTTAGTCCCGGCAATTTTCCACAAAACCCACAAGCCGTACCGGGAAATGAAAATGCCGCCGGACGGATCCGGCGGCATCCCAGTCAGGTGCTAGCAGGCTCAGCCGTAGACAGCTTCCTTGCCGAAATGTTTGGTGAGCATGTAATAGACCACCGCGCGATACTTGTTGCGCTCGGATTTACCATAGGTTTCGATCACCTGGTTGATGGCTTCCATCAAGTCAGGGCTGTCCGGCAGGCCCAGTTTCTTCATCAGGAAATTGGTCTTCACCGTCTCCAGTTCGCCTTCCTGGCTGGACGCAACGGTCGAGCTGTCCGCGTTGTAGATCGACGGACCGCAACCGATGGTGACCTTGGTCAGCAGGTCCATATCAGGCTCCATGCTGCACTTGTTACGCAGATCGTCAGCGTATTTCTGAATCAGCTCGTCACGCTTTCCCATGACATCAACTCCCTCACTCCGGGGCACAGCGTGCCCATTCCATTGACTGACCGCCCCCTTGCGGCCTTGGATACATGGTTAATCACAGGGCAAAGGCTGGCAAGGGAAATGCGCGCGTCGCTTTCCCCTCGGGTTGTCCTGCCGCGGGAACTGAGTTGTAAATGCGACAGCGCGGGTGGCGCCTGCGCCCGACATTGCCAGCACTCAGGAGGCCGGAATGACCGACACGCCTACCGTAAGCTTCATCAGCATGAAGGACGGCACCAAGGAGGACTACCTCCTGCTGGAGCGACTGGAAAAGCCCTTTCTCGCGCTGACAGCCGACCGCGTCCTGGACGAATTGCACCGCGCAGGCGAGGTCACACTGGAAGGCTACCGCATCACCCGCCTTCACCACGGCCTGCAAGCGGCAACACGGGCTCAGCGCGACGGCGCGGACATCGACTGGATCGTCGCAGCACTTTTGCATGACATTGGCGATGGCCTTGCGCCGCAGAACCATGACCGGATGAGCGCCGAAGTCATCCGCCCTTTCGTCCGATGGGACGTGGCCTGGGTCGTCGAACATCACGGCCTCTTCCAGATGCTCTATTACGGGCACCACTATGGATGGGATCGAAACGCCCGCGACCGCTATCGCGATCACCCGTGTTTCGACAATTGCGCCGAATTCTGCGAGCGCTGGGACCAGTCGAGCTTTGACCCGGATTACGACACACTCCCGCTCGAGCACTTCGCCCCCTTGGTCCGCGAGGTCTTTGGCCGCAAGGCCTATGACCCGGAGGTCCTGCGCGAAGGCCATGTTTCGAAACTCTGTACCTAGGAAATGCTGCGCTTTGGACCCAAACCCGTAAGTCAAAGTTAATCCACGCCGCGTATGCCTTTCGGGTCGAATTCCGGAAGGGTCGGGGGCGAATGCGCCGCTTTTTCTACATTCTCTCCGCCTCGGTCGCGGCGATGGCGCTGGGTCTCTGGCTGGGCAACGCCTTTGCGCAGGACACAGCCAACCGCGATCTGAAATCGCGCGCCGAAAACGCGGCAGAGATCTGGCTCAACCATCTGGAAGAATACGAAATATCCCTGCTGACCGTGCTCGACGGAAATCCCGCTGCAAACGCCACAATGGAGGAAATCGAACGCCTCGCACGCGCTGAGAACGTGTTTGATTTCAAGATATTCGACAAATTCGGGCGCCCTGTACTCGCGCTGACCGAAGGGGAAGACATGCGGCCCGATCGCGACACCGCCTATGATCCGATGGAAGACAGCCAGCCGCTCAACGTTTTGGCGACGGGCAGGTCCGTGACAGAGCTCGTGACGCACTCCACAAAACCCGGCTATCCGCGCCACTTTGCCGAAATCTATCGGCCCATCCTGCGTGAGGGGCGCGTGGTCGGTGTCTACGAGGTCTACATGGACATCACCCGCGCCGCCGAAGACACGCAGCAATTGTACAGGCAGGTTGTCCTTTCCGTCGGCCTGTTGATCGCGGCGCTGATGCTGATCCCTTTCGCGGTCGGCCTGGTCTTCTGGTTCCAGCTCAAGACAACGGCCCGCAATCTCGATCAGGCCCGCCAACAAGCGGAGGAGGCTGAAAGGATCAAATCCGCCTTTCTCGCCAACATGAGCCACGAGATCAGAACGCCAATGAACGGCGTCATCGCCATGTCCGAACTGCTGGAGCAGAGCGAACTGACGATGGAGCAGCGGTCGATGACCTCTACCATCACCTCTTCGGCCGTCGCCCTGCTCGCAATCATCAATGACATCCTCGACTTTTCAAAGATCGAGGCAGGCAAGATGACCGTCCGACCGGAACCCTTCGATCTTCTCGGATTGATAGAGGAAGTGGCGACCCTGTTTTCTCCCGCTGCCGCCGCACGGTCCGTCGAAGTATGCGTCGAAAGCGTGCTGGACCCACCCCTCTATGTCCGGGGCGATTCCGCCCGTCTCAGGCAGTGCTTGCTGAACGTGGTGGGCAACGCGGTAAAGTTCACGCCCGCTGGTCACGTCCATATCTGGCTGAACCGAACCGACGATGGCCAAATCGCGATCAAGATCACCGACACCGGCGTCGGCATCCCCGAAGACAAGCTCGACCATGTGTTCGAGGAATTCTCGCAGATCGACAACACCGACACGCGCCGTTTCGAAGGCACCGGCTTGGGGCTGGCAATCACTCTGCGCCTGGTACGACTGATGGGCGGGACAATGACGGCGCGTTCGCGCGCCGGGGCCGGTTCGGTGTTCGAGATGCGCCTGCCCATGCCTGCCGTCCCGCCGCCGCCTGCGGAACTCACGTTCTGGCGCGAGGCTCTGGCTGGCCTGGTTGGCGCGCGCGTCCTCGTGGTCGAGGATCTCGACGTCACACGATCTGCCCTGCGCACCATGCTGGCAGGCCTTGGTGCAAAGCCCGCCACCGCCCGTACCGGCCAGGATGCGCTTGACCTCTTTGAAACCTACCGCCGCCAGGGCACACCCTTCGACATCGGCCTGATCGATTGCGGTCTTCCCGATACCAGCGGCGACAAGCTCCTGCAGGCGTTGAAGGCCCGGTATGGCGATGCAACACCGCCCTTCGTGCTGATGCTGCGCGCGGACAGGGAGCTCACCAACGACGCCTTGCGCCAGATCGGCTTCATTGCTGCCCTGCGCAAACCTTTGATCCTGGAACAACTCACCCGTGTCCTCTCCGGCGCGCTTGGTCATGACCTCGACCGTCAGGACAGGTCGGACCACAGCTTGCCACAGATGTCCGCGCTGGAAGGGAAGTTCGTCCTGCTCGCCGAGGACAATGCCACAAACCAACTCGTCATTCGCAAGCTTCTCGCCCGCAGCGGCCTCCGGCTCGAGGTGGCAAGGAATGGTCAGGAGGCCGTGGATATGTACAGCCGCCTTGGTCCGGACCTCGTTCTCATGGACGTGTCCATGCCAGTCATGAACGGCTACGATGCCACGCGCCACATACGCACCATCGAGGCCCGCGGTGCCCGAAACGCCGTGCCTATCGTCGCCCTCACCGCCAATGCCATGGCAGAAGACCGGACGACCTGCATGGATGCGGGCATGTCGGATTTCCTGTCAAAGCCGGTGCGACGGGCCGAACTGCTCGCCATGCTGGCCAAATGGCTGAACGAAGAGCCCGCAGCGCGGCGCGCCTGACCTCCCTGGCCGGTGTTGCTGCGTGCGTCTGGGCTTCTGTATGTGCCCGTACTTGGCCAAAGAAGGCGCGATGTCACCGTGCCTTTCACGCGCGCGGTGTCGGCAAATGAAGCAAAACCCGCTTACCAACCCGTACTGTACGTCTTTCGCGACATGGACGGCCTGCCGCTTCCAGACATCTCTTCCAGTTGCTCGCCCCCAGAGCCCTGCCGGGTGATCCAACCCCCATCACGCGCTGAAAACTGCCATCGGAACCTCACGATCCATGGCCAAAACAAAAGGCCGAGCTTTCGCCCGGCCTTTGTATCCTTGCTGGTCAGGGCCCCTGCCCCGCCCGGCTCAGTAGCGGTAGTGTTCCGGCTTGAACGGGCCTTCCGGGGCGACGCCGATGTAGGCGGCCTGTTCCGGCGACAGTTGCGTCAGCTTCACGCCGATGCGGCCCAGGTGCAGGCGGGCGACTTTCTCGTCCAGGTGCTTCGGCAGGATGTAGACGCCCGGCTGGTACTCGGAACCCTTCGTCCACAGCTCGATCTGCGCCAGCACCTGGTTGGTGAACGACGCCGACATGACGAACGACGGGTGACCGGTGGCGTTGCCGAGGTTCAGCAGGCGGCCTTCGGACAGCAGGATGATCCGCGCGCCCGAGGGCATCTCGATCATGTCCACCTGGTCCTTGATGTTGGTCCACTTGTGGTTCTTCAGCGCCGCGACCTGGATCTCGTTGTCGAAGTGGCCGATGTTGCCGACGATGGCCATGTCCTTCATCTCGCGCATGTGCTCGATGCGGATCACGTCCTTGTTGCCGGTGGTGGTGATGAAGATGTCGGCATCCGCCACCACGTCCTCCAGCAGCACCACCTCGAAGCCGTCCATCGCCGCCTGAAGCGCGCAGATCGGGTCGGCCTCGGTGACCTTTACGCGGGCACCCGCACCGCGCAGCGAGGCGGCCGAGCCCTTGCCCACGTCGCCGTAGCCGCAGACCACGGCGACCTTGCCGGCCATCATCACGTCGGTGGCGCGGCGGATGCCGTCGACCAGCGATTCCTTGCAGCCGTACTTGTTGTCGAACTTCGACTTGGTGACCGAGTCGTTCACGTTGATCGCCGGGAAGGGCAGCTGGCCGTTCTTGTGCAGGTCGTACAGGCGGTGCACGCCGGTGGTGGTCTCTTCGGACACGCCCTGGATGTCGGCCTTGGTCTTGGTGAACCAGCCCGGGCTGGCAGCCATGCGCTTCTTGATCTGCGCCTTGATGACGGCCTCTTCCTCGGACTGGGGCACGGGCAGGATGTCCTCACCGGCCTCGGCGCGGGCGCCCAGAAGCACGTAAAGCGTCGCGTCGCCGCCATCGTCGAGGATCATGTTCGCGCCCTCGGGGAACATGAACGAGCGGTCGAGGTAATCCCAATGCTCTTCGAGGCTCTGGCCCTTGACCGCAAACACCGGCGTGCCACCCGCCGCAATCGCCGCCGCTGCGTGGTCCTGGGTCGAGAAGATGTTGCACGAGGCCCAGCGCACGTCCGCGCCCAGCGCCACCAGTGTTTCGATCAGCACGGCGGTCTGGATGGTCATGTGCAGCGAACCAACAATGCGCGCGCCCTTCAGAGGCTTGCTCTCGCCATATTCCGCCCGGCAAGCCATCAGCCCCGGCATCTCGGTCTCGGCAATGTCCAGTTCCTTCCGGCCAAAATCAGCCAGTGCAATGTCCTTAACGA
>NZ_JBNAGB010000024.1:0-27919 GCF_049800975.1 Sagittula sp. S175
TTGATCTCGTCCAGGGTCAGCTTGTGCGTGATCATCGGGTCGATCTCGATCTTGCCGTCCATGTACCAGTCGACGAACTTCGGCACGTCGGTGCGGCCCTTGGCGCCGCCGAACGCGGTGCCCTTCCAGACGCGGCCGGTGACCAGCTGGAACGGACGGGTCGAGATCTCGGCCCCCGCCGGGGCGACCCCGATGATGACCGACACGCCCCAGCCACGGTGCGAGCACTCCAAAGCGTCGCGCATCACCTTCACGTTGCCCGTCGCGTCAAAGGAATAGTCCACGCCGCCGATCTGGTCCGCGCCGCGCTTCGTCAGGTCGACGATCGCCTGCACGGTGTTGTCTACCTTGGACGGGTTAACGAAGTGCGTCATGCCGAATTTCTTCGCCATCTCCGCCTTGTCGTCGTTCAGGTCCACGCCGATGATCATGTCGCAGCCCGCCATGCGCAGGCCCTGGATCACGTTCAGACCGATCCCGCCAAGGCCGAACACCGCCGCGGTCGAGCCGATTTCCACGCCCGCCGTGTTGATCACCGCGCCGATGCCGGTGGTGACGCCGCAGCCGATGTAGCAGATCTTGTCAAAGGGCGCGTCCTCGCGGACCTTGGCCAGCGCGATTTCCGGCAGGACCGTGTGGTTCGCGAAGGTCGAGCAGCCCATGTAATGATAGATCGGCGTGCCATCGAGCATGTGAAAACGCGTGGTGCCATCGGGCATCAGGCCCTGGCCTTGCGTGCCGCGAATGGCGGTGCAGAGGTTGGTCTTGCCCGACAGGCAGGACGGGCACTGGCGGCATTCCGGGGTATAGAGCGGGATCACGTGATCGCCCGGCTTCAGCGTGGTGACGCCCTCGCCGACCTTGACCACCACGCCCGCGCCCTCATGGCCGAGGATGCAGGGGAACAGGCCCTCGGGGTCGGCGCCCGAGCGGGTGAATTCGTCGGTGTGGCACAGGCCGGTGGCCTTGATCTCGACCAGAACCTCGCCCGCCTTCGGGTCGTCCAGTTCCACTTCCATGATCTCGAGCGGTTTGCCGGCCTCAAGGGCGACGGCGGCACGGGTGCGCATATGTATTCTCCCGGTTGGAATTTCGCCGGGACCTTGCGTTAACTACGTTCCAGCCGCAAGTCGAAGCGTCGTTAATCGAATCTTCAAGGCTTCGACCGCACCCTCGCCATGTTCTCATGTGAGGAGGAGGCCACATGTCCAGCCCGTCCATCGTTGTGCTCGATACGCCCCGTGACGCGATAGCCGAATATTCCGAGGAAAACGCTGTTCTTCTGGCGCAGGTTCTGGCAGCGGCACCGCGACCGGACGCGCTTCGGGAGGAAGTGGCGGGGCATTGTGATGACGCGGTACGCCTGTCGGTGCTGCATGCGTTGTTGATAGCCGACAAGGACCCGGCTGAGCGGCTCCGCGCCCGGATTGCGCGTCGGCAGGAGGCGATACTTGCGTTGGACCATGCCGAACTGCACTTCACCATTCAGGCGCGGCAGGCGGAGGATGTCCGGGCGCGTCAACTGGCCGATGCGCTCCGACACGCGACGAAAACCACGCGCAGCCAGCTTGGTGTCGAAATCGATGAACTGGCGCGCCGTCACGACGAGGAAACGGCGCTCAGGGAAAGCGTCTCCTTCATCACGCGACGTCGCGCCTAGGGTCAACCGCAGCGCAGATCCACGATTGTTCCGTTCTCGTCGAGGTGAATATTCGTCCGGTCGCTGCGGTGGTCCATCGTCATCATATCGCCGGGCCGAAGGATGCGCTTTGGCTCGGGCACGGCTTCGGTCGCCGAAGCGGGTTGGCCGATCAGCGGAGCAAAAGCGGCGGCAGCGCAGTCGCCGGTGGCGGCTTCCGGCGGAGCCTCGGATTGGCGCGCGCCCATGGCAAGGTGAAGGTCGGTTGGACCTGAAGGCCCATATTGCAGGGCAGCCAGCGACAGGGCCGTGATCAGATTGTACATCGGGACACTCCTTTTGCCGAACCATGTGGTGCGCGGAACATCGGTATCCACATTCGCATTCAAGCGCAGGCGGATGTCCGCATAGGGCGGCACGACTCGACTCGCTTTGCGACTCGCTTTAGAACAAAAAGCGAACAAAAATGTACCGCCATGCAGACCCGCCGTATTCTTTCCCTTTGGTTTCCCCGCTTGGGCGCTGAACGTTGGCTACGCCAAGAAGCGCATCTGAGCGGCAAACCCGTTGTGACCGTGGTGACGGCAGGGAATGCACAGACCCTGGGAACGATGAACCTGATCGCCTCCATGCAGGGGCTGTACCCGGGGCAACCGCTGCGGGATGCCCATGCCATCTGCGCGGGGCTCGTCACGCGCCCTGCCGATCCGTCGCGGGAAATGGCGTTTCTCGAGGCGCTGCACCGATGGGCGGGAAAGTTCTCGCCATGGGTTTCGGCGCATCCTCCGGACTCGCTGGTCGTCGACCTGACGGGCTGTGCTCATTTGTTCGGGGGGGAAGACGGGCTGTGTCGGCAGATCGCGCTGGACTGCGACGATCTTGGGCTGACCGTGCGCTCGGGGCTTGCAGATACGCTGGGGGCGGCCTGGGCGTTGGCGCGGTTCACCAGTTCGGACCGACAATATGCCCGCAGCGGGGATGCCATCGAGCAGGAGGCCCCGGCGACGCGTGCCAAGGCCGGAAAGCGGCGCCATTGGGAGCGGGGGGGCGCCGCACCGATACAGGTTCCCGGGGGCCGCTCGCGCGATCATATCGCGCCACCCGGAGCCGCCACGCGTCTTCTGGCTCCCTTGCCCATTGCGGCGTTACGGCTGCCCGCCGAGACGCAAGAGGCGCTCACCCGCGTCGGTTTGCGCAGCATCGGTGACCTTATGGCGCAGCCGCGTGCCACACTCGCCCGCCGCTTTGGTCACGAGGTGCTGGCCCGTCTGGACCAGGCCACCGGCAATGTACCAGAGCCGATCGGCCCCGCCGCCGCGCCGGATCGCTTTGCCGTGCGGATCTCCTTTCCCGAGCCGATCGGCCTGCAGGAGGATGTCGCTGACGGTTTTGCCCGGTTATTGGACCGATTGTGCACTGGGCTGCGTGCCAAGGGGCAGGGCGTGCGTGTGTTGCGGCTGGAAGCACATCGCTGTGATCACATCATGCAGTGGCAGACTGTCGTCCTTGCCGATGCGCTGATGCAGCCGGAGCGGATCATGCCTTTGGTGCGGATGAAGATCGCCGAGATGGAGGCCGGGCCGGGCATCGACATGCTGCGGATGGAGGCTGTGCGGACGGAGGCCGTAAGGGCGCGCACCATGGCCGGGCATGTGGAGGCCGCAACGCAGGGAGAGAGCCGTCGTGGAACCCTGCGCGGACTGGACGATCTGGTCGGACGGCTGGGGGCGCGGCTGGGGACGGAGGCGGTCACCCGCTATCATCCGGCAAACAGCCATGTCCCGGACAAGATGTGGAACGTGGTGGCTGCGACCTGGACCGACCCTGCCATGATCTGGCCGGTGGATGATCGTCCTCGTCCCTTGCTGATGTGGCCGCCCGAGGCTGTAATAGCCCCTGACAGGCCAGACCTTGCGCCCGAATTCCGTTGGCGTGGCCGCGACTGGGAGACCGTCATGGCGCGTGGTCCCGAACGGATCATGCCGGAGTGGTGGCTGGAGGATACCGCGTGGCGGTCCGGGCCGCGGGATTACTGGGACGTTTGCACCGCGCAGGGCGACCGGCTGTGGCTGTTCTATGCGTATGGTGGCGCGGTTTCTTCAGGCTGGTTCTGCCACGGAAGCTTTGCCTGACATCGCCAGGAGCGCCCGATTTTTCGCAGAAAAATCAGGGGGCGGGGACGGCAACGGCCGCAATGATGGCTGAAACTGTGAGGATGCTGGCTGCCGTGGAGATCAGAATGGAAGCCGAGACTCTCTGTGGCGCAATTCCGTAGTGTTGGGCGAGGATGAAGACGTTGCCCGCCACGGGCAGGGCCGCGGCCGAGATCACGACCGAGGCACGATAGGCATCCACCGGGAACAGGTAATAGACTCCAATGGCCACAAAGAGCGGGTGCAGGATCAGCTTGGCAAAGGACAGCCAGACAGCGACTTCCATCCTCTCGGCGGATTTCGATGCCAGCGAGGCGCCGATGGCGAACAGGGCTCCCGGTGTCGCGGCGGCTCCGAGCGTGGCAAAGAAACTGTCCAGCACCTCGTGCAGGCCCAGCCCGGAGGCCGACACCATGAGGCCCAATCCGATGGACACGATCATCGGGTTCTTCAGCAGGCCAATGGCGAGATTGCGCAGGATACGCAATGACATGGTGCCCTCGCGTGCGCCCGTAACGATCAGCGTCAGTGCAGAGGAGAACACGATCAGGTCGATCGACAAGACGAGGATGATCGGCCCGACGGCCTCCTGTCCCAACAACAGCGCGAGCATGGGAACACCGAGGAACCCGGTATTGCCAATCGCCGCACATTGCGCCTCGATTGCCGCAACCGACATGTCCTGTTTCCGCAGGAACGCCACGATCATGCCGATCACGTAGGCGACTGTCGTCCCGAACAGATAGGCGCTGGCCAGCCGGGGCTCGAATATCTCGTCCATCGACAGATTGGCCGAAAACCGGAACAGCATGGCCGACAGAGCAAAATAAAACACGAACTTCGTCAGGTGGGCCGTCGCCTCGACCGAGAAAAAGCGCGTCCGTGCGGCCCCGTATCCGAGGCCGATCAAACCGAAGAAGGGCAATGTCTTGAGAAAGATCGCCAGCATGTCAGCGGGATAACACGGCGGTCGCCGGGGTCAATGCGGGCTTTCCCGAACAGGCGACATGTCCGGGCTTGGAGACCGAAAAGGCACGCCCGACGGCAAGACCATGCTCCAGCGCAGCGTTGACAGGGCGCAGATTGGTCCGGATCATATCGGGATGACACCGGGCAAAGCCTTTCTGAGCAGTGAAGAGATCCGATCCCTGTCGCGGCGCTCGGACCTGTTGGGGTGGGCATTGGTCATACATGCCTGGGGGCTGATTTTCGGGTCGGTCTGGCTGTTCACGCTGTGGCCCAACGTGTTGACCTGCCTGCTGGCAGTGATCGTGATCGGATCGCGGCAACTGGGACTGGCGATCCTGATGCATGAGGCGGCGCACAACGCGCTGTTTCGTACGCGAAAGCTCAACGAGTGGGTTGGAGCATGGTTGTGCGGGCGGCCCATTCTGGCGGACTTGGCCAGCTATCGCCATTATCACCTTCAGCACCATCGACACACGCAGAACGACAAAGACCCGGACCTGAAGCTGTCGAAGCCGTTTCCCACCACCCGCGCCTCGCTGAGGCGAAAGCTGTTGCGCGACCTGACGGGGCGGACAGGGATCAGGCAGCGCGCGGCGCAGATTGCATATGCCTTTCGTCTGGTCGGAGAGACCGAGGGCGTGAGCAGTCAGGATCTGGCACAGGCCTTCAGTGGTCCCTTGCTGGGCCGGGCCCTGTTGGTCAATGCCGGTCTGTTCGCGTTGTTCTGGGCCTTGTTCGCGTGGTGGTACTGGTTCGCTTTCTGGCTGCTTCCCTTGCTGACATGGTTTCAACTGGTCCTGCGTGTCCGAAACATCGCCGAACACGGGGCTGTCGAGCAGACCGAGGACCCGTTTCGCAATACCCGCACCACACTGGCAAATCCTCTGGAAAGACTCCTGGTCGCGCCCTATTGGGTGAATTACCACCTCGAACATCACCTGGTGATGCATGTTCCGGCTTACAGGTTGCCGCAGATGCACCGCCTGCTGCGCGACAAAGGGATGGAAGAGCGGATGACGATGGCGCCGAATTACCTTGATGTCCTGAAGCAGGCGAGCGCGCGCCCCTGGGCTATGCGCTCATGATCCGAAAGCCTTACACGCCGCACGCCGCTTTGACGACACCGGCCCGTCCCAGCTGTGCCCTGTGGCGGCTGGTGGTCGGTTTGTTCCTGGCAGCGGTTGTCATGTTTGGCCTCGCGCGCGGCGTCATGGCGGTGGTTGGCGGTTTCCTGACGCCCGAAGCGCGCTTTGACCTCGTCACAGCGGTCGAGACTGCCGACACCCCTCTGGGGCTGCTTGCGCTGTTGTTCATGATGGGGGCCATGGGGCTTGGTACGATGGTCACCGCCGAAGTGCTGCACAAGCGGTCCGGTCTGGGCCTGTTTGGCCCCAGGCGGCTGTTCTGGCCACAGTTTTGGCGTGTCCTGGCGGTGCTCGTCACGCTGAATGTCGCTATTGCATGTTTGCCGCCCTGGCCCTTGGCCATGGAAACTGAGCCGGGGTTGCCACTGTCCCGATGGCTTGTTTTGCTGCCCTTGACCACGCTCGCGCTGCTGATCCAGACCGGCTCCGAAGAGCTTCTGTTCCGGGGCTATTTCCAAAGCCAACTGGCCGCGCGTCTGCCGCAACCTTGGATATGGCTCACCGTGCCATCGCTGGCCTTTGCCTTGGGCCACTATGCACCCGAAACCTACGGCAGCAATGCTCTTGCCATCACGCTCTGGGCGTTTCTGTTCGGCGTGGCAGCCGCCGATCTCACCGCGCGCGCCGGAAGCCTTGGCCCGGCGGTCGCCATGCATCTGGTCAACAACTTTGCTGCGATGGCGATCATCTCGACCCAAGGCGAGATGTCCGGCCTTGCTTTGATGAAATTGCCGTTCGGGCCCGACGACGAAGCGGCTATCGCCGCCTTCCTACCCATAGATCTGGCCACAATGGGGGTCAGTTGGCTGGCCGCGAGGCTGGCGATCCGGTCGTAACCTCGCCGACACGATACGTGCGAATTGCATTTTGTCGCAGGCGGGCATAAGTGCAGCCCGAAGACAGGGTATTACTCGGGGTCGCAATGAACTGGATCACAAACTACGTCCGTCCGCGGATCAATTCGATCTTCTCGCGCCGCGAGATTCCCGAGAACCTCTGGTCGAAGTGCGACAGCTGCGGAACCATGTTGTTCCACCGCGAGATCAGCGACAATTTGAACGTCTGTTCGAACTGCGACCATCACATGAACATCACGCCGCGGGACCGGTTCCTGTCGCTGTTCGACGGTGGCGTCTTCAACGAGATCGCGGTGCCCGAGCCGGTCCATGACCCGCTGCATTTCCGCGATTCCAAGAAATATCCCGACCGCATGAAGGCCGCGCAGAAATCCACCGGCGAGAAAGAGGCCATGCTGGTCGCCGCCGGTGAAATCGGGCGCACCCCCGTGGTCTGCGCCGCGCAGGATTTCAGCTTCATGGGCGGCTCCATGGGCATGTACGTCGGCAACGCCATCGTGGCGGCGGCCGAAGAGGCGGTGAAGCTGGGCCGCCCGCTGATCCTGTTCTCCGCCGCCGGTGGCGCAAGGATGCAAGAGGGGATCCTGTCTCTGATGCAGATGCCGCGTACCACCGTCGCCGTGCAGATGCTGAAGGAAGCGGGTCTGCCCTACATCGTCGTGCTGACGCATCCCACGACAGGTGGTGTAACGGCCTCCTATGCCATGTTGGGTGACATTCAGATCGCCGAACCGAACGCGCTGATCTGCTTTGCGGGGCCGCGTGTTATCGAACAGACGATCCGAGAGAAGCTGCCCGAAGGGTTTCAGCGCGCCGAATACCTGCTGGAACACGGGATGCTGGACCGTGTGACCGACCGCCGCCAGATGCGGGCCGAATTGATCACGATCTGCCGGATGCTGATGCAGATGCCGCCTCCGACGTGGGGCGACCTGCCCAAACCGGGCTCCGAAGAGTTGGCGCCCGAGGCGAACATCGAGGGCAATGCCGCAGTGGACGCCATCACGGCAGCCAAGACCAAGAATAAAACCAAGTAGGCCTGACCTTTTCGAAAGGATCTTTAACGATGGAAACTCGGGGGTCTGACGTGATCCTGGAGCGTCTCATGACGCTTCATCCCAAGGTGATCGACCTGGTCCTGGACCGGGTCTGGCGCCTGCTGGCAGCGCTGGGCCATCCAGAGCGCGACCTGCCGCCGGTGATCCATCTGGCCGGGACGAACGGCAAAGGTTCGACACAGGCGATGATACGCGCCGGTCTCGAAAGTGCGGGCAAGCGTGTCCACGCCTATACGTCTCCGCATCTCGTGCGGTTTCACGAGCGTATCCGCCTCGCCGGTGAGCTGATCTCCGAAGACGCTTTGATGGCAGTGTTGGATGAGTGCGAGGCGGCCAATGGGGGCGAGCCGATCACCTATTTTGAGATCACGACCTGTGCCGGCCTCCTGGCCATGGCCCGTACCCCCGCGGATTACACATTGCTGGAGACCGGGCTGGGCGGGCGCCTTGACGCCACCAACGTGATCGAAAAGCCTGCTTTGACGATCATCACCCCGATCTCAATGGATCACGAAGCGTTTCTGGGGGACACGCTGGCCAAAATCGCGGGCGAAAAGGCGGGGATCATCAAGCGCGGCGTACCTTGTGTTGTCGGTCCCCAGCCGGACGCTGCAATGGATGTGATCGAAGCCCGTGCCACCGCTTTGGGTGCCCCGCTGCTGGCCTTTGGGCAGCATTGGCACGTATGGGAGGAACGCGGGCGACTGGTTTACCAAGACGAGACCGGACTTCTCGATCTCCCGCTGCCAGTCCTGCCCGGGGCACATCAGTACCAGAACGCTGGCGCAGCGATCGCCGCTCTTCGGCATCTTGGCGCGGACGAAGCGGCCTGCGAGGCGGCTGTCACATCGGCAGAGTGGCCCGCGCGGATGCAGCGCCTGCGCCGCGGTCCCCTGACCGAGGCCGCGCCGGGCGTGGAACTCTGGCTCGACGGTGGGCACAACCCCGCTGCGGGCGAGGCACTGGCGGCGCATCTGTCCTCGCTTCCCGAACGCCCGACATTTGCTATCTGCGGTATGCTGAACACGAAGGACTCCAAGGGTTTCCTGCGTCCCTTGGTGCCGTTCACCCGAGGCCTTTACGCCGTTTCCATTCCCGGCGAGGCGAACACGCTGCCCGCAGCGGAAACCGCGCAGCAAGCCACCGAGGTCGGGCATGACGCGCAGAGCGCTGCCAGCGTTCCCGAAGCGTTGAACCGGATCGCGGCGGACTTTCCCGAAGCACGGGTGCTTATATGCGGATCTTTGTATCTGGCCGGCCGTGTCCTGTCCGAAAGCAGTTGATTTATCAACTATATATGTTTTAACCTGCGGGAAAGTAAACTCGTCCCGCGGACCCCGACTTGATGGCGCTGAACTACCAATATCTGGACGACCTCGGACTGCTGTCGATCCACTGGGAAGGCAGGCTCACCTTGGGCGATCTTGCCAGTGCTTTCGAAACGCTCAGTGCCGATCCCACCGTCCGGTCCGCGCAGATCAGTCTCAGCGACTTCAGCGCGGTCGAGTCCATGTCGATTTTCCATTTCGGTCTCGACATGCTGCGAGAGGTCATTGGCGACGAGACGCGTGTCCCGCTCGAAGACCGACCGCATCACTCAGCCATCTTCATCGATGACCGGAGGGTCCTGTCGGAACTGGTGAACTTCGCGACGATGCTGAACCGGATTCCCCATCTGCACGTCAAGGTTTTCGAGGACAAGGCCGAGGCCATTGCCTGGCTCGGCCTGCCGCCAGAGGCAATCGGCCGTGTCGACCCGTCGTGATGCCGCGCCGCCGCATTGGCGGCAAAAATGGGTCCGGATATTGACTGATTCGCCCAGGCTGTCCTATATCTGGAGACAACGACAAGGGTTAGTGGCCCGGTAGGGGCCCCCATTAGGACGAGCAGTATGGTCAAAGGTCTTTTTCCGACCGTTTGCGCCGCCATTGTCATGGCGCTGCCCGTCTATGCTCAATCGAGCCGGATTACCGAAGACATGGCCGCGTTCAAGACGACGGTGAACGGTCAAACCTTGGCCGTGCAACGTGCCGGAGCATCCTGTCCGCCCGCCTGTGTGCAGCCGATGCAGGCGGCGCCGGGCGTCGGTACGATCGGTGAACTTGAAGTACTGGATTTCCTCGATATTTTCGTCTCGGACGCAAAGGGGCTTCTGGTCGATTCCCGTCTGCCTGACGGTTACGGACGTGGAACAATCCCCGGCGCCGTCAATGTGCCGTCCTCGACCCTGAGGCCAGACAACCCGTATCGGGATGACTTGCTGAATGCGCTCGGCGTCCGGACAGGTGATTTTTCGGGCGCCTTCGATCTGGTGTTGTTCGGCGCCGGGCCTGACGATCCCGAAGCCGCAGCGGCCGTGCGCAGCCTTCTGGATGCGGGTTACCCGGCAACCAAACTGAAATACTACCGTGGCGGCATGGCCGCATGGGAGGCGCTGGGCCTGAGCCTTGCCGCCGGACAATGATGACAAAAGGGGGAAGACTGACATGATCCGTATGGTCCTCTTTGCGCTCGGGTTCATCGCGATCACCGTGACCTTGGTCATCGTTCAGCCCGGTGCACGTAATCGCGGTCCAGAGACGCCGGCGCTGGAACCAGCTGTCACGAGAGCCCAGCCTGCCTTGACCGCCGATGTCATGGACGTATCGGAGCCCGAGGTTGCTCTTCAGAAACCTGCCGACCCGGTTTCGGATCAGAGTGACATCGCTCGCGTTGCACCCATGGCGCCGCTCGTCAGCCGACCTGTTCCTTCGTCCGGAAAAGAAAGCGCTCCTTTGGATGACCAGGAAATGCGTCGCATGACGTGGAATACTCTCTCGGGGCTGAACCAGGCGACGGGCCGTGACAGCGCGCCGGGCCAGCCCGGCAGTCTGTTGCACACCATTGTGCGGCGCTCACTTGACGGGGCGCCTGCCGCACAGAGCCCTCGGAAACCGACCAACGCGGGGATGTATATCGTTCAGGAGGGCGACAGCCTCGTGATGATCGCCGAGCGCGTCTACGGCGACGTCAACATGACCGGGCCATTGTTTGCAGCAAACCAGTCGATATTGACGCGGCCGGATGATCTCCGTGCCGGACAGACGCTTGTTCTGCCGGAACGTTGAGCAGCTACCTGTAGCGCAAGCGTTGTCCACAGCGCATACAATTTGACCGTGTCTCTATATGTTGACGGACTTCCGGCGATTCGCCTATAGTGGCTGAAACTGCGCGAGACTGCCAAAAAATCGAACGCGCGGATTTTGGGGGATGTTCAACATGACTTCGCGTTGCGGAGGCGCCGGACGGTTGTCCGGGGCCGCTACATATAAAGGGGCGGGCGCATGATCCGGCCTCTTGTCATGGTTTTGGGCTTCGTGTCGAGCACCATTGCCCTGCTTTGGGCGCTTACCGGCGAGGATCGTTCGCTTCAGTCACCCGATCAGGTCAGCCGCTCCAACCCCGATGTGATGGGGTTGCAGCCTGCCTTGAACCCCGTCAGTGCGCCCGAAATCGAAGAAGCTTCTGGGGAGGTCTCGACCGATATCGATCAGCGTCCCGAGGTCGGCGCGAGCGTCACTTCGCCCGCCGTGTTGCAGGAGGCGCCACGGACCCAGAGCCAGAGCGCAGCACTGCAAGCCTCGACCGAAGACCGCGTTGGCGGCGCTATCGAGGCGATGGGCTATGGAATCCTTGAGGAATTGAAGAAGCCGGTGGCCGCGCGAAGCGCCGAGCCTGCACCGGTCCAGACGGCTCGTGTGGCCCCAACTCCGACTGCCAACGAAGCCACGCGCACCTATACCGTTCAGGCCGGTGACAGCCTGCCCGGCATCGCATTCCGTTTCTACGGTACGACAGTCGCATATCTCCAGATCCTCGAAGCCAACCAGGAAGTTGTGCGCAATCCTGCGGATCTGCGGGCCGGAATGGTTCTGACCATTCCGGAATGATTGAACAAGGCAGAGAACCTCGAGCGAGCAGTGACTAGGCAGGGCCCTCAGGGCCCTGTTCCTTTTGCGCGATCAGGTTCTGCTCGCACCCCATTCGGCGGCCTGCATTTCCCTGAGGCGCGATGCGGTCCGCTCGAATTCAAAGCTGCCAGCGCCCTCGACGTACAATGTCTCCGGCTGAGCGGCGGCTGAGGCAATCACTCGAACTTTTGCTTCGTACAGCGCGTCGATGAGCGTTACGAAGCGCTTGGCCTCGTTGAAGTTGTGCCGCGAGAGACGCGGAATATCCTCGATCACCAGAACCCTCACCGCGTCGGCGAGCGCGAGATAGTCAGCCGGTCCCAAGGCTCGGCCACAAAGGTCGTAAAATGGCGCCCGCGCCATGGCGTTGCGATACCGGCGCAGCTCGACTTCGCGTCCCTTCACATGCAGCGTTAGAGGCTCTTCGATCCCGTGAGTGAGTTCCTCCCAGATGTCATCAATCGCCTTCCGCGCCGCCGCATTTGCTGGTGTGAAGTAGACCTGTGCACCCGAGAGGCGGTCTTGGCGATGATCCGTCGCCGAAGCCAGTTCTCGCACCTCCATGCGATCCTTAATGAGTGCAATGAAAGGCAGGAACAACTGACGGTTCAGCCCATCCTTGTACAGATCGTCAGGAAGGCGATTGGAGGTCGTCACCACGACGGTTCCCGCCTGGAACAACTGTTCGAACAGCCGTCCGACCAGCATGGCATCCGTGATGTCGGTGATTTGCATCTCGTCGAATGCAAGAACCTTGAAGTTGTCGGATACGGCCTTGGCCAAGGGTTTGATCGGGTCTTCGACTCCATTCCCGCGCAAGCGATGCATTTCAGCATGCATTTCCTGCATGAAGGCGTGAAAATGGGCCCGACGCGCGGGAACGTTGAGCGTTCCGACAAACAGGTCCATCAGCATCGACTTGCCGCGCCCGACTCCCCCCCAAAGATACAGGCCTTTCGGCGGTTCCGGCGCGCGGCGGAACAATCCCTTCTTCTGAGGCTCGGCCAAGGCGGCGCGCATACGTTCGAACTCTGGCAGTGAGGCGCGTTGAGCTTCGTCTGGCTTGATTTGTCCCGAAGCGACGCGCGCCTCGTAATGATCTTGAACGGTTTGCATGCCTGCGAAATAGCGTGACCCATACGCTTTGTGTAGAGGCTTGCCGCAGACTTACCAACATAGCCGCGACGTTCGACATTCGATGCACCGGATCTGCCGGGTTTGCCAGATTGCCCGACCGTTAGACCGGGTGGAGCTTCATGAAGACGATTGCAGCCCGAGGCACATGCTGGTGGTGACCAGACTGTTCTCCGGGGATGGTTCGACACCTTGATGGGCCCATCGCCCGACTGTGGGATGGAAACGGGATCATTCATTTCGGAGAACCCTTGGTTCGCCGTCCGGTTGGAATGAGCCAGATCCAATACTGCTGCCCAAGTGCATATCCCGGCGATGTTCGCGGGGGTTTTGGCGTCTGACCCAAGGTTTTCCGATTGCCTGTCCAGCGCCGGTGCCGGAGTGTGGCGCGGTCTAGTATCATGAACGCTGATGGGCCCGATCACGTTGGCCATTCTTGACCATTCCGATGTCTCGCGTACAGCTGTTCGCGCGTGAACAGGAGACGTCCATGACCAAAACGGCCCCCTTGCTGACCCCCGTGCTTGTGGTCGGCTGCTTCATAATCATGGTGTCTTTTGCGGTCCGCGCCAGCTTTGGTGTGTTCCAGATCCCGATCGCCGAGGAATTCGGCTGGGCGCGGGCTGAATTTTCGCTGGCGATTGCGATCCAGAACCTCGCTTGGGGCATCGGCCAGCCTCTTTTCGGAGCATTCGCGGAGAAACTGGGGGATCGCTTCGCCATCGTGCTCGGCGCGCTGATGTACGCCGCAGGCCTCGTGCTGTCGGCCATGGCTGATACGCCATTTGCGATGCAGGCCTGGGAAGTCCTCGTGGGCTTCGGCATCGCGGGGACCGGCTTTGGCGTCATCCTTGCGGTTGTGGGACGCGCGTCCAGTGCTCAAAACCGTTCAATGTCGCTGGCCATTGCCACGGCTGCCGGCTCCGCCGGTCAGGTGTTTGGCGCGCCCGTGGCCGAAGCCTTGCTGGCGGTGATGAGCTGGCAATCCGTCTTCGTTACATTCTCGCTTGCCCTGCTGGCCATGCTTCTGACGCTGCCGCTGATGCGGGCACCTGCAGCGAGCAAGGCCGAAATCGAAGAAACCATGGGCGCCATCCTGGGCAAGGCCTTCCGCGACCCATCCTTCACGCTGTTGTTTCTTGGGTTCTTCTCCTGTGGGTATCAGCTGGCCTTCATCACCGCGCATTTCCCCGCCTTTGTGACGGAACTCTGCTCGCCGATCATGGCGGGCAGCGTGCTGTCGTCCATGGGGGTCACGTCGACTTCGGCGCTGGGGGCCGTGGCAATCTCGCTTATCGGGTTGTTCAATATCATGGGAACGCTGACCGCAGGTTGGCTGGGTAAGCGCTACACGAAGAAATACCTGCTTGCAGGCATCTACCTTGGGCGGACGATGGCTGCCGCGGCCTTCATCATGCTGCCGATCACGCCGACGTCGGTGTTGATCTTTTCTGCGGTCATGGGGGCGTTGTGGCTGGCCACCGTGCCGTTGACCTCTGGCCTGGTCGCGCATCTCTATGGGCTGCGCTATATGGGGACGTTGTACGGGATCATTTTCCTCAGCCACCAGATCGGCGGTTTCCTCGGCGTCTGGCTGGGCGGGCGGATGTACGACATCTATGGCGACTACACGTTGGTCTGGTGGATCGGCGTTGGTGTCGGCGCATTCAGCGCGCTGGTGCACCTGCCGGTAAAAGAACATCGCGATCAGCCGGTCAGCCCAGTGGCTGCCTGACGGTCAGATCACCGGACCGTCCCAGGTTTCGGCAATCGCCTGCGCCACGGCATCGGCGTGAGTATAAGTCAGTCCGTGCCCCGCCTCTTCGATCACGACCTGCCGGACATCACGGTTCCACTGCGTCAGCTGCCCCATGGCGCGCAGGGGAATGGTCTTGTCATCGCGGGCCCAGATGGCAGTCACGGGCAGGTGGGTGGCGTGGATTTCACGGTGCGCAGCCTCCGCAGAGCGTCGCAAGGTGCCCCTCAATGACGACAGCACCGACCGTACAAACCCGCGCCGGTCCAGTTCACCAATTTGCAGGTCACTGATGTCCTCGACGCTCGAGGCCGCGTTGCGCTCCGCCTCAGCGGCTTTTCGGAACAAAGTGGGATAGGCCATGTGGAACAGCCAATCACCCAATACCGGCCATTCCACGGCCCACCGCGCCATGGCGCCAAGCTCGTGCCCCATGCCCGCTGGGGCCAGAAGGATCAGCCTACGCAGCCGGTGACCGTTTTCGGATGCCCAATGGGCCGAGATCGCGCCACCCATTGAATAGCCGATGAGGGTGATGTCATCGGTCAGGCCTTCGTGGTCCAGAAGGTCGGTCAGTTGCCGGGAGAAGACCCCGGGCGTCTGCAGGCCGCGCGGCGCTGCGGAGTAACCGCGCCCGTACAGGTCGTAGACCAGAACGCGATACCCCATGGCCACCAGCCGTCTTGCAAGCCCCAGCCAGACGAAGGAGGGCGTGGTCAGCCCATGAACACAGACCGCCACTGGCCCCCGCTCCGGACCCAGCCAGTCATAGTGGGTGACCCCCTGAGACAGATCGGCGAAGGATCCCGGAGCCTGTGCCCGAAGTCGTGCGTTTCGGGGGCGGCGACGCAATTCGCGCAGCGCGGGCAGTGCAGCGACAAGCCCTCCCGCAGCGGTCAACCAGTAGCTCACGCTGCCTCCGAAGCGGTCAGAAGCCCTTTGCTCACGAGGCAGTCTGCCCAGCCGGACGCGCCGTCAAAAACGTGCGTCTGCCAACCGCGGGCTTGAGCGGCGGCGATGTTCTCGGCCCGGTCGTCGGTGAACAGGAGCGCCTTGGCAGGCAGGCCGCAATCAGCCTCGACCATGGCGTAAATTTCGGGGTCAGGCTTTGCCACGCCCATGTGTCCCGAGACATAGGCATGGGTGAATTCATTCAGGAAATCATACGCCGGAGTGGCGATGGCCCATGTCCCGATCCCGAAATTGGTCAATGCAAATGTGCGGACCCCTCTGGCGTTCAATGCGCGCAACAGGCGCACGGAATGCGGGATCGCTGGCTTCGCAATCTCCAGCCAGTCATCGTGCCAGAGGCGGATTTCGTCACGCCATTCGGGGTATTTTTCGGCCCAGCCA
Organism: Sagittula sp. S175; assembly: GCF_049800975.1. NCBI lineage: Bacteria > Pseudomonadati > Pseudomonadota > Alphaproteobacteria > Rhodobacterales > Roseobacteraceae > Sagittula > Sagittula sp. S175. The sequence goes on from NZ_JBNAGB010000024.1 coordinate 16,015, forward strand.
TAGATCGTATCGCGAAAGTCATGGCCACGGTCCACGAGGTCGTTCATGCCGTGCAGGTCAACCTCGGCGAACATGGCCTTGCGTCGTTCGACGCCGATCCGGGGATCGTAGTATCGTTCGGGCTGCCACTCGATCAGCACGTTGCCGACGTCGAAAATCACCGCCTCGATCATGATCTACCCCTTTGCGGCCTGACGCATGGCCCGGTCCAGCGCGTCGAGGAACCGACTGCGATCCGCCTTGGAAAAGCTCTTGCCGCCACCCTGCCGAAAGGGATCGGCGGCGCGCAAGTCGGCCATGAGGTCCCGCATGGCAAGCTGCTGGCCGATATTCGCCCCGTTCAGGATCGATCCGTCAGGTCGCAGCACCTGCGCCCCGGCCTCGACGCATTTCGCGGCAAGCGGGATGTCGTTGGTCACCACCACGTCGCCTTTGCCAGCGCGGTCCGCGATCCACATGTCCGCCACATCCGGCCCGGCTTCGACCACGACGATCTCGACCAAAGGGTTGCGCGAGGGGCGCAACCCACCGTTCGATACCAGTTTCATCGGTGCCTTGAACCGGGTGGCGACGCGCTCGGCCTCGTCCTTCACCGGGCATGCGTCGGCGTCGATGTAGAGGGTCGTCATCAGCCGAACAGATGCTCGGCGTGGAAGGCGACGTGATCTTCCATGAAGGTCGAGATGAAGAAATAGCTGTGGTCATAGCCTTTCTGCATCCGGAAAATCCCCTCTTGCCGACGGGCGGCCATGGCCTGAGCAAGGCTCTCGGGCATCAACAGATCAAGGAACTGGTCGCTGGTGCCTTGGTCGACCAACATCGGCCCGTCAAAGCCTTTCTCCTGCATCAGCAGGGTGGAGTCATGCTTCTCCCAACCGCTGTCGCCCAGGTATGCGCCCAGTTGCTTCTTGCCCCAATCCGATTGCGTCGGGTTGGCGATGGGCGCGAAGGCGGAGACCGAGGTAAACCGCCCCGGCAGGTTCATCGCCAGCGTCAGCGCGCCATGCCCGCCCATGGAATGCCCGGTGATGGCCTGACGGTCCATGTCCACGGCGAAATTGGCGCCCAGCAGGGCGGGCAGTTCATCGGCCACGTAGTCCCACATGCGGAAATGCGGTTTCCACGGGTCTTGCGTGGCATTGACGTAGAAGCCCGCGCCCTGACCCAGATCGTATGCCTCGTCATTCGCCACACCCTCGCCACGCGGCGAGGTATCGGGGAAGACCAGCGCGATGCCCATCTCGGCGGCCCAGGCTTGTGCGCCCGCCTTTGTCATGGCGTTTTCGTGAGTGCAGGTCAGGCCGGAGAGATACCAGAGCACCGGGACGGGGACGTGCTTTGCCTCTTCGGGCAGGAACAGGCCAAAAGTCATGTCGCAGGCGCAGGCGTCGCTAGCGTGGGTGTACACGCCTTGCGTGCCGCCAAAGCTGCGGTTCTCGGAAACGGTCTTCATGGGAGTCCCCCGGTGGTCAGATCACTTTGCGCCGTACCGTGCCATGAAGGTGTCCAGAGCGCCATCAACAATCCGGTCGCGCTCGGTTTGTGAGAATTCGCTGCGCAGGCCAAAGACAAGCTGCGGCCAGAGGTCGGCCTTGCACAGCTCGGCGAACTGGTCGGCGGCGAGGCCTATGTCGTCGATGGCCACCTCGCCGCGCGATTGCGCCACTTCGAGGTAGGACACCAGCGCGCGCCGCACCAGAAGCGGGCCGCTTTCGTAGAAGCGTTGTCCGAGTTCCGGAAATCGGTCGGATTCAGCCACGCAGACACGAAAGATCTTCTGACCCATCTCGGACAGCATGAAGTCCAGCAACTTGCGACCGGCGATCGGCAGCACCTCACGCGGGGGGCGGGTGAAGTCGATCGCGACGATGGCCTCGTCCGCCTGACGGTTGCACTGGGCACAGGCGCATTCCATGAAAAGAAGGCGCTTGTCGGGGAAATAGCTGTAAAGCGTCGCCTTCGAGACTCCTGCCTCGCGGGCGATCTCGTCGACAGAGGCGCCTTCGAAACCGTCGCGCAGGAAGACTTCCTGCGCCCCGGCGATCACCTGGTCGTACTTTCGGCCCTTGCGGACGTCCTTGACTGTATCTTCGGCAGCCTTGCCCGCTGTCATACGTTTTCTCCCGTCATCGAGAGAAGATATAGACCGTTCAGTTCAGTCTCGGCAAGGAAACGCAACGTTACTTGCACAGGTCGGTTTGCGTGGCTGCGCAGCCTTGGGTCGAAACGTCCGGTTGCTGCACGGGTGCCGGGAAGGTCAGGTCGGGCAGGAAGGACGGGCCGACATTGGCCAAGGCGGGCATCGCGATGAGCGACAGGAGCAGGGCTGGGATGAGCTTGCGGGTCATTGGTCTTCTCCACATTGGAAGTAAACTAAACTGTATGGTTCATATAAATGAACCGAGTCGTTCAGTTTGTCAATCGCTGCGCTGCGGCAGAATGGCCATACCCCCCATTCGGACCTTGCATAGCCGCGTCAATTTTATAGTTTGGAATCATTCTAATAAAAGGATGGCACCATGCGGTTCCTGATGCAGCGGCGGCGGTTTGACGATCTGACAGAGCAGGAGGTGCTCGCACTGGCGATTTCGTCCGAAGAGGATGACGCCAGCATCTACCGCACCTATGCCGAGAAGCTGCGTGGGGAGTATCCCGATACCGCGAAGATCTTTGATGGCATGGCCGCCGAAGAGGACCACCACCGGGCGTCGCTGATCGAGTTGCACCGCCAGCGGTTCGGCGAAGTGATCCCGCTGATCCGCCGCGAACACGTCGCCGGGTTCTACGCGCGCAAACCGGTCTGGCTGGTCGAGAACCTGTCGCTGGAACGCATCCGCACTGAGGCCGAGGCGATGGAGCGGGATGCCGAGCGGTTCTACCTCGCGGCGGCGCAGCGCACGTCGGACGCAGGAACGCGCAAGCTTCTGGGATTCCTCGCCGCCGCCGAAGCGGGCCACCAGAAGGCGGCCGGGGGGCTGGAGCAGGAGCACCTCGACGAGGCTGCCCGCGAGAGCGAAGACGACATGGCCAAGCGCCAGTTCCTGCTGACATGGGTGCAGCCGGGCCTTGCGGGCCTGATGGATGGTTCGGTGTCGACGCTTGCGCCGATCTTTGCCACGGCTTTTGCGACGCAGAACACGTGGACGACTTTCCTTGTGGGGCTCGCCGCATCGGTTGGCGCGGGCATCTCCATGGGCTTTACCGAAGCCGCTTCGGATGACGGGCAGTTGTCCGGGCGTGGGTCGCCCATAAAACGGGGCATCGCGGCGGGCGTCATGACCACTGTCGGCGGTTTGGGCCACGCACTGCCCTATCTCATCCCGCACTTCTGGACCGCGACCATTACGGCGATGATCGTTGTTTTCGTTGAACTTTGGGCCATTGCGTGGATCCAGAACCGTTACATGGAGACGCCGTTCTGGCGCGCGGCCTTCCAGGTGGTGTTGGGCGGGGCGCTGGTGTTTGGCGCTGGGGCGCTTATTGGCGCGGGCTGACGCCAAAGGGGCCGCGGGACGGCGCTGTTTCGACTGCGTCGAAAGGCGCCCCGCCCGCCGTCCCGTCACGCGTCACGCGTCGCGTGATCCGTTGACCGGCCAACCCATGCTTGCCCGACGGCTTCCCAGCGGCTATCCCGATGGGCGGAAGACTTGGGGAGGACATATCCGTGCTCATGTGTTCGTCCGTCAGGGCGTCGCTGCGGTGCTGGTTGGTCAGCGCGGGGGTAGCGGTCATGCTCGCAGGGTGCAGCGCGGCACCCGTCTCTGACCTTGCCGGGAACGGTTCCGAGGCGTCCTCCGTCACGACGAAGCGCAAGCCTCCGCTGGCCAAGATGTCCTTTGCCGGGGGCGCGGTCGTTGTGGCCGGGCCGGAGGGCTATTGCCTCGATCCCGAGACCAGCGCGTCGAGCGCCGGGCGCGGGATCGCTGTCATCGCCTCCTGCCTGATCTTGTCTGACGGAAAGGTTGGTATCTACGTCGCTCCGGTGATCGTGACGGTCACGATCGGGCCGCGGGCGACTGTGCAGGACCTGCCGGATGCAGCCGCCCTGGCCGAGGCGGCGGGGACCGATCTGCTGGCGGGCGGGATGCGGGATGGGCTGGTCGTGGCGCATCTCGCCAGCGGTGGGGATGCGATGCTGGACGAGGGAGACACGCGGTATTGGCGCGGGGCGTTCATCGAGGGGGAGCGAGCCGTCGGCCTGGCGCTTTATGCCCCGAAAGGGGATGCGCTGGCAGGGGAGCGCGGCGTGGTCATGCTGGAGAAGGTGCGGGCGAGCATCCGCCGCGCCGGGTCCGGTAAGCCGGTCGCCGTGGTCGATGCAAAAACCACGACCACCCTTGAGAAACCTAGACAAAATAAGATGTTTTCACGTTTATTCGGCAGCTAGGGTTTGCCATAATGCTTCCGAAACCGAAAACTTCGGTCGGAATCGGGATTCATGCAGCGGGGGGCATCCAGGGGCATGGCAGGGGGACTACGGCAGGGCTGGTTGGACAAGGCGGTTTTCCTTGCCGGATTGCGTCGTTGGGCGCAGGCGGCGCGGTCGGCTGACCAGATGGACCTGCACAGCCTGCGCGAAAGTCGGACGCGCGCCCGGCGTCTGCGCACCCATCTGGACCGACTGATTCACGTGGCCGAAGGTCGGTTGGCGCTGCCGATGATCGGCAATCAGGCGTTTCCCCGTCCCGTGGATGCGGATTGGGCCTGGCGGCCGGAACTGTGGTGCGGGGCATTGCCGATCCCCGGCATGTCCTCGGTCGAGTCGAAGTCGATGCTAGGCGGCGAGGCGACCCTGTTCCACGATTGCGCGCATTCGGAACTGACCCTGCGCCAGATCCGCAACATGCGCGAGGCGGACCTTGCCGCATATGGTCTGCGGCTGGACGTGTTCCGCTTTGACGGGTCGTATTTGTCGCTTGCGATCGACCTGCCGGAGGAGGCGTCGCGGGGCCTGAAACGCAATCACCTGATCCGCATCGAGACGATCGTGGAGATGGAAAAACCGCTGGAAATTTTCGCCCGGCTGAACATCCGCCACGGCCCGAACACCGAGCAGATCGTCCGCGAACTGCCTCTGAACGCTGAAGAAATCAACGTCGAGTTCGATCTGGCCTACACCAAGCTGAACGAGAAGCGGGTGGAGAAGATGTGGCTGGACCTGATCTTTGAAGGGCCGGAAATGAACCAGGTGGTCCTGCGGGACCTGACCTTCAGCCGCCGCAAGCGGGCCGCGTTGTGACGGCACGGGGAGAGACGAGATGAGCGCATTCACCCTGACCAAGACCCGGTTCCGCGAGGGCGTCTGGGAAGGTGTGCTAATGGCCGCCGAGACCGGCACGCCACCCGACATCCAGGTGACGCTGCGCGATCAGCCGGTGTCCGGCGTGACGGTGACCGAGATGACTCCGGACATGCGCGACCCCGGTTTGCGCTGGCTGGTGCAGGTGCCCGTGCCGCTGGAGGCGGTCGGCGATGGGGTGCAGACTTTCCTGATCGTGGATGCGACCATCGACGAGGTGCTGGAGAGTTTCACGCTGATCTCGGGCGAGGCGCTGGGCGACGATATCCGCGCCGAGGTGGAGCTGTTGCGGGCCGAGTTGGACATGCTCAAACGGGCGTTCCGGCGGCATTGCCTTGAGACGACCTGAGGTTGTGAACGGACGCCAATTCGCAGGTTAATTTCATCCGTCGCGGGAATGGTTTCCATGGCGCGCGGTGGGGTTAACCGGGCGCGCGGTCAAAAGCCTGCTGCATCTGGGGGGGCGCGGGGCCCCAGGGCACAACGGATTAACAAAAGCTGAACAAAAATCGCGCTGCGTTAAGGTGAGTCGCGGCCGGTTTTGACCCGAAAACCGGCCGGTTGTTAACCTGTTGCCCTGAGTCGCGCCCCGGAACCCGTTGCGCGAGATTATTTTTCGTTAACCTGCCGGAAAACGCCACGTCACAAGCGCGAAGATCGGGACAGGGCAGGGAGGTTGACCTTTTGTCGGGAGGGGTCCACGGTAGCGCTATCTCGAAAGGTCTCCTCTCATGTCCCCGATGCGCGGCATTGCGCTGAAGCTGGCTTCTGTCTTTCTGTTCACCATCATGGCCTCTCTGGTGAAGGCGGCCTCGGCGCATGTGCCAGCCGGGGAGGCGGTGTTCTTTCGCTCGGCGCTGGCGATGCCGGTGATCGTGGCCTGGCTGGCGATGCGGGGGGATCTGCGGACGGGATTCAAGGCACAAAAGCCCCTGATGCACGCCTGGCGCGGGCTGGTGGGGGTGACCGCCATGGGCTGCAACTTTGCCGCGCTGGGGTTGCTGCCGCTGCCCGAGGTGACGGTGCTGGGCTATGCCGCGCCGATGTTGACGGTGCTGCTGGCCGCGCTGATGCTGGGGGAACGGCTGCGGCTGTTCCGCATGTCGGCGGTGCTGCTGGGGCTGGTGGGCGTGACCATCGCCATGTGGCCGCGGCTGAGCTTTGGCGACATGAGCGATGCGGCGCTGTGGGGTGTCGGGTTCGTCATGGTCTCGGCCCTGATGCGGGCCTTGGCACAGATCCAGATCCGGCGAATGGTGGCGGTGGAGGAAACCTCGGCCATCGTGTTTTATTTCTCGCTGACGGCGACGCTGTTCTCACTGCTGACTTTGCCGTTCGGCTGGGTCTGGCCGGGTTGGGCGGTGGTCTGGATGCTGGTGGCCTCGGGGCTGATCGGCGGCGTGGCGCAGATCCTGCTGACCTCGTCTTACAAGTTCGCGGGCGCGGCGGTGCTGGCGCCGTTCGAATATGCCTCGATCCTGTTCGCGGTGGTCTTTGGCTACATGATCTTTGACGAGGTGCCAACGGGGGCCGTGCTGGCGGGTGCGGCGATCGTCGTGGCGGCGGGCGTGCTGATTATCTGGCGGGAACGTCAGTTGGGCATGCGGCGCGGCGAGGCGCGGCGGGGCATGACGCCACAGGGGTGAGACGCGCCCGGAGGACTGTCCGGGGGACAGTCCTCAGCGCCGAACGCGGGTTTCGCAAGAAACCCGCCGGGCCGAAGGCAGGGCCGCAAAGTCTTCGACGAAGACTTTGCTGGGGAAGATTTCTCGGCGAGAAATCTTTGCCTCAGAGGTCGAAGGTTTCGGCCAGCCAATAGGCGGGGCGCAGGAGCGCGCGGCGGTATCGGCCCAGCGGGAAGCGTTTCGGTTCGTTTCGCAGGAAGGCGGGGAAGGGTCCGGTGTCGCGGCCCATGATCCGTTGCGCAAGGCTGTGGCCGAGGTAGCTGCCCATGGCGACGCCGTTGCCGTGAAAGCCCAATGCGGCGTGGAGGTCGGGGTGGCCGGGGACGGCACCCGCGAAGGGGTGGCCCGAGGCCATGAGGCAGACGAGGCCGGACCATTCGTGCGTGATCTCGACGTCCTTCCATGCCGGGAAGGCCGCGTGGAAGTCGCGGCGGATGCGTGTCGAGATGCGCTCCTGCTCCCCGGGGAGGGCGGTGAGGCCGCCGCGCATTCCGAAGAGGAACCTGCCTTCGGGCAGTTTGCGGAAGTAATGCAGCAGTTTGCGGGTGTCATAGGCCATCTGGTCGGAGGTCCAGTTGGCCTGCGTCAGTTCGTCGGACGTGAGGGGGCGGGTGACGATGACGGAGCTTTGCACCGGCAGGGTGCGGGCGCGGAGCCAGTGGGGCAGGTCCTCGGAGGAGTAGCCGTTGGTGGCGAGGATGACACGGCGGGCGGTGACCTTGTGCTTGCCCGCGGTGAGGTGCCAGTGGGTGCCGCGGTTCAAGGCGGTGACGGGGGTCTTGGCAAAGGCGCGCACCCCGGCGGCGGTGGCGGCGCGGGCGAGGCCTGCGTGGTACTTCGCCGGGTTGAGGGCAAAGCCCGCGTGGTTGCTGGCGCCGCCGTGCCAGGTTGTGCCGAGGCCGAGGGCCTTCAGCTCGTCAGCGCCGTGGTGTTCGGCGTCGGGGTCGCGGGCCAGTCTGCGGGCCGCGCGGGGGCTGTGGGCGAGGACGGTTTCGCCGTGCGAGTGGCGGTCGGCGTCGATCTTGTATGTGTCCAGCAGGGCGGAGACGTGGTCGACAGCGGCCTGTTGGGTGTCTGCCCAGAGGGCGGCCTCGGCGGCACCGTAGCGCAGGCGCAGCGCGGTGTCGGAGGCGATGGCGCCGCCAAGGCAGCAGAAACCGCCGTTGCGGGTGGAGGCGCCCCAGCCGGGGCTTTCGGCGTCGAAGACGGCCACATCCTGCCCGTATTGCGCGAGGGTCAGCGCGCAGTTCAGCCCGGTGAAGCCGCCGCCGATGATCGCCGTGTCGGTGGTCAGGTCATGGTCGAGGGTGGGCCATTGGGGCGCGTCCACGGTCCCGGCCCAATAGGGCTGGGCGGGACCGTAGGCCGGGGCCTCGTAGAGGCGTTTCACGCCAGTTGGTCGGCGGCACGTTCCTCGCGCGCGCGGCGCACGGCGGTGCGTTTCGTGATGATCGAGGTGGTGATGACGCCGAGGGTGACGATGGCGATGAGCATGGTCGAGAGCGCGTTGATCTCTGGCGAGACGCCGAGGCGCACGGCGGAGAAGACCTTGATCGGCAGGGTGGTGGCCCCCGGGCCGGTGGTGAAGGAGGCGATCACCAGGTCGTCGAGCGACAGGGTAAACGCCAGAAGCCAGCCGGAGATCACGGCGGGCGCGATGATCGGCAGGGTAACGAGGCGGAAGGCCTCGAAGGGCGTGGCGCCGAGGTCGCGGGCGGCTTCTTCCAGCGCGGTGTCGAAGGTGGCGAGGCGCGAGGAGACCACGACCGAGACGTAGCACATGGCAAAGGTGGTGTGCGCGAGGACCACGGTGAGGATGCCGCGGTCGATGCCGAGGCCGATGAACAAGAGCAGCAGCGAGAGGCCGGTGATGACTTCGGGCATGACGAGCGGCGCGTAGATCATGCCGGAGAACAGCGTGCGCCCTCGGAAGCGCCCGGCGCGGACGATGACATGCGCCGCCATGGTGCCGAGCACCGTGGCGAGGCAGGCGCTGAAGAAGGCGACGCGGAGCGTGACCCATGCAGCGTCAAGGTAGGCCTGATCGCGCAGGAGTTCGCCGTACCATTTGGTCGAGAAGCCCGCCCAGACCGTGACCAGGCGGCTTTCGTTGAAGGAATAGGTCACCAGCACGATCATCGGGATGTAGAGGAAGGCGAAGCCGAAGGTCAGCGCGGTGGCGTTGAACCAGGAGAAGCGTTTCATGCGCGGGCTCCCGAATTTTCTGCGAAAATTCCGGTTTCGGGGGCGCTGCCCCCGTGCCCCCGGTCGCGCCTGTGGCGCGCCTCAGGTGAGTATTTGGACCAAGAAGAAGCAGGGGCGTGGTGCATGGGTCTGGCCTGGGTCATTTGCCGGCCTCGCGGGCCTTTTCCTCGGAGCGTTGGAAGAGGACGATGGGGATGATGAGGATCAGGAGCAGGATCACCGCCACCGCCGAGGCCATGGGCCAGGCGAGGTTGTTGAAGAACTCCTCCCACAGGACCTTGCCGATCATCAGGGTGCCTGCGCCGCCCAAGAGCGAGGGGATGACGAATTCGCCCATGGTGGGGATGAAGACGAGGAAGCAGCCCGCGATGATGCCGCCGCGCGAGAGCGGGAAGGTCACCAGCCAGAAGGCCTCGAGCCGGGAGCAGCCGAGGTCCTCGGCGGCTTCGAGAAGGCTTTCGTCCATCTTCTCCAGTGCCGAGTAGATCGGCAGGATCATGAAGGGCAGGTAGGTGTAGACGATGCCGATGTAGACGGCGGTCTTTGTGTTCAGGATTTGCAGCGGTTCCGAGATGATGCCGATCCAGAGCAGGAAGCTGTTCAGCACGCCGTCGTTCGAGAGGATCCCCATCAGCGAGTAGACGCGGATCAGGAAAGAGGTCCAGAAGGGCAGGATCACCAGCATCAAGAGCGTTGCCTGCCATTCCTTCGGCGCGCGCGCCATGCCGTAGGCCATGGGATAGCCGATGAGCAGCGTCAGGAAGGTGGCGACGAGCGCGATCTGGAGGGAGCTCAGGTAGGCCTTCCAGTAGAGGTCATCGGTGGTGAGGAAGACGAAGTTCTCGAAATCCAGCTGGCTGATGAGGTCCCAGAGGCCTGCCATACCCTGTGACGGGTCGTATTGCGGCAGGTAGGGCGGGCGCGCCATGGCGATGTCGCTGAGCGAGATCTTCAGCACGATGACGAAGGGCACGAGGAAGAGCGCCAGCAGCCAGAGGTAGGGCGGGCCGATCACGGTCGCGCCGAGGAAGCTGGTGCGCTGGTCGGTGTCGGATTTGCCCCAGAGGCCGAGGAAGCCCGCCAGCGCCGCGAGCAGCGTGGCGATCAGCAGCGGGCTGTTGCCCAAGGCGGGCCAGCCGTCCTGCGCCACGGCGACGGTGGCCTGCGCGGCGAGGGCGGCAGTCACCACCAGCAGCAGGCCCATGAGGAGGTTCTGCCCCCGGGAAGCGGTGGTCTCGCTCACGCGTCATCCTCCAGCACGACGCCGGCGGTGGCGGTGAAGGAGAGCCAGACCTCGTCTTCCCAGGTGATGCCGCGATTGGCGATGCGGCGGGTGTTGGCGGCCTGCGCCTTGACCATGGTGCCGTCGGCCATCTGCACGTGATAGGTGGACATGTTGCCAAGGTAGGCAATGTCGATGACGCGACCCTTGAGGACGTTGGCCGCCGTGGGCTTGTCCTTGTGGATCGAGATCTTTTCCGGGCGCAGCGAGAGGACGACATTGCGGCCAGCCATGGATTCTGGACCGTTGGCGGCGATCAGGACGGGCTGGCCCTCGTGCCAGTGGATTTCGAGCCCGCCGTCGGGGATGTCGCTGGCGGGCTGCGGCTGGGCCGGTTTGGGGGCGGGATCGGGGGCCGCGCCGATGGTGCCGTTCCGCGCGGTACTGTCCGGCAGGGGCAGGGCCTTGGGTTCGTCGATCCACTTGCCGACGATGGGGGCGAGCACCTTGTCGTGCAGCTTCATCCCCAGGGCGTTGGGCTGCGGTTTGCGGGCCTGATCGTCGGCCATCTTTTGCAGCGCCTCTTCGGCGGCGCGGTTTTCCGGTTCCGGCATTGGTTGCGGTGTCGCAACCGGGGGCGTGGCGGGCGCTGCGGCGGTACGCGCCCTGGCCACGCCGCGGAACAGGTTCACGTCACCGATGAAATCCGCCACGTAAACGGAGTTCGGCGCCTCGTAGATGCGGTCGGGGGTGTCGACCTGCACGATCTTGCCATGGTCCATCACGGCCACGCGGGAGGCGACGGTCATCGCCTCTTCCTGGTCGTGAGTCACGATGATGAAGGTCGTGCCGGTCTTTTCCTGAATGTCCATCAGCTCGAACTGGGTTTCTTCGCGCAGCTTTTTGTCAAGCGCGCCAAGGGGTTCGTCGAGCAGAAGCAGTTTCGGCGCGCGCGCCAGCGAGCGGGCGAGGGCGACGCGCTGGCGCTGGCCGCCGGAAATCTGGTGCGGCTTGCGGGTGGCGAATTTCTCCAGCCGGGTGAGGCGGAGCATTTCGCCCACGCGCGCCTCGATCTCGGCCTTGGGTTTCTTGGCGCGTTTCAGGCCAAAGGCGATGTTGTCCCAGACGCTGAGGTGCGGGAAGAGCGCGTAGCTCTGGAACATCATGTTGACCGAGCGCTGGTTGGCGGGGGTCTTGGCCAAGTCCTTGCCGCCAAGGAGGATCTGGCCCTCGCTGGGGGTTTCAAAGCCCGCGAGCATGCGCATCAGCGTGGTCTTGCCGCAGCCGGACGGGCCGAGCAGGGCAAAGAATTCGCGTGCGTAGATGTCCTGCGTCAGGTTGTCGATGGCGGTGAAATCGCCGAACCGCTTGGTGACATTGCGGAACTGGATAAGCGGTTTTTCCTGGGGGTCGTTCCAGGGGGCGAAGACGGTCTGGGCCATTCTGGTCTTGTTCCTTGTCCCGTCCCGGCCTTGCGCCGGGACCTCCTGTGGC
>NZ_JBNAGB010000024.1:27929-81698 GCF_049800975.1 Sagittula sp. S175
GCCCCGGCGCAAGGCCGGGGCGGGTGTTTCACTTTGGGATCTGGTCCGGGAGACCGGTCAGGTGCCCGACTTGATCTTGGTCCAGAGGCGGGTGACAACGCGCTGCACGTTCGGCTCGTAGGGAGTCGTGGTGTAGGTGTTCGCCATGGTCGCATCGTCCGGGTAAATCGAGGGATCGCCGATGACGTCCTCGTTCAGCAGCGCCTGCGAGGCCTTGTTGCCGTTGGCGTAATAGACGTAGTTCGAGGCGTCCGCCATGTTCTGCGCGTCCATGATGAAGTTCAGGAACTTGTGCGCGGCGTCCGGGTTCGGCGCGTCGACCGGGATGGCCATCATGTCGAACCACATCTGGGCGCCTTCCTTGGGGATGACGTAGGTGATCTCGACGCCGTTGTCGGCCTCGGCGGCGCGGGACTGCGCTTGGATGATGTCGCCCGACCAGCCCACGGCCACGCAGATCTCGCCGTTGGCCAGCGCGTTGATGTACTCGGAGCTGTGGAATTTCTGGATGTATTGCGCGATCGGGGTGTAGACGCCTTCGGCCTTTTCGATGACCGCCGGGTCATGGCTGTCGGGGTCCTCGCCGATGTAGTTCAGCGCGGCGGGCAGCATTTCCGCCGGGGCATCCAGGAAGTGGACGCCGCAGGAGGCCAGCTTTTCCATGTTCTCGGGCTTGAACACCAGGTCCCAGCTGTCCAGCGGCGCGTCTTCGCCGAGGACTTCCTTGACCTTGTTGACGTTCACGCCGATGCCGGTGGTGCCCCACATGTAGTTGATGGCATATTCGTTGCCGGGGTCGTACTTGGCGGTGCGTTCTTCGATCACGTCCCACATGTTTTCGAGGTTCGGCAGCTTGGACTTGTCCAGCTTCTGAAAGGCGCCGGCCATGATCTGGCGCTGCAGGAAGGTGCCGGTGGGCACGACGACGTCGTAACCGGAGCCGCCTGCCAGCATCTTGGTTTCCAGCAGTTCGTTGCTGTCGAAGACGTCGTAGACGAGGTCGATGCCGGTCTCGGTCTTGAACTTCTCCAGCAGGGCTTCGTCGATGTAATCGGACCAGTTGTAGACGCGGACTTCCTCGGCGGAAGCCATGGTGGCGGTCAGCATCGAGGCGGTGAGCGTTGCCAGGATCGGCAGTTTGGTCTGGGTCATGCGGTATCTCCCGTCGGTCGCGGGGCGTCTGTCGGCCCCCGTACCAGGATTTTGATCATAAGTTGCAAGATGTGGCAACTTGGGCGATGTTTCCATGGTGTTAAAGCGGGCGCAAGCGCCGACGATCCAGGAAATGCGCAAGGGGGAGGCACGTGGTGAAAGATGAGGCGGAGCGTGCGTCCGGTGCAGGTGTCCCGGCTCATGAACAGGTGTATCGCGCGCTGCGTGACATGGTGCTGTTCGGTGCGCTCGCCCCGGGAGAACCCGTCACGATCCAGGGCATCGTGGAGCGGCTGGGCGCGGGCATGACCCCGGTGCGCGAGGCCTTGCGGCGGCTGACAGCCGAGGGCGCGCTGGAGGCCTTGGGCAACCGGCGCATCGTGGTGCCGGTGCTGACGGCGGCGGCGGTGGAGGACCTGACAGAGGCGCGGCTGGCCATCGAGCCGCGGCTTGCGGCGCGGGCGGCGGAACGGGCGACCCCCGAGGCGATCGCCCTGCTGCGCGAGATCGACGCGCGGCTGGACCGGGGCATCGCGCGCGGCGACGTCGAGGCTTACCTGCGCGAGAATTTCGCCTTTCACGCGGCGCTGAACGCGCAGGCGGCCGCGCCGATCCTGACGTCCCTGACCGAAAGCCTGTGGCTGCGATTCGGGCCATCCTTGCGGGTGGTCTGCGGACAGGTTGGCACGCGGTCCCTGCGTGACCTGCACAAGGAGGTGCTGGTGGCGCTGGAGGTGGGCGACGCCGAGGCGGCCGCCGAGGCCGTGCGCGGAGACGTGCGGCAGGGCATGGAGATGATCGCAGCGGCGGTCTGAGTTTCTTATCCCGTGCCGTCCTAGCTCCGGGGCGGCGTACCTCTTTGGCTGCCGCCAAAATCGTCCCGCCCACCCCGGCCATCCCTTTGAAGAATAATCTTCTCTGGCAGTTTGGTTTCGGAGGGCTGGGAGGTTGGGGGCGCTGCCCCCGTCGCTCCTTTGGAGCGACTCCCCCGAGGGTATTTGGGAAACCAAAGAAACTGGGGGGTCTCTTGTGCTTCTTCTTGGTCCAAGTACCTCCGTAGGAGACGGGGCAGCGCCCCCCTTTGGGGTTGCCCAGTGTCGTGAGGGCGGACGCCACGGAGGTCGCTTGCGGTTCGGGACGCGCGGTCTGGTGTTGCGCTCGGTATGGTGAGGGAGTGGGCTGTGCCTTTCCTCTGGAAAGACATCCCGGGGCTTCGCCCGTTCGCTCCCCGAAGTGTCCCCCGGACACTTCGCCGCTGACGCGGTGCGGGCGCTCACCCCACGGGCTGCGCAAGGCGGGGCTTGCGCAGCCTGATTCGATTGACAGTGCATAATTTGATCATATTCTCCGGACGAGACCCAAGGAGGCGCTTATGAACATCCTCACCCCGAATTCCCCGACCGCCGAGTTGCAGGCGCTGGACGCCGCGCATCACCTGCATCCGTTCACCCATGCGCAGGGTTTGAGTGAAAAGGGCGCGCGGATCATCACGCGGGCCGAGGGGTGCTGGCTGAACGATTCGGACGGCAACCGCATCCTCGACGCCATGGCCGGGCTGTGGTGCGTCAACGTGGGCTATGGCCGCGAGGAACTGGCCGAGGCCGCCGCGCGGCAGATGCGCGAACTGCCGTTCTACAACACGTTCTTCCAGACCAGCCACGTCCCCGCGATCAACCTCGCGGCGCGGTTGGCGGAACTGGCGCCGGGCGATCTGAACCACGTGTTCTTTGCCAACTCGGGCTCCGAGGCGAACGACACCAACCTGCGCATGGTGCGCACCTATTGGGACGAGAAGGGCCAGCCGGGGCGGCACAACGTGATCTCGCGCTGGAACGGCTACCACGGGTCCTGCGTGGGCTCGGGGTCGCTGGGCGGCATGAAGGGGATGCACGCGCAGGGCGGCATGCCGATCCCCGGCATTCACCACATCGAGCAGCCGCATTGGTATCTCGAGGGCCGGAACATGTCGCCGGAGGACTTCGGCCTGGCGCGGGCGCAACTGCTGGAGGAGAAGATCCTCGAACTGGGGCCGGACACCGTGGCGGCCTTCATCGCAGAGCCGATCCAGGGCGCCGGGGGCGTGATCGTGCCGCCCGCGACCTATTGGCCGGAAATCCAGCGCATCGTCGACAAGTACGGCATCCTGTTGATCGCGGACGAGGTCATCACCGGCTTCGGGCGCACCGGCCAATGGTTCGGCTCGCAGACCATGGACATCCGTCCCGACATCATGACCGTGGCGAAGGGCCTGTCCTCGGGCTACCAGCCCATCGGCGCGTCGATCGTGTCCGACAAGGTCGCGGCGGTGATCGGCAACGTCGAGTTTAACCACGGTTACACCTACTCCGGGCATCCCGTGGCCTGCGCGGTGGCGCTGGAGAACCTGCGCCTGCTGGACGAGGAAGGCATCGTTGACCGCGCACGCGACGAGGTGGCGCCTTACCTCAAGGAGAAGTTCGAGAGCCTGACCGCGCACCCGCTGGTGGGCGAGGCGAAGATCGTCGGCCTCATGGGCTCCATCGCGCTGACCCCGGACAAGGCCAGCCGCGCGAAGTTCGCCGCCGAGGCTGGGACCGCGGGCTTCATCACGCGCGAGCGGTGCTTTGCCAACAACCTCATCATGCGCCATGTCTATGACCGCATGATCATTTCCCCGCCGCTGGTGATCAGCCATGCCGAGATCGACACCCTGATCGAACGCGCGTGGAAGAGCCTCGACGAGGCGCATGTACAGTTGCAGGAGCAGGGGCTGATGGTGGCCATCCCCTCGGTCTGACGGGGGGGGGCGCATCGCGATGATTCGGGCGGGGCTTCGGTCCCGCCCTTTTCCTTTGCGGGGTCAGGCGGGCGTGGGAAATCCGCCCTCCAGCGTCCAGCCATCCTCCGCCCAGTGGCGGCTGACCTGCGCAATCTCGCCCAACGTGGCGCGGAGTTCTACCCCGCGCGGAGTGAGGCTGTAGGTGACCTCGGGCGGGACCGTGGGTTTGTAGTCGCGGTGGATGAGGCCCGCCGATTCCAGCGTTTTCAGCCGCTCGGTCAGGACCTTCTGCGAGATGCCGGGGATCAGTTTTTGCAGCGCGTTGAACCGCTGCGGGCCACGGTCGTCGAGCCGCCAGAGGATGTACAGCGTCCAGCGCCCGGAGAGCAGGCGCAGCACCTGTTCGACGTCGCATTTGCCCATCCGTGGCCTCCTGACAGATTTGTTCGCGAAATCCCTTTAGTTACCAATTGGTGCCTACTTACCATAAGAAAGTAAAGGGCCTAACCTCTCCTGTGTCGGCCGACGATACCCGTAAACAGGAGAGTAAAATGCCCCGTATCGAAATCGTCTACACATCCGGCTACGGCCATACCGACCGGCAGGCGCAGGCCTTGGCAGAGGGTGGCGGAAATGCCGCGCGGCTGTGGAAGCTGGACGCCGATGGGACCCTGCCCGAGGAGGGCTGGGAGGCGCTGGACACCGCCGACGCCATCGTCTTTGGCAGCCCGACCTACATGGGCAACGTCATGTGGCAGTTCAAGAAATTCGCCGATACCTCGTCAAAGCGCTGGATGACGCAAAGCTGGTCCGGCAAGCTGATGGGCGGGTTTACCAACTCGGCCTCGACCAATGGCGACAAGGCGATGACGATGCTCTGGCTTGCCACCTTTGCCGCGCAGCATGGCGGGTTGTGGGTCAGCCTTGGGCAGATGCCGGCCAATGCGCTGGCCTCGACCCATGCCGACACGAACTGGGCCGGCGGATCGCTGGGCGCGCTGGCGACGTCGCCCTCTGACAGCACGCCCGAGCAGGGGCCGACCGTGGGCGACCTCGCTTCGGCCCGCGACTATGGCGCCCGCATCGCGTCGCTGCTGGTGGCGGCGTAGCGCTGGGCAAAGGGCGGGCTCCGTGCTAGGGGGCTGCCTGACAAATCCCCGCCTGCCACACGGAGCCCGCCCATGAACAAGCGCATCGTCCTGTCGTCCGATCACGCCGCCATCGCCCTGCGCCAGCAGATCGCCAAGCATATCGAGGCCAAGGGCTGGGAGGCCGTGGACATCGGCCCGACCACGCCCGAAAGCACGCATTACCCGCTGCACGGTCAGGCGGCGGCGGAAAAGGTCGCCTCCGGCGATTGCCGGTTCGGCATCATCCTCTGCGGCACCGGGCAGGGCATCATGATGGCCGCGAACAAGGTGAAGGGCATCCGCTGCGGCGTCTGCGCCGACGAGTTCTCGGCCCGGATGATACGTGCACACAACGACGCGCAGATCCTGTCCATCGGCGAGCGGGTGGTTGGCCCGGGCCTTGCGCTGGCGATCGTGGATGCGTTTCTGGAGACAGAGTTCGAAGGCGGCCGCCATGGCACGCGCGTTGACATGATCAAGGCGATGGAAGCGTAAGCCGCATCGCAAAGCCTCACGGGGTGCCGCGGTTGCAGGACAGCCCGGCATCCCGAAGTGCCAGTATTCTGACAGGCAGTATCCCGACAGGCCAGCGGCGCCATGACAGGCGTCTGTCAGCCGGGAAGCCCCGGAAGGTTGGGAACGTCGTTCAGGTCATGGTCCCATTCTGCACGGTCGGCGCAGCAGATGTGGGCTGCGGGGCGCAGCGCGACCGGAGTGTCCAGCGCCCCTGCGGGGATCACCAGCAGGTCTGTGGCCTCGACCGGAAGGGCGCTTCCGCAGGTGGGGCAAAAGCAGCGTTGGTGGCGGCTTTCGGGCACCGCGTAATGGGCGCGCGGGCCGCCAGACCACGCGATCTGCCCGCCGGGCACGAACAGGTTCGCCGCGTGGGCCGATCCGCTGCCCTTGCGGCAGCGCGAACAATGGCACAGATAGAAGGCCGCCGGTCCCCCGGTGACCGTAAAGGACACCGCGCCGCAGAGGCAGCTTCCGCGCATCAGTCGCCCAGCTTGGCGTGGACCTCGTCCAGGTCGATCTCGGCGGTGGGCATCTTGTTGCCCGGGTTCTCGAAATCGTATTTGAACAGGTCGAAATCGCGTTTGTAGATCTCGTACACCAGATGCATCGACAGGTCGTCGAAGTAGTCCTCGACCGGATGCGCGCGCTTGGGCCCGTGGCCTTCGGATTCGTTGAAGCGCGGGATGGTCGCCAGGTCGATGGCATGCGGCGTGTCGATGTGGTCGAGCACCTCCTGCATCCCCTCGTTGAACTTCTCGGTCCAGAAGATCTTGTTATACCTGCCGCCGTTCACGATGAACGTGCTGACATGCCCCGACATGGCGGACCAGTGGATGTCCGGCTCCATCGGGCGGCGCCAGCGGATAGTGTCGCGGGCGAACAGCAGGAAACGACGGAAGCTGCGGATCTGGTCGAAGTCGTCCTTGCCGTCGTCGCCGCCGACCTCGATGCCGTATTTCTGGATCAGCAGCGGCACGAGGTTGCCGCGATACCGCCGCCCGTTGCGCTGGATGCCGCAGATCTTGTCAAAGAAAGACGAAAGGATACGCGTGTACGGGTTGCGCACGCATGTGAACGTATAGGAGGTGCGCGTCTTGACGTTGGCCTTGATCTTCGGCTGGCTGTCTTCGATGGCCCATTTGTGCATCCCCGCCGTGGCGTCGTGGATGTCACCGTCGAAGAATTCGCCATGATCGGAGTAATACATGATCTGACCAATGGTCGAGCAGGCGCATTTCGGGACGACCCGATACACCACGCTCTCGCTCTCGGTCATCCACGTTCCTGGAAAACCCATGTAACTCTGCCCCGGTTGCCTGTTGTTCTTTGGTGTGCTGCGGCGCAGCTATGCCAAAAAACCAAAGATTTACGGTTTATTCAACGCCCGTTCACCTCTAATACCATAAACAATCTGGCAAAACTAAGGCAGACCGTTTCCTGAATGGCGAAAATTGCCTTCATCCTGCTGTGTCACAAGGACCCAGACGCCATCATCCGCCAGGCGCAGAGCCTGACCGCGGTGGGCGACTACATGGCCATTCACTTTGACGCTTCCGCCAGCCCCGAGCATTACGCAAAGATTCGCAATGCCCTGAAGAACAACCCGAATGTCGCCTTTGCCCGGAAGCGCGTGAGGTGTGGCTGGGGGGAATGGTCGCTGGTGGCTGCGACGCTGAAGGCGGTGGAGGCGGCGGTGGATGCCTTTCCCCGCGCGACACATTTCTACATGCTGTCGGGGGACTGCATGGCGATCAAGTCGGCGGAATACGCGCACGACTTTCTCGACAAGCACGACAAGGACTACATCGAAAGCTTCGATTACTTCAATTCCGACTGGATCAAGACCGGCTGGAAGGAAGAGCGGCTGATCTACCGTCACTGGTTCAACGAACGCACGCAGAAGCGGCGGTTCTACTGGATGTTCGAGGCGCAGAAACGGCTGGGGATGACGCGCGAGATCCCGCACGACATCGACGTGATGATCGGGTCCCAATGGTGGTGCCTGCGGCGGCGGACGATCGAGTGGATCCTCGATTTCACGCGCAAGCGTCGGGACGTAATGCGGTTCTTCTCGACCACGTGGATCCCTGACGAGACGTTTTTCCAGACGCTTGTGCGCCACCTCGTGCCCGAACACGAGATCGAAAGCCGCACGCTGACCTTCCTGATGTTCACGGAATACGGGATGCCGGTGGTGTTCTACAACGACCACTACGATCTGTTGCTGAGCCAGGACTTTCTGTTTGCGCGCAAGATCAGCCCCGAGGCGCTGGAGCTGAAGCGTCGCTTGGGCGTGCTGTTCTCGTCCGAGGGGGCAAAGTTCCAGATCTCCAACGAGGGGCGGTCGCTGTTCAAGTTCCTGTCCGGCAAGGGCCGGATCGGGCGCCGTTTCGCGCCGCGTTTCTGGGAGAAGGAAAGCTCGCTGGGCCGCGAGCGCGAGCTGCTGATCGTGGTCTGCAAGAAATGGCACGTCGCCAAGCGACTGGTGGAGCGCGTGCGCAAGATGACCAATATCCCCTGCGTCGAATACCTGTTCAACGAGGACAGCTGCCAGTTGCCCGATCTGGGCGGCATTCAGTCCACCATGGGCAAACGCCACCGCCACCGCCGGGCGCTGATGCGGATGCTGTTCGATTACTATGAAACGGATCGGCTGCTGGTCTGCATGGACCCGGCGAACCTTGACCTGCTGGAGGATTTCGGGCGCGACCGGTCCACGACGCGGTTCCTGGAGATCGAGTGCCAGTTCTCGGACGATTACCTGATCGGCCATGCCATGCGCGTCGGTCTGGCGGGCGACCGCACCCCGCGTGAGACCATCGAACGCCTGCTGCCAACGGTGCGCAATGACATGATCCACGAGTCGGATCGCATCCGGGATGCGGAGTTCGATCACCACATGCATATGCGCGAAATCGACCCGATGGAGATCAACGCACGTGCCGTTGCCGAATTCCTGACCGTGCCGGAGGGCGTGGCGCAGGATATTGTCAGGCTGGATCACCTTTTCGCGGATTGATCCGGGGCCCGGAGTCCAGAACGGAAACGGGCCAGCCGGGCACGCCGGGACGGCGTGGCAGGGCTGACCCGTTCGGGCGTGGGCTTGTGTCCGGGTTGGGATTCAGGCCCGCGCCCGGGTCGCAGCGCGGTCAGCGATGGTTGGGGCCATCGTCCGTGCCACGTCCGCGACGGATGTGGGTAAAGCCGTCCTCGGCGATGTAATAGCCCGGTCCGCTGGCCGTGCCGCCCGTGCGGCTGCGCGACCGGTGGTCGTCTCCCCCGGCGTGGTGGGCCGCGCCATCGTCGGCACCCCGCCCGCGCCGGCCGTGATCGTCATTCGCGCTGCGGCTGGGGCTGTCGTCGAAGCCCCGGTCGCGACCGCGCCCACGGTCATCGTTTGCGTCGTGGTTGGGGCCATCGTCGCTGCCCCGGCCCCGGCCGCGGTCGTCGCCGCCACGGGAGTCGTCCCCGCCGCGTCCCCGATCGTCGCCGCCGCGATCATCGCCGTCCCGGCCCTGGCGGGCGAGGATAATCATCCCCGAAATGTCGTCCGAGCCAAAGCCCTTGGCAAGGCTGAAGCGGGGGGTGAAGGGGAGGACCGCATCATCGGTGCCGCGCCCGCGTCCCCGGCGGTCGTCGCCTGCGTCATGGTCCGCGCCATCGTCGGCACCGCGCCCACGGCGGGCCAGGATCGGTGCGTCGGTCGCGCGGTTCACCGTCCACCCCTTTGCGACGGAAAAGCCGGGCGCCGCCGCGTTGGCGGTGGCGGGCAGGCCGAGGGCCAATGCGCTGGCGACGAGGGCCAACAGTGACGTGTGCAGCTTTGTGGTCATGGTCTTCTCCTCCGATAATGAATGCCTTGGGCGGGGCGTCATTGCCCGGCTGAGACCAGCCAAACACACCCGGGAAAAGAGCGCGACGGGGGGTAGACCTCTGCTGAGGCGGGTCGGACGTCTGTCGTGCAGCGCTTCGGACCAAGGTCTGAAAGGGCTTGCGCAACAGCGGCGCAGGCGGCCTGATGGCGAGGACGACACTCACGGAAAGCAGGGGCAATGACCGTCGTGACAGAGATCGAGGCAGAGCGGACGCCCCTCAGGGCACGGCTCGGACACCTCGTGTCGCGCGTGCGGGCCTTGCCCCTGCACCACCGCTTTGCCTTGACGGGGAGCCTCGTGACGCTTGTGGGGATGCTGGTGACCGGCAGCATCGTCAGCCGTTCCATCGAGGACGGCGTGGTGCGCAATTCCGCCATTTCCAGCGCCGTCTACATGGAAAGCTTCATCGCACCGCTGAGCCAGGAACTGGTGGACGCCGAACGCCTGTCGCCCGACACCATTGCGCGGATGCAGGCGCTTTTGATGCAGTCGCCCCTGTCGGAACGGGTCGTCGGGGTAAAGATCTGGCGCCATGACGGGCTGATCGCCTTCAGCAGCGATCCCGAGTTGATCGGACAGATCTTCGACCCCAGCGAGGACCTGCGCGAGGCGTGGCAGGGGCATCTGAACGCCTCCTTCGACGACCTGACCGACGCCGAGAACGCGCGCGAGCGCGAGCAGGGTGTGGCGTTGTTGGAGGTCTACAACCCCATCCATTCGATCCTGAGCGGAGAGATCATCGCCGTGGCGGAATTCTACCTCGATGCAACCGAGCTGGAGGCAGACCTGCGCGCGGCCCATGCTCGCGCCTGGGCCGTGGTGGCGGCGGTGACGCTGGTGACCTTCCTCGCGCTGTTTGGCATCGTGCGGTCGGGCAGTCGCACCATCGCCAGCCAGACGCGCGCCCTGACCGGGCAGCTGGCGGAACTGGCGAGGGTCAGCGCGCAGAACGAGGCGCTTAGGACGCGGGTTCAGGATGCCTCGCGCCGTGGGGCCGAGACCAATGAGCGTTACATGCGCCGGGTCAGTGCCGAATTGCATGACGGTCCGGCGCAGGCGCTTGCGCTGGCCTCGCTGCGGCTGGATGCGCTGATGCGGCGCGCCTCGGTGGCGAAGGACGACCCCGAGGCGCAGAATCTGCGCGCCACGCTGGACGAGGCCTTGAAGGACGTGCGCGACCTGTGCCGGGGGCTGACCCTGCCGGTGCTCAGCGGGCGGTCTGCGGCGGAAACTTTGGAAATGGCCATCGACGCGCATGAACGGCGGACCGGCGCGCGAGTCGTGCGCGGTTTCGGCGACACCGACCTGCCCGCCGTGCTGCCGCATCCGATCCTGATCTGCATCTACCGCTTCGTGCAGGAAGGGCTGATGAACGCCTTTCGCCATGCGCCGGAGGCTCCGGTGGAGGTCAATGCCTGGTGGGCAGGTGGCTGCCTGATGGTGGCGGTGACGGACCGCGGGCCGGGCTTCGACATGGAGCAGACGGCGGGCATCGGCCTTGGCCTGAACGGGCTGCGCGAACGGGTCGAAAGCATCGGCGGCGAATTCAACGTCGAGACGCACCCCGGCATGGGCACCCATCTGTCCATGGTCCTGCATGCCGAGGCGCTGGCTTGACCGGGCGCGTGCAGATCGTCGTGGCCGACGACCACCCGCTGTTTCGCGGCGGCGTGGTGCTGACCTTGCAGGAACACGGCAGTTTCGACGTGGTGGCGCAGGCCGGATCGGCTGAAGAGGCTGTGGCGGCGGTCGAGGCGCATATGCCCGACATCGCGCTTCTGGACATCTCCATGCCCGGCTCGGGGCTGGAGGCCGCGTCCGAGATCGCCCGGCGCTTTCCGGCGGTGCGCATCGTCATGCTGACCGTGTCGGAGGCCGACGAGGACGTCATCGCCGCGCTGAAGGCCGGGGCGCGGGGCTACGCGCTGAAGGGCGTGGCGGCGGACGAACTGACCGGCATCCTGCTCAACGTGGCGGAGGGGAATTCCTACGTCTCGCCCGCGCTGGCGGCCCGGGTACTGGCGGCGATGCAGGACCGATCCGCTCGGCGGGAGACCGACGACGAGGGGCTGAGCGAACGCGAGGTGTCCATCCTGCGGCTCGTGGCGACGGGCCAGAGCAACAAGGAAATCGCCCGCGCACTGGATTTGCAGGAAAAGACGGTGAAGCACTACATGACCAACATCTTGCAGAAGTTGCAGGTGCGGAACCGGGTCGAGGCGGCGCTCAAGGCGCGGGACATGGGGATTTAACGGCTTTTTCATTGCCACCGCCGAGACTGGGGTTTTCTCCGGAGGCGGCTCATGCGGTTCCTTTTCGTCTTGTTGCTGATGGCCGCGCCTTTGGCGGCGGAGCCTTTTCCCAAGAGCGGCACCTATGAAGGTTCGGCGGAATACAACGGGCGGCTGAGGGTGGTTGTGGATGGGCGCGAGGCGGCGATCTTCCTCAAGGCGGCGAATTGCGTGGGCTTCGTCGAGGGGCATCTGGCGCGGAACCCGCGTGGCGAGGTTTTCCTGCTGTCGAGTGGGTACAAGACGGATGGTTGCGCCGTGCGGCTTGAGGTGGATGGCGCGTTTTACATGTATCTGAAGCCCGGACCGGAATGCACATCGTTGCACGGCGCGGCCTGTGGTTTCGGTGGGTATGTCGAGCGGGTGCGCTAAGGCAGGTGGCTTGCGCCCCGTCCGGATTTGCGCCTTGATGCGGGCAAATCTGCACATGAGGACGACATGGCCCATACCTACGACGACCAGAACATCTTTGCGAAGATCCTGCGCGGCGAGATTCCCAACAACACCGTGCTGGAGACCGAGCATTCGCTGGCCTTCCGGGACATCGCCCCGCAGGCTCCGGTGCATGTGCTGGTGATCCCCAAGGGGCCGTATGTGTGCTTTGACCACTTCGCGCAGGAGGCGTCGGACGCTGAGATCGTCGATTACATCCGTGCCGTGGGCGAGGTCTGCCGGATGGAGGGTCTGGAGGCCGATGGCTGGCGACTGATCGCCAACGCGGGCGAGAACGGCGTGCAGGAGGTGCCGCATCTGCACGTACACGTGCTGGCAGGGCGGCGTCTGGGCCGGATGCTGCAACCGGCGTGACCCGGGTGAGGTGGTTATGGCGGGCCCTGCTGGCGGGGCCCGTTTTCGTGTCGATCTACCTGCTGGCCGCCGTGGTGGGCGCGCTGTGGCCCAACGGTCACGCGGGCGGCGGTGACGGGCCGGTCACCGTCTGGCTGGTGGCGGGGCCGATTCACTACGACTTTCTCTTGCCCAACGATGCCGAAACGCGGGCGGCGTTTGATTTCGCTGCGGCGGCGGGTGTGCCGCTGGGCGATCCCGGGGCAGCGTGGATCGTGGCGGGCTGGGGCGCGCGGGCGTTTTACACCGCGACGGGCGGTTATGCCGACGTGCAGGCGGGACCTGTGTGGCGCGCCGTGACCGGGGATCGGTCGGTGCTGCATGTGTCGGTGGCCGGAGGGCCGGGGCCGAGGGGGCGGCCCCTGGACCTGACCGAGGCGGAGTATGCGCGCCTCAGGGCGGCGATTCTGGCGAGCGCGCCGGAGCCGGATTTGATCGCCGGGGCCGGGTTCACGGCCTATGACCGGTTCTTTGCAGCGCGGGGCAGGTTTCACCTGCTGCGCACCTGCAATGTCTGGGTGGCGGAGGTTCTGGCAGAGGCCGGAGTGCGGTTCGGGCGCTGGACGCCCACGCCTTATGCGGTGACGCTGTCATTGGCGGCCTACCAGCCGTGATCTGATCGAGCGCGGCTGCGCCGCGCGCTGGATACCTCGGCTGCGCCTCGGAGCTGCCTCCGGCCGGAGTATTTTTACCAAGAAGAAGCTGGGGCGCGGCATTGGGCAGGCTTGCCCCCGTGCGCGGCTTTGGTCATAACGCTGTCGAGTTCAGGTTATCGCTGAAGAGGGACCGCCATGACGACCGAAGCCCCCGAGACCCGCATCGTGCAAGCCTATCGCGTTCCCTGCGACGGGGGCGAGGGCGCGCTGGGCCATCCGCGCGTCTGGTTGCAGATCCCCGAGGACAAGGGCTTTGTCGAATGCCCCTATTGCGATGCCAAGCTCGTCCACAAGGATTTCGAAGGCAAGGTCTGACACCTTTGCCCTGACGTGAAGGGCGTTCCGGGGCTGGCCCTCGGGCGCTGTGCGTGGCACATCTGGCGGCGGACCAGCGTTTCGCGTCAAACCCGAAACGCTTTGAAGGAGCGCGCGCCATGGCTTTCGGCAAGGGTTGTCACCTGCATCTGATCGACGGATCGGCCTATATCTTTCGGGCCTTCCATGCCTTGCCGCCGTTGACGCGCAAGTCGGACGAGCTGCCCATCGGGGCGGTGTCCGGCTTTTGCAACATGTTGCAGCGCTACGTCGAGGACAACCACGGGCCGGATGCGCCGACCCATGTGGCGGTGATCTTCGACAAGGGCTCGCATACCTTCCGCAACGATCTGTATGACCAGTACAAGGCCAACCGCGAGGCCATGCCCGAGGACCTGCGCCCGCAGATCCCGCTGACGCGCGAGGCGACGGAGGCCTTCAACATCGCCTGCAAGGAGATGGAGGGCTTCGAGGCGGACGACATCATGGCGACGCTGGCGCGCATGGGGCGCGAGGCCGGGGGGCGGGTGACGATCCTGTCCTCGGACAAGGACCTGATGCAGCTGGTGGGCGATGGGGTCGAGATGCTCGACCCGATGAAGAACAAGCGCATCGACCGCGACGGCGTGATCGAGAAGTTCGGCGTTGGGCCGGAGCGCGTGGTGGACGTGCAGGCGCTGGCCGGAGATTCGGTGGACAACGTGCCGGGCGCGCCGGGGATCGGGATCAAGACGGCGGCCTTGTTGATAAACGAGTTCGGGTCGCTGGAGGAATTGCTGGACCGCGCGGAGGAGATCAAGCAGCCCAAGCGGCGTGAGACGCTGATCGAGAAGCGCGACCAGATCGAGCTGTCTAAGAAGCTGGTGAAGCTGGACGACGAGATGGAGCTGCCCTTTGGTCTGGATGATCTGGAGGTAAAGGAGCCGGACCCGGAGGTGCTGCTGGCCTTCCTGACCAAGATGGAATTCCGCACCCTGACCAAGCGCATCGCCGAGAGCGCCGGGGTGGAGGCACCCGCCATCCCCGAGCCCAAGGCGGCCGTGGCCGAGGAGGCGGCGCCGGATTGGCCCGCGATTGATCCGTCCAGCTATGAGTGCGTGTCGGACATGGCGGCGCTGGAGCGCTGGATCGCGCGGGCACGGGATCTGGGGACGGTCGCGGTGGACACCGAGACGACGGGTCTGGACGAAATGCTCTGTGATCTGGTGGGCGTGTCGCTGGCGGTTGCGCCGGGTGAGGCCTGCTACATCCCCTTGGGGCATCTGGCGGAAGGGGGCGGCGAGGGGCTGTTCGCCTCCGAGGAAAAGGCGCCGGGGCAGATCGGTCTGGACGATGCGCTCAAGGTGTTGAAACCGCTGCTCGAAGACCCCGCCGTGATGAAGATCGGCCAGAACATGAAATACGATGCCAAGGTGCTGAGCCGCTACGGCATAGAGGTCGGGCCGTTCGACGATACGATGCTGATGTCCTACGCGCTGCACGGCGGGTTGCATGGGCATGGCATGGACGCGCTGTCGGAGCGCTATCTGGCGCATACCCCCATTCCGATCAAGGACTTGCTGGGGACGGGCAAGGGGCAGATCACCTTTGACCGGGTTCCGATCGACAAGGCCGTGGGCTATGCCGCCGAGGATGCGGATATCACCCTGCGCCTTGCGCTGACCTTCAAGCCGCAGCTGCACCGCGCGCGGGTGACGCGGGTGTACGAGACCTTGGAACGGCCCTTGGTCCCCGTGCTCAAGGGCATGGAAATGGCCGGGATCAAGGTGGATCGCGACGTGCTGTCGCGCATGTCCAACGCCTTCAGTCAAAAGATGGCGATGCTCGAGGAGGAGATCCACGAGCTCGCCGGGGAAAAGTTCAACGTCGGCTCCCCGGCGCAGCTGGGCGAGATCCTGTTCGACAAGATGGGACTGCCCGGTGGCAAGACCGGCAAGACCGGGAAATACTCCACCCCCGCCGATGTGCTCGAGGATCTCGCCACGGAACACGACCTGCCGGGCCGCGTGCTGGACTGGCGGCAGCTGTCGAAACTGAAATCCACCTACACGGATGCGTTGCAAGAGCACATCAACCCCGACACCGGGCGCGTGCATACCTCTTACGTGCAGACCGGGGCGGTGACCGGGCGGATGGCCTCGTCCGAACCGAACCTCCAGAACATCCCCGTCCGGTCCGAGGAAGGCCGCCGCATCCGCGAGGCTTTCATCGCGCCCGAAGGCAAGGTGCTGGTATCGCTCGACTATTCCCAGATCGAATTGCGCATCCTCGCGCATATGGCGGGGATCGACGCGCTGAAACAGGCCTTCCGCGAGGGCCAGGACATCCACGCCATGACCGCGTCCGAGATGTTCAACGTGCCGCTCGACCAGATGACTCCCGACATCCGCCGCCAGGCCAAGGCGATCAACTTTGGCGTGATCTACGGCATCTCGGGCTTCGGCCTCGCCCGCAACCTGCGCATCCCGCGCGCCGAGGCGCAGGGCTTCATCGACCGCTATTTCGAACGCTTCCCCGGCATCAAGCAATACATGGACGACACCATCAAGTTCGCGGAACAGAACAAGCGCGTCGAAACCCTCTTTGGCCGCGTCATCCACACGCCGGAAATCGGTGCCAAAGGTCCGCGCGCGGGGTTCGCGAAACGCGCCGCCATCAACGCCCCGATCCAGGGCACCGCCGCCGACATCATCCGCCGCGCCATGGTCCGCATGCCCGAGGCCATCAAGGGCATCCCCGCCACCATGCTGTTGCAGGTGCACGACGAACTTGTCTTCGAGGTGGAGACCAACGCCGTCGACGACCTCGTCAAAGTCGCGCGCGACGTCATGGAGAACGCCGCCGATCCGGTGGTGAAACTGGACGTCCCGCTGGTGGTCGACGCGGGCCAAGGTCCGAACTGGGCGGAGGCGCACTGACCGCCAAAGGCTCTGACGCAACGTGTCACACCAATCCGTAGGCAAAAGCGTATTGCGTGATGCGTGCTGCCTGTCCAATACATGCAGCAACTCGAAGGGATGGGCGTCAGGCCCGTCCCGCCGCAAGGGGACGGGCGGCCGTGCAGGAGGAGTGACGAAATGGCCATCAGCACGCAGGAACGCGACATCATCCGGGAAATCCTGGAGATGGCAGAGACCAAGACCACCCATATGCTGCCCGAGGTGATGGCCAATCCCGTCACCAACTACACCAGCCCCGAGCAGCTGGACAAAGAGATCAACACGCTGTTCCGCAAGTTCCCGCTGGTCATGGGGCATGTCTCTGATCTGGCGGAGCCGGGCGATTTCCTCACCCATGACGCCACCGGCGTGCCGATCCTCATCACGCGCACGCAGGACGGCGAGCTGAAGGCTTTCCTAAATGTCTGCCGCCATCGCGGCGCGCGGCTGGAGGACAAGCCCTGCGGCAAGGCGCGGACCTTCTCCTGCCCCTATCATTCGTGGACCTACGGGCTGGACGGCAAGCTGCGCGGGATGCCGCAGGCCTTCGGCTTTGACGGCGTGGACAAGTCCAAGATCGGGCTGAAGGAACTGCCCGTCTGGGAACGCTTCGGCCTGATCTGGGTCATGCCTTCGGTGCCGGATCACGAGGTGGATATCGACGCGTGGCTGGCGCCGCTGGCCGAGCAGCTGAACGGCCTGTCGCTGGGCACGCACCACGTCTTCCGCAAGTGGGAGCTGCACAAGAACATGAGTTGGCGGCTGCTGCTGGAGGGCTTTCAGGAAAGCTACCACTTCTGCCACGCCCACCGCGACACCGCCTGCGCGGGCTACCTCGACAACCAGAGTGTCCACCTGAATTTCAACCCACATGTGCGCCACGCCCTGCCGCAGCCCAACATCGTGGAACTGCGCGACAAGCCGGAAAGCGAATGGGAGTACCGCAAGTACTTCATGACGCAGAACTACATCTTCCCGGCGAATTTCGTGCAGGTGCAGACGGACCACGTCTACATCCACACGGTGATCCCCACCGGGCCGGGCACCTGCGTGTTCCAATGCATGATGCTGATCGCCGAAGCCCCCGCGACCGAAAAGGCCGAGCGCTATTTCACCAAGAACTACGACCTGATCCGGGTGGTGTTCGAGGAGGACTTCGTCATCGGTGAAGGCATCCAGAAGGGTCTGGCCTCGGGCGCGAACGACGACTTCCTGTTCGGCAAGTTCGAATGCGGGTTGCAGTTCGGGCAGGCCGCCATCGACGCGGCCCTGCGCGGCGAGATCGCGGTTTAGTCCAGCGTGCCGCGCGGGGCCTGTACCAGCCCGTGACCGCAATCGAGGACCGTCTGGCCTTTGCGCAACCCTTTGCGCGTGGCGGTCGAGACGAGCTTTGCCGCGAGGGTGCGGGCGGTCACGGTCTCGCCCTCTGCCCGCATGACCTCGGCCCAAAGCGCAGCGACGCCGACGGTGTGGGCCATGGCCATGGAGGAACCGTTCAGCGTGCGCAGCCCGCCACCGAGGCTGGCCGAGACCACGCCGACCCCCGGCGCCACCACCGCCGGACCGAGATTGGAGAACAGCGCCGGTTCCAGTTGGTCCATGGCGCCGTCGGGACCGGGGCCGTGTGCGCCGGTGGCAATGACGTGGCGCGCGGCACCCGGTGCCGAAGGCCCCGTCTCGAAGGTGGGAGAGATCACGCGCATGCTGTCATTGCCGATCGCTCCCAGCAAGAGGGGGCCGTCCTTGGGGGCGAGCATGTCCATCATCAGTTCGAAGAGCCGCAGGTTGCCGCGATAGGCGTTCACGGCAGCCGTGTTGGCCTGCACGCGGGGGTAGCCGGCGGTGGTCAGCGCTTCGACATGGGCGGCCGTGTCAAAGCTGAGCGCGAAGGCGATGATGTCGGCCTTCTGTTCCATCGCCCAGAGCACGGCGTTCAGGAAGATGTCGGATCGGCCCAGACCGTTGTCCGCAAGGGTCTTGCCCACCAGCATATCCGTGACACCGCGCGCCACGCCGATCCGCGTGCCGCCCTGGTCGCGGCCAAGGATCGTACCGGCCAGATGGGTGCCGTGGCCGTTGGCGTCGCTGATCCCGGTGCCGACGAAGTCGTGGGTGGTCAGCCTGACCCCATGAAAGGCCGGGTGGCTGCGTTCGATACCCGTGTCCAGCAGCGCCACGCGCACTCCGGCGCCGGTGGCCTGGGTCCGGTTGGCCCCCACCGCGTTCAGCCCCCAGCCGGGCACCACGTCATCGGCGCGCAGATCGTCCAGCGGTTCCGGGTTGACCATGCGCGTCGGCATGACCGGGGCAACGGTCAGGTTCTTCGGATCGCGGACGATGTCGCGCAGTTCCTCTGGCGACAGTTCAAGCCCGTCGATCTGCGGTTCTGCGGGCACGCCGGGGTGGCGCGGCGCCAGGGAGACTTCAAGCGGCACCTCTGACCGACGCCAATTGTCGGTCCGATCACGCAGAACGAGATAGCGGTTCATAAAATCTCCGGAACTCAATAGTTTCCTTTGTACAGGCTACTCTTGCGGAGATTGGATCGGAAAGGACGCACTCGTGAAAAACCCGTGAAAAGCGCGTGACGTGTCGCGATTTCCACGGGTCGGAGAGGCCGGTGGCTCAGAGCAGCCCGGCGTTCTTGAACAGGGCCTGCACGCTGGCCTCGGGGCGCGGGCCCATGTGGCCGATGACTTCGCCCGCCGCGAGGGTGCCCATGCGGCCGCAGGTTTCCA
This sequence comes from Sagittula sp. S175, assembly GCF_049800975.1. Lineage (NCBI taxonomy): Bacteria > Pseudomonadati > Pseudomonadota > Alphaproteobacteria > Rhodobacterales > Roseobacteraceae > Sagittula > Sagittula sp. S175. The sequence goes on from NZ_JBNAGB010000024.1 coordinate 47,146, forward strand.
TCTCGCGGCCCGTCACGAGGCCATAGAGGAACCCGGCCGCGAACTGGTCACCGGCACCTGTGGCATCCACGGGAACGACCTTTTTCACCGGGACATCGGTGCGCACGCCGTTCTGAACGATGGTCACGCCGTCGCCCGAGCGGGTGCAGACCACCAGCGGACAGATCGCGGAGACAGCGGCGAGGTCGGATTCGAGGTCGTCGTTCTGGTAGAGCGAGCGGATCTCGGCCTCGTTACCGATGACGAAATCCATCTCGTTCTCGATCAGGGTCAGGAAGTCGGCGCGGTGGCGTTCGACGCAGAACGGGTCGGAGATGGCGATCCCGGCCTTCCCGCCCGCCGCCTTGCAGGCCCGCGCGGCCTTCAGGAAGGCCTCTTTGCCCTTGTCCTTGTCAAACAGGTAACCTTCGAGAAAGATCACCTCGGAGTCGGCGGCGATCTCGTCGGCCACGTCCTCCGGCCCGAGTTCCGAGGAAATCCCGAGGTAGGTGTTCATCGACCGCTCGCCATCCGGGGTGACAAAGATCATGCAGCGCGAGGTCGGCAGTTCGGCACCTTCGACCGGGGCGTTGACGAAGGCGATCCCCTCGTTGGTCATCGCATCCGCGTAGAACCGCCCCAGCGCGTCATCCTTCACCCGGCCAAAGAACGCCGTCTTCAGCCCCAGCGCCCCTGCGCCCGCGATGGTGTTCGCCAGAGACCCGCCCGGCGTCTGCACGCGGTTGCCCATGGCGGCATACAGCGTCTCGCCGCGTTCGCGTTCGATCAGTTGCATGATGCCCTTCTCGATGCCCATGAGGTCGAGAAAGCTGTCATCGGCGCGGGCGATCACGTCCACCACGGCATTGCCGATCCCGGCGAGCTGGTACTTTTTCATTCGGTCTTGTCCTCGTACTGGCACAGGTCCCTGATGATGCAGGCCCCGCATTTGGGTTTGCGTGCCACGCAGATGTACCGGCCATGCAGGATCAGCCAGTGATGCGCGTGTTGTTGAAAGTCGACGGGGATGTGATCCTCGATGGCGCGCTCGACCGCGACCACGTCCTTGCCGGGGCAGATGCCTGCCCGATTGCCGACGCGGAAGATATGCGTGTCGACCGCCTGTGCCGGATAGTGCCACCACATGTTCAGCACGACATTCGCCGTCTTGCGGCCAACGCCCGGAAGCGATTCCAGTGCGGCGCGGGAGCAGGGAACCTCGGAGTTGTATTCATCGACGAGGATCTGGCTGAGCTTGATGACGTTCTTGGCCTTGTTGCGGAACAGGCCGATGGTCTTGATGTGCTCGGTCACGCCGTCCAGCCCGAGGGCCAGCATCTTTTCCGGCGTGTCGGCGATCTGGAACAGCTTTTCCGTCGCCTTGTTGACGCCCGCGTCGGTCGCCTGCGCGGACAAGGCAACCGCCACGACCAACGTGTAGGCGTTGACGTGGTTCAGCTCGCCCTTGGGTTCGGGTTCGCTGTCGCGAAAGCGCGTAAAGACCTCGCGCAGGGTGTGATAATCCATCTGCTTTGCCATGCCCGACCTATGCCCGCTTGCGCCCCGTATCGCAAGCGCCCGCGCGGGCGTCGCGCGCGAGCGTGTTTTCGGGGGCTTCACCCAGCGGGGGGAGACCCGCGATCGCCCGCCAAAAGCGCAAGTTCCGGGCTGCATCGCGCCCCCGCCCCGCGCTAGTCTGACCACAAAGGAGACTGCCATGCCCGATACCGACCAGAGCTATCATTACGCCGTGATGGGCCGCGCCATCGAAGCGGTGGACCGGCTGGGGCCGCAGGCTTCTCTGGATGCGCTGGCGGCGGAAATGAAGATGAGCCCGGCGCATTTCCAACGCCTGTTCAGCCGCTGGGCCGGGGTCTCTCCGAAGCGGTTGCAGCAGTACCTGACGCTGGGCCATGCCAAGGCATTGCTGGACGAGCGGTTTACCACGCTGGAGGCCTCTCATGCCGCCGGCCTGTCGGGCGGTGGGCGGCTGCATGACCTGTTCCTGCGGTGGGAGGCCATGTCCCCCGGCGAGTATGCCAAGGGCGGCGAGGGGCTGGTGATCCGGTACGGCACCTTCGACAGCCCCTTTGGGCCTGCGCTGGTGATGGGCACCGACCGGGGGATCTGCGGGATCGGGTTCATGGCAGAGACGACGCCGGACCTGGCGATGGAGGATCTGACCGCGCGCTGGCCCGGCGCAACCTATGTCGAGGACCCGGACCCGCTGCGGCCCTGGGTCGAGGCGGCCTTTGGTCAGGCCAAGGGCGACGTCCCGCTGTTCATGATCGGCGCGCCGTTCCAGATCAAGGTCTGGGAGGCGCTGATGCGAATCCCTTCGGGCCATGTCACCACCTACTCGGAGATCGCCCAATGTATCGGCCATCCAAAGGCCGTGCGTGCCGTCGGCACGGCGGTGGGGCGCAACCCGATCAGCTACCTGATCCCCTGCCACCGCGCATTGCGCAAGTCGGGCGGGCTTGGCGGGTATCACTGGGGCTTGCCGGTAAAACGCGCCCTTCTGGCCTGGGAAGCCGCCCGGCTGGAAGCGTGATGCGCGCCCGATAGGACCGCAAAAGATGTCACGTTAGCTCGGATTAAACCCGGATCAGATAAACGCCCCGCGAGCGTCGGGTTTGCGCCGTTATGCCCTGTGATTGTTTGCGCTCGTCATCGAAACGCAGGCAAAAAACGGGGGCGCTGCAGTGACCTATGAAGCCGTAAACAAGGCTGGAGACGAAACTCTTATCACGCTGGCTCAGTCCAGTTGGAACCGGGACGACTGGATCATCAGCACATGGGGCAAGAGCAGCCTCATGGGGTGGTCCGCTGACAACGTGACGCAACCGGGGGATGGCACCATCCGCATGGTCCTGGACCGATCTGACGGGGCCACGCCCTACGACGGGGCCGAATTCCAGTCTGCCGTGCGGGCGACCTATGGCACCTGGAGCTGGCTGGCAAAGGCGCCGGTTCTGCCCGAAGGCGTGGTCTTTGCCATGTTCACTTACAAGGCGTTCCACCAGACGCAGGACTGGATCGAGTTCGATTTCGAGTTCGTGAAGGGCGACACCACCAGGGTAGAGCTGAACGTCCATATGCTCGACGCCGACGGGCGGCACGTGATGCAGGCGCAAAGCAATGCAGACGGGCCGTACACGGTGGATCTGGGCTTTGACGCGGCCGAAGGGTTCCACCTGTACGAGATCGAGGTGATGGAAGACCGCGCCGATTTCAGGATCGACGGGGCCGTGGTGGGGTCCTTCGGGGCGGAGGACATGCCCGGCAACACCTGGTACGCGGGGGTGATGAAGAGCTACACCAGCGTCTGGGCCGTGACACCGAACATGGAAGGCTGGGCGGGGCAGTTCGCCTATCCCGATCAGCCGGTAGAGGCTGTGATCGCCGGACTGGGGACGCCGGTGGACCCGCTGGAGGTGGTCAGTCTCAACACCCCGCCGGGCTGGGACGTGATCCTCGCGGACCTCGAACACGCGATTGCAGAGGAGGCGCTGGGCACCGGGGGCGACGACCGCTTCTTGATCTATCACGATCTCGACGCCGAGACGGGGCGGTCCTTTCTGACGGGGGAGGGGGATGACTTCGTCAAGGCCGGGAACGGCGATGACGTGATCTTTGGCGGCGCGGGCAATGACCAGCTGCGCGGCGGCGGAGGCAATGACATTATCGTTGGTGGCGACGGCGCGGACAGCCTGCAAGGCAATGACGGCGACGACCTGATCTTTGTCGGATCGGGGGACCGGGTGGATGGCGGAGCGGGGGCGGATACTTTCGTCTTTACCGACATGCTCGAAGACTACGTGATGATGTGCAACCTCGACATCGCCGGGGGCGACCGGATCGACGTGAGCCTTCTGGGCATCTCGGCAGATCAGATCAGCCTGCGGCAGGTGAAGATGTGGACGCTGATCCAGTTCGCGCCCGAAGGTGACACGGCAGAGATCGCCATGGCGGCGACGGGCGAGGCGCTGGACGTTCAGGCCTTCGTCGACGCCGGGGCATTCGTATTCTGAAACGCGACAGCCCCGGTGGGTCTCACCGGGGCTGTATCATCTCGTTGGTCGTCAGCGCGGGTTCAGGCGCCACAAAAGGCGTCGAGCGCTGCCTTGTAAGGCCGAGCATCCGCCGTGTGGCTGTGCGTCCAGGATCGGGGCAGGGTGTTGATGACCGTGTCGCGCACCTCGATTTCCTTGGTCTCCAGCTCGAAGGTTTCGACCGTCCAGGCGGTCCATTTGTCGCCTGTATCCCTGTCGGTGACTGTCATGCAGAAAAAATAGTCCCCTGTCTGCAAGGTTTCCGCGGAGAGCGCGACTGCTCCAACGACCGTTTCCGCCGTCCACGCATCTGTTCCTTCGCTAATGAGGTCCTCTACAGAAAAGCTGTCTTCGTGGTGCCATAGCTCGACACCGTCCGATGTGCCCAATCGAAGCGCGAAATCAACAGGCCTCGGGCGCGCCATGAAGGTGGAGGCCGTAATGGGACCCGCCGAGGCATCGAGGTCGGCGGCGGTCGCCTCGGTCCACTTTTGGATCAACTCCACGTCATTCTTGTTGATGTAGCCCGGCAGGGCGTCTCTGAGGTAAGTGTTGAAGTTTCCGGGACTGAGAAGAAGAAGGACCTCGTTCAGCGCTTCTTCCTCGTCTTCCGCCATATGCGCCTGCATCTCCTGCACCTTCGCCCGGAACTCTGCCTGCAATTCCCGCTCGCGTTCCTGTGCATTGCGTTCATTCGCCGCCAATGCGCGTTCTGCGGTGTTCAGCTGTGCTTCCAGCTCGACCACCCGCTGCACCGCCTGCGTGCGTTCGTCGGCCGCCGCGATCATGTCGCGCAGCTCGTCCTGCGTGCCCGCGACCTTGGCAAAGGCTGCGGCCAGTTCCGGGGCAAGCTCGGCGGTGACGGTCTTCTTGGCGCCCAGCTGGTAGACGGTGAAGGCGACCGAGACGACAAAGGCCAGCGAAAGGACGCCGACCACCTCCAGCCCCTTTTCGGCCTGCGGGTCCTCGGTGTTCCGCCAGGGCTTGTAATGCACCAGCGCCACGGCCAGCAAAACGCCGGACAGCGCCGCGCCCCAATAGCTGAACTGCATCCCGAGGCTTAGCGCATCGGGCAACAGGGCAGGCGCGCAACCCACTGCGCAGGCAAGGACTTTCTTCATGGTAAACACCTCAACAACTGTTTGTTGGCGCGCTTTAGCGGCATCTTTTTGTCGGGGCCATCCGCGACAGGGAAACTATACCAAAGAGACGGGCGGGCCGATGCCGTGGGCAGGCAACGTTTCGTTAACCATCTGTACCCCAAGGATGTTTCGCCGCGAAACCTCTCCCAAATGGCTCCCCCGGGGCCTGGCAATGGGCGAATTGCCGCCAAATCCGGCCGCAACGGATCATTTGTGCGGGAACCTTCTTCCCTGCTGTGGCATTAAGCATTCAGCATCACAACGTCCCGCGAAGGGCGGGGCTCCAATACCAGAGGCACAGTAGACTATGATCCGCTCAACCATCCTGCTTTCCACCGTCGCCGTTCTGGGCCTGACGGCCTGCACCACCGGCCCGACCGGCTACGAAGACCCCAACGCCAAGGCAAAGACCGGCGCGCTGGTCGGCGCGGCTGCGGGTGCCGTGGCTGGCCGTCTGGCTGGTGGCAATGACGTGGGCGAGCGCAATCGCGCAACCGTCGCGGGCGCCCTGATCGGTGCTGCCGCCGGTGCCGCCATCGGCAACCAGCTGGACAAGCAGGAAGCCGAACTGCGCGCGCAGCTGGGCAACAACGTCGGCATCCAGAACACCGGCGACCGCCTGATCGTCACCATGCCGCAGGACATCCTGTTCGCCACCGACAGCGCGTCGCTGTCCGGCGGCCTGCTGGGCGACATCAAGGATGTGGGCTCTTCGCTGCTGCAGTATCCGAACACCACGGTGCAGGTCATCGGCCACACCGACTCGGATGGCGATGCGGCGTACAACCAGAATCTGTCGCAGCGCCGCGCGCAGTCCGTGGCCAACGTGTTCATCTCGCAGGGTGTGCCGGCGGGCCGTATCCAGGTCATCGGGCGTGGCGAGGACCAGCCGATCGCGTCGAACCTGACGCCGGAAGGCAAGCAGCAGAACCGTCGCGTGGAAATCGTGATCCTGCCGAACGCCTGATCCGGCTTTCAGAGCAATTCCAAAGCGCCGCGCCTTGTCGCGGCGCTTTTTCGTTTAGATAGTCAGGGAAACGGACCGGGAGTTTCCATGACCACTCTGAACCTTGTCGGCCTTTGCGGGTCGCTGCGCGCCGCCTCTACCAACCGCCTGCTGCTGGCCGAGGCCGCGCGGCGCTTTGGCGCGGCGGAGTATACCGAGATCGACATCCGCTTTCCGCTGTTCGATCAGGATATGCAGGACGGGTCGGGCATTCCGGAGGAGGTGACGCGCGCCGCCGACCAGATCGCGCAGGCGGATGCGGTGATCGTCGCCACGCCAGAGTACAACAAGGGCATCTCGGGCGCGCTGAAGAACGCGCTGGACTGGATCAGCCGGACGGGCGGCACGCCGTGGCGGGACAAGCCCGTGGCGCTGATGTCGGCAGCCTCGGGCGCTGCGGGCGGGCCACGGTCGCAGGCGATGACGCGGCTGTGCCTGACGGCCTTTCGCCCGCTGCTGCTGCCGGGGCCGGAGGTCATGGTCGGCAATACCTCGACCAAGTGGGACGATGAGGGGCGTTTGACCGACCCCGTGGCGATCAAGCTGCTGGACGAGTTGATGGCCGACCTGCGCCGCGCAGCCGAGCGCTAGGCCGGGTTTGATATCTCGATCAGGTTGCCGTCCGGGTCGCGCAGGTAGATCGAGAGGATCGGCCCCTGCGCGCCGGAACGCGGGACGGGGCCTTCCTCGATCTCGATGCCCTGCGCGCGCAGGTGGCTGACCCAGTCGTCGATGGGCGTATCACTGAGAAAGCACAGATCGGCGGAGCCGGGGGTCGGGTATTCGGCCTTTGGGTCGAACGGGCCGCTGGCAGGATGGAGATTGATCTTTTGCGTGCCGAAGTGCAGCGCCTTGCGCGGCGCGCCCGTGGTGGGCTGGAAGTCCGCCACCTGCATGCCGAGCAGGGTGTAAAAGGCGCAGGTCTCGTCCATATCCGCAACGGTCAGGACGAGGTGGTCGAGCGACTGGACCTTGAAGGGCATGGGCGATACCTCGGGCAGCAAAGGGAGATGCCCATGCAGGATGACCAAACCCCCGAGCGCCGTCAAACCGACGTCATGGACCCGGCCCGCGCGCAGGCCTTGCTGGCGACGCTGGGTCTGCCCGGAGAGATCGCGGAGGGCACTCCGCTGCCGCCATTCTTTCATCAGGTCTATTTCTGGGACGCGCGCCCGCCGGGTCGGCTGGGCCGGGACGGGCATCCGCGCACCGGGGATGATCTGATCCCCGATCTGGGATTGCCGCGCCGGATGTGGGCGGGGGGACAGCTGGAATTCCTCGCTCCCCTGCGTGCTGGTGTGGTGGCGGAGAAGCGGACGCGGCGCGTGAAGGTCGCGCGTAAGGAGGGGCGCTCGGGCGCGCTGGGGTTCGTGACGCTGGAGCATCAGGTCTGGCAGGAGGGCGCGCTGTGCATCCGCGATGTGCAGGACCTCGTGTACCGCGAGGAGGCGGCGCTGGACGCGCCCAAGCCCACGCCACCGTTGGCCCCGGTGGACGAGGTGACGCGCGAGGAGGTCGGGTTCAACCCGACCGTGTTGTTCCGCTACTCGGCGCTGACCTTCAACGGGCACCGTATCCATTACGACGAAGACTATGCGCGCGGGACCGAAGGCTACGACGGGCTGGTGGTGCATGGGCCGCTGCTGGCGCAACGCTTGTTGCTGCTGGCGGAGCGGCAGGAGGCTGTCAGGACGTTCCGCTTTCGCGGGACCTCGGCGTTGATGCACCACGAGAGCGCCACACTGTGTCGCAACGGGTCGCGCATGTGGGTGCGGGGGCCGGACGGACGGCAGGTGATGCAGGCGGAGGTGAACGCGGGGTAGAGGCGCAGGCGCGGGAAGTTTGGGTCCAGTGTACAGTTTTTGATTGTACATCGGTAAGAGTTCTTCGCGTATCGCGGTATCGGGCGCACAATTTGCAGATCATCGCAAAGGAGCCTGAAATGCCTGTCACCCACACCGGCGGTTCATCCTACAACTGGACCGGATCCACGGAACGCCCCGCAAAGCCCGCCGCCTTCTCCCGTCACTTGCTGGACCGCTTCATAGAGACGCCATTTGCGCGCGAGACCACCTTGGCGCAGTTCCTGACCCATCACCCCACGGCCCTGACCACTGGGGTTCTCAACCAGTTGCATCGCCGCCATATCGTGCCGTGGGCAAAGATCCGTCTCTTTGCGACTTGGGCCGCCGGGTACGGGTTCAACAGGGACGACTGGAGCCGCACGATCGAGGTGTTCAACTATTTTGGCGAGGATGTCGCCTTTGCCGCGCGTCAGGCCAAGGACATGCAGCATGGACCGGGGCGTGCCGGGGCCTGGACGACTGTCGCGAACACCATGTGCTGGAAGCCCGGCAACGTTTTTGTCGGCATGGGCGCGTACAACCAGGGCACCGACATCGACCGGTGTGACGAACTGGACGACGTCGGACGCCGCAGCCTGCTTATGGGCACGCCTTGGGCGCGGGCGGAGACGATCTATGGCGCGATTGTCGGCGTCACGGGGTAGGCGATCCAAACTGAAAGACCCCGCCGTTGGGGGCGGGGCCTGTCGGTGGGCGTTGAGAGAGATCGAGAGAGACGCCCGATAGAGGTCAGCAGCCGGTGCCGTGGATCACGACGCGCACGGTCTTCAGCAGGACGCGCAGGTCGGTGCCGAAGGAAATGTCGCGCAGGTAGTCGCTGTCGAAGCGGGCGCGCTCGGCAAAGCTGGATTCGTTGCGCACGGAGGTCTGCCAGAAACCGGTGATGCCGGGGCGCAGTGAATAGTAGGCGGTGCCCGGGTAAATGGGCTTCTGCGAGGGCATCATCGGGCGCGGACCGACGAGGGACATGTCCCCGATGAGCACGTTCCACAGCTGCGGCAGCTCGTCGATGGAGGTCTTGCGGATCAGGCGGCCAATGGGCGTGATGCGCGGGTCATGGCGAAGCTTCTGGTCGCGATCCCACTCGGCGCGGGCGTCGGGGTTCGCGGACAGGTGGGCTTCCAGCAGGGCGTCCGCGTTCGGCACCATGGAACGCAGCTTCCACATGCGGAAGGCGCGGTCGTTCCGACCAACGCGGGTCTGGGTGTAGAACGGGTTGTTACCGTCGAGGGCGACCAGCACGGCAAAGACCGCGGTGATCATCAGGACAGGCAGGGCGGCCAGCAGGACGAGGGTGACGTCCAGCGCGCGCTTCAAGCTGTCGCGGTACGGAGTCGGCTGGGCGGCAACGAAGAGGGCATCTTCGATCAGGTTCTCGATGGTCGCCGTCGGCAGCGGCTGGCGAATGTGCAGTGTCAAGATGACCTCCCTCAGTCATGCGTTGACGGAGCGGATAAATCGGCAGGACAGGCTTGGACTTGGCATGGCTTCGCCGGGCGCAGCAGATAGCGCCATGGCCGGCAGGGCGGTTCAGGCCCCGTTCAGTTCACCAATTAAAATCCAAGGCAGATCGCAGCAGACGTACCCAATGACTCCCGTGTGGAAGCACCAACCCCCAAGTGCCGTGTTAGTGCGGATTGTGGCAAGACTTTGTCAAATCCGCTCGACCAGACCGTTATGCCCAGATGCCACGTTTCCGTCAATGAACGCTTGCGCGCACAAGTTTTGGTTGAAATGGAAGTGTTTTGGCGGCGTTGGGCGTGGGGGTTTTGGGTTGTGCTGTTGCGGCATTGTTGCATCCCTGCGCTGCAGAATCGAGCGTTGCGCTAAGGGATAGCTCTTTGGCGGGTCCTGTCGCAGGGGAGAAACTGGCGGTCATTCCCACCCGTTTTTGTTTCCTGCACACATTCAAACTTTGGCAAGGGGCGTGATCGTTGGTGACGAAAGCGGCAATCGCGGCGACTGAGGAGGCGGACTCGCCATTTCGTGATTTTGGTGTCCCCCGACGCAAACCGAAGATTGGTTAACTGCTTCGGATTTCTGAACACTTTGTTTCTAACAATTTCTGAGTGAGTGAGGATGTTCACGAAATGTTACAGTGCTGCGGTTTCCGTGAAGTGTGGCGCCCGAATCGCGACCGCAAGCGGCCACATTTGGGCCTCAAATCGCCCCTCGGACGCCTTATTCTCCGATTCCCTCGGCGAAATGTGGCGGGCTGCCCAAGTCCGGACTGTTGAAAGCAGGGCACCCTGCGGATATGTGCGGAACAGTCGAAAAGGACGGGATACGCACAGCCATGGCCAACCATCTGCACAAGGGCGACCTGCCTGACGATCTCGACCTTGGGCCTGTCGTGGCCATCGACTGCGAGACCATGGGGCTGAACCCGCACCGCGACCGGCTGTGCGTCGTGCAGCTTTCAGCGGGGGATGGCAACGCGCATCTGGTGCAGATCGCCAAGGGCCAGACCGAGGCGCCGAACCTCGCGCGGCTGCTGGAGGACCCGGAGGTGCTGAAGCTGTTCCACTATGGGCGCTTTGACATTGCTGCGATGTATCACAGCTTTGGGGCGCTGGCCGCCCCGGTCTGGTGTACCAAGATCGCCAGCCGCCTGGTGCGGACCTACACCGACCGTCACGGGCTGAAGACGCTGACGCAGGAACTGCTGTCGGTGGACATTTCGAAACAGCAGCAATCGTCGGACTGGGGCGCGGAAAAGCTGACCTCGGCGCAGATGGATTACGCCGCCTCGGACGTGTTGCACCTGCATCGGCTGCGCGCGGCGCTGGCCGCGATGCTGGAACGTGAAGGGCGGCTGGAGATGGCGCAGGCCTGTTTCGACTTCCTGCCGATGCGGGCACGGCTGGACCTTGAAGGGTGGCCCGACACCGACATCTTTGCCCACGCCTGAGACCGAGATGGCGCGCGGCGACGGCTTATATTCCCGGGTGATCGCCTGGTTGAAGATCCTGCTGCCACTTGCGGCGCTGGGCCTGCTGTCCATGCTCTTTCTTTTGTCGGACAGCCGCGATGACCTGGACAGCATGCCTTTTGCGGATGCGCTGCAGCAGGGCGAAACGGCAACTCCGGGCGTGTCTTCTCCGTATTACTCCGGAACGACGAGCAGCGGTGACGTGCTGACCATGACGGCGCGGCGCGCCCGCCCCCTCGACGGCGGCGATGTCGAGGCGGACGCGCTGCGCGCCCGGCTGCTGCTGAAGGACGGTGCGGCGATCGACCTGGACGCGGTGCAGGCGACGATGCGCGACGGCGAACGCCGCATCTATCTGGACGGCGGGGTCAACATCAACAACAGCCAGGGCTACACGCTGGTGACAGAGGCGATGGTGTCGGCGCTGGACCGCGTGGAGGCGGTTTCGGACGGGGCGGTCACCGGGGACGGGCCGCTGGGCCATCTCGAAGCCGGGAAGATGGAAATCCGTCCCGAAGGTGACGAGGGCGACGTGCAAATGCTGTTCACGCAGGGCGTCAAGATGATATACCAGCCGCCAGACAAGGATATTGAAGAATGACGCGACCCTTTCGAGCGGCGATTTTCTGCTTGCTTTTCCAGACATTGATGCCCCTCGCGGCCAGCGCGCAGGGGGCGAACGTGTCCTTTGGCGGCGGGTTGCAGCAGGACACCAGTGCTCCGGTCGAGGTCACGGCGGACAATCTGGCGGTCAACCAGAAGGACGGGACGGCGCTGTATACCGGCAACGTGGTCATCGTGCAGGGCGACATGCGGTTGGCGGCGCCGCGCGTTCTGGTGATATTTTCCGAGGATCAGAACAAGATCCAGCGCATGGAGGCCACCGGCGGGGTGGTGCTTGTCAGCGGTGAAGAGGCCGCCGAGGCAGAGCGCGCCGATTACAACATCGAGGACGGACTGGTCGTGATGTCGGGCGACGTGCTGCTGACCCAGGGCCAGAGCGCGCTGACGTCCGAACGGATGGTGGTGAACCTCGATACCGGAACGGCGCAGATGACCGGACGGGTGAAGACGGTGATCCGGCAGGAGGAGGGCCAGTAATGGCGCGCCCCAACCTGACGGTGACAGAAGGGTCAAGCGGTCTGCGGGTGAACCACCTTCGCAAGGCCTACCGCAAGCGCGTCGTGATCCGCGACGTGACCATGAGGCTGGATCGGGGCGAGGTGGTCGCCTTGCTAGGTCCGAACGGGTCGGGCAAGACCACGTCGTTCTATGCCATCGCCGGTCTGGTGAACCCGGACGCCGGGCAGGTGCTGATCGACGGGCGCGACGCGACCTATCTGCCGATGTACCGCCGTGCGAGGATGGGAATCGGCTACCTGCCGCAGGAGATGAGTATTTTCCGCGGGCTGTCGGTCGAGGACAACATCGGCGCGGTTCTAGACATCGCGGAGCGCGACGCGACGCGCCGTCGCGAGCGGTTGGAGGAGTTGCTGGGCGAGTTCTCCATCGAGCATCTGCGCCGCGCGCCCGCGCTGGCGCTCTCGGGCGGGGAGCGGCGACGGGTGGAGATCGCGCGCTGTCTGGCGGCGGACCCGAAGTACCTGCTGCTGGACGAACCCTTTGCCGGGGTCGATCCGATTTCGGTCGGGGATATCCGGCACCTCGTGGCGGATCTGAAAACTCGCGGCCTGGGCGTGCTGATCACCGATCACAACGTGGCCGAGACGCTCGCCCTGGTCGACCGCGCCTACATCCTGCACGACGGTCAGGTGCTGATGTCGGGCACCCCCGAAGAAGTGGTGCAGAACGAGAATGTGCGCCGGGTCTACCTTGGCGACAATTTCCGTCTGGCCTGACACCTTCGCGTGGCGAGTGTTAACAACCTGTCAGTTTCTGATGCAAATCAAGGGCAGATTTCACCCTGAAGGGCACAGTTCTCCTATCGGTTTCGATTGACAGGCGAAGGGCTTTCACCTCCAAATGAAGACATGGTGCTTTGTATCGCGGCATGGCAGAACGACAGTTTCCCGAGCTTCGGGCCACGGTCGTGCACATGCCGCAGCGGGGCGCCCTTCCTGAACCGATGACTCCACCAAGGGGCCCGTCGCCCCGGCCGATTTGTCGGTGCTAATAAAGAGAAGGACGGAACATGCGTTACCAGATCACGGGCAAACAGATCGATATTGGCGATGCACTGCAAACCCACGTCAAGACCGAGCTCGGCTCGGCGCTGGACAAGTATTCGCAGCGCCCGACCGACGCGACCGTTATTTTTTCCAAGTCGGCCCACGAATATGTCTGCGAGACCGTCGTCCACCTGTCGAGCGGCCTGAACGCTGCCGCCAAGGGGCATGCGACCGAGATCTACGCTGCCTTCGATGCCTGCGTCGAGAAAATGGACAAACAGCTGCGTCGCTATAAACGGCGGTTGAAAGATCACCACAAGGACCGTACAGAGCCGGTTGAAATGATCGAGGCCGCGTATAACATCCTTGCTCGTCACGGCGACGGCGACGATGTGGCCGAACCGGAGTCGCTTCAGCCGATCATCGTCGCAGAGATGGAGACCAAGATCCCGTCGCTGTCCGTGGGCGAAGCAGTGATGCAGATGGAACTGGCCGGCGCCCCGGTGCTGGTGTTCCGGAACGAGAAGAAGGATGGGGTGAACGTCGTTTACCGGCGCGAAGACGGCAACATCGGCTGGATCGATCCGTGATCCAAACGGTTGTCGGGGCGCTGACCCGTTGACCCACAGGGCACACACATGAAGTTTGTCGATCTGCTGAAACCCCAGGCCGTGAAGGTCATGGCCTCGTGTTCCTCAAAGAAGCGGCTGATGCATGACATCGCCGACCTCGCCGAGAGCGCGCATGGCCTTCATGCCCAGACGCTGGTCGAAGCCCTGCTCGAACGCGAAACCCTGGGGCCCACCGGCGTGGGCCACGGGGTGGCGTTGCCCCATGCTCGCATCGCCGGGCTGGAGGAAGTACTGGGTGTCTTCCTGCTGCTGGAAAAACCGATCGACTTCGACGCGGTGGACCGGCAGCCGGTTGACATCGTCTTTGCGTTGTTCGCGCCGGAGGAAGCCGGGGTTGAACACCTCAAGGCGTTGGCACTGGTCTCGCGCACGCTGCGCGATGCGGGTCTGTGCACGAAGCTGCGCGCCAACCCGGAACCGGCTACCCTTTACACCATCCTGACTGAAGCTGAGGCCGTGAAGGCCGCCTGACTGCTGCGGGTCTGCGCGCGGGACTCTTGCCTTCGGCAATTCGCCCGCCCGCCGACCCTCGGCGAGCCTCTATCCCTGCGTTGTGCGGGTGTCGTCACGAGGTTCTGGGGGCGCTGCCCCCATCGCTTCTGTGAAGCGATTCCCCCGAGGGTATTTATGAAACCAAAGAAGCAGGGGCGTGGCGTCTAGCTTCTTTGGTTTCATAAATACCCCTGCCGGAGGCAAACCCGAGGAGGCCGCCGGAGGCGGACGAACGAGGCATATGTGCGCGCGTAGCGCGCGCCTTCAGGTCCAGTCGTCGAAGCCGAACATGACGTAGTCGCGCTGGTAGGCATCGCGGGAGAGGCTTTCGATCTGGTCGTCGTAGATCTGCGCCAGGCTGAAGGGTGCCGCGTTTGCATGCGGTTTCGGGTCGGCCGGAGCCGGGTGGCCGACTTGCATGGCGAGGGCGGGCAGGTATGTGTCTGCCTCGCTTTCACGGATGACCATGTCGGGCAGGGTGAAGTCGCCCATGCCTTGTAGGCATTGTGATTGCGTCGCCCAGTGGCCATCGACGCGCACAGCGGTCTGGCCTGCGAGGTTCGCCTTGACCCAGCGCAGCCAGGCGGTGAAGGCCTCGCGGTGGGCGTTTTCATCGTAGTCGGCGCCGGGCTCGCCCTCGGGGATGGGCAGGGCATGCACGCGGCGCAGGGTGTGGCGGATGCCCTTGAAGCTACCCTTGCCGGTCGAGAGGATCTTGGAGCAGAAGCATTCATGTGCGCGGGCCAGCGGATGCCGGATCACGGTAAAGCTGCGATGCCCCGGACGGTCTCGTTTCCAGGCGCGCAGCGTGCCCTGGGAAAAGTCCTTGGTCAGCTGGTTGACCTTTACGCCGTCGAGGGCCGCCATCCAGTCAGCGACCATGGCCTCGGGGCCGGAGCGGATCGGCATGTAGAGCAGCGGCGTCTCGGCGCAGGCGAGGTAGCCGGGGACGACCGGGCCGCGGCGGGGTTCGAAATTCGGCGTGCGCGTCAGGTTGAAGGTGTCAAGGCGTGTCAGCGCGCGCTCCATCTCGTCAAAGTTCTCGACCTTTTCCGAGACGGGTTCCGGGTTCTGCCGCTTCAACGCGGTGTTCAGGCTGTCCTTCTGGTCCTTGCAGCCCAGCCAGCGGGCGAGGCCGTTCATCACCTCGAGATCGTGCAGGTCGTCGAAGTCGATGTAAAAGGCCGTCTGCGCCGTGCGTTGCAGCGTGTTGAGGATCTGCACCTGGAAGGCCTGCAGGTCGGCCACGTGTTCCTCGAACTCGCGGGCGTCGAAATGGGCCTGCGCCTCCTTCCGGCGCTTCACGTTGGTCAGCTTCCATTGGCCGGTGGCGCGGGCGATCTTCCAGCTGACGTAGCTGTCGACGGGGTTCCGGGTCAGCACGATCTTGGCGATCTTCGGATCGGTCAGCAGCGTGTCAAGGACACGCGGATCGTGGTCGTGGAAGTAGCGGAATCCCCCCAGCGCGCCAGGTGTTGCCATGCGCACCTGGTTCAGCAGGCGGGTCGGGTCGCGGTCGCGTTCCTCCTGCGTGATGCCCAGCACGTCCTCGGAATTGGGATAGCCGATGAAATGCGGGTTGAAGGCTTCGCCCAGGCAGGAGAGCCCGTCAAAGGCGTTGATGTTCGCTTCGAGGAAGTTGGAGCCGGTGCGCATTTCGGCGAAGATCACGAAGCAGTCGAACTGGGACATTCAGGGCGCCTTTATCCGTTGGCCCGGTCATTTCTTGACCAGGTAGGGCTTGCGCGTGCCTGAGCGCGTGTTGCGCCGGGCCGGGTCGACGGGGAAGTCGCCCATCAGGTAGGGGTGCATGCCCTGGTTTTTCAGGTTTTGCAGGAACTGGCCGAAGCCCACAAGGTTTTCCAGTCGCGGTGCCTCGGCGAGGCGGCGCAGGGATTTCTGACCGATCTCGTCGATGATGACCTGAAGCGGCTCCATGGGGCTTTCGATGAATTCCGCCATGGACCAGATGCGGATGCGGGCCTTCACATCCGGAGAGCGGAGCGTGTCGAGCATCTTGGACTCGACCTTTTGCAGCTTGGCCGCCTCGGCCCGGATGTCGGCGAAATTGGCGTTCGATTTGAACAGCGGCACGGCCCAGGCGCCCGAGATCACGCTGATCTGGGCGTTGGGGTCGGTGGCCATGGCATAGAGGATTTTCGGATTGTCGCGCGGGCCGTATTGAAAGCACTGGCGTTCGCCGCGCGTGTTCCAGACGAGGTTGGTCAGGAAGGCCTTGGGGTTGGCGTCGCGCAGCAGAGCATTGTCCGAGAGCGCGCCGTTGATGAGGGTCTGTCCGCCGGTGAATTCGGCGCGTGCCGGTCCGTAGAGGTGGCCGTGGACCTGTGCGCCGGTGGCGCGGGAGAGCCATTGTTCAAAGTCGATGAACAGCTCGGAGAAGCCCTGGAAGACGGAGTATTTGCCAGCCGTGACGCCGTTTTCCCACCCCCAGTTAGGGAAGCGCGATTGCATATACAGGCCCGGGCGGCCACGCGTCCTGCGGTCCACCGCCTTGGCAAAGATGCGGTCGATCTTGCCGGGGTTGGGTTCCTGCCGCGACATGGCGCGGTTGGGGTCGGTCAGAAACGCCTCGTACAAACGATCCGCGTGCGGCCAGATCTTGCGCGCGACGAAGCAGTCGGATCGGCGCAGCAGTTGCAGGTGATCGTCGTAGAAGATGTGCGGTTTGCCCTGGAAGTCGAATTTCGACAGCGTCAGCGAGCGGCTTTCGATCTGGGTGCTATACAGGCGGGCAAGCGTCTGGAAATAGGATTCATCCGGAATCCACACATGGCGGAAATAGGCGTCGTAGCGGCGGCGTTCCGGGTCCCCGAGGATGGCGGACAGGGTCTGGCGCGTCAGGCACCACCACTGGCTGCCCATGTGCGGGATGATGCCGTTGGGGATGTGGCGCTTGTAGCCGGTGAGGCGTTGCAGTTCGACGAACTTGTCGAAAAGGAAGCGGTTGTTGCGCCAGCTGAAGGGGAAATGCAGGGTGAACCGCTCGTGGTCCAGCCCGCCGACGGTCCAGGGGACGTCCGCCGTGGTGGCGCTTTCGATGAAGTCGGTGCGGGGGCGTTCCGCTAGGTAGCTGACCAGTTCCTCGACGGGCCTGAGCGGCAGGCAGGAGCCAGAGGCGAGGTAGACGTGGCGCACTTCCTCGAAGGATTTCAGCATCAGTTCGGAGGCGTCCTGCGAGGCGGCGACCAGCCCCCATGTGCCCCATTCGCAGCGGTGGCGTTTGGAAAACAGGATGCCCGGCACGGCGGACAGGCGTTCGCGGAAGTCGTCGAACCTTGACCGGGGCACGGCGCTGTCCACGTGGATCACCACCGGGCAGCCGCCGCGCGCCCAGTGCAGCGCGACCTGCTCGGCCCGGTCAAAGGCAGTGTGCACCAGCATGACGATGCCGACACTCATGTCGGGGTCCCCGCGCGCGCACTCATGCCCAGTTCCCCTTGGACATGATCCCGAGGATCTCCAGCTGTCGCCAGTTGATGTACTTTTCCGACCACTTGCACCAGAGGTCGGGGTTCTCCTTCACCCCCTCGGCATAGGCGATGTATTCGCGTGATGCGCCGTAGTGCTGGCGGCGCTCCAACTCCTCCTCGGCCTTTGCGCTGAAGGTGTCGAGGAACTTCGTGTGGAGCAGCACGCCCGAGGCCTTTTCCCCGCCCCATTCGTCGTAGACCTGGTTCAACCCGCGCGGCAGCAGGTTATGGGTCGATGACACGTAGGCATAGCGCCGGTCCCAGCGCACCAACGGGATCTTGTTCAAAGCCGGGGCCAGTTCCGGCGTCTCGGTAAAGAACATGCGGGCGCGCGGCCCGCCTTGGATCCAGAGGTTCCCGAACTGCGGGTTCTTCTGGATCGTGTAGTTGCCGGCGTCGAACCAGCTGGCGACCTCCAGCGGGTCCTGGCCCGGGCTGTAGGGATGATGGTCCAACCGGCCTTTGGGGTACATGTCCAAGAGCATGGCGCTGAACGACTTGATCGACGAGGCATCCAGCCAGTCGGTGAGCGCGCGCAGGGGGCGCGTGTCGCAGAACGGATAGAGGAACAGCTCGTCCGGGTCGACGGTCAGGCACCAGTGGTCGTGGCCGTATTTCATCAACAGCCAGTTCATCCAGTCGACGCCAAAGCGCGAGCGCTTGTAGCTTTGCTTCGTCGTCCAGACGGAGACATCGGGCTGCTTGGCCAGATAGTCCAGCGACCCGTCTGTGGAATCATTGTCGACAAAGAAGAAGTGGTTCACGCCCATGTCGCGGTAGTACTTCAGAAAGTACGGCAGGCGGACGCCCTCGTTGCGCTGGGTCGAGAACACCAACAGGTCCGAGGGCCGCAGCTGGTCCGTTCGGTTGGCAACAGGACGCAAGTCACGACGCTTGCGAAAGGCGCGAATGCGCCAACGCCTGCGTTGAAGCCTCAGCCGGTATGACTGCCATGCGCCCAAATTGCCTGCCCTTTTCCCGCCTTTTGGCGGGCGCGTCCCCTTGGGCTATCAGATGCGGGTTAAAGCCGTGTTGAAGTGCGCCGCCCAAGTCGGGGGCGCAAACTCCGGCGATTGTTTCCGCCCGGCGTGATAATCCGCAATCATTTGCCCGATTGTTTTGTGCCACAAATATACGTTCTGTACATCTGCGTAAGCGGGAATATCACCCAAAGTCTCCCGGTAAATACCTAAATTGTTGCACAGAATCGGCACTCCAAGGCTCGCCGCCTCGATCGGAGGAAGGCCGTAGCCCTCGGCGAAGCTGGGAAAGAGGAAGCCTGCCGCATCGCGGATCAGGGCGAACACCGCCTCATCCGGGAGGTCTGCGATTTCGTGCACGCGAGGCGGGTGCGCGTCGAGTCGGGCGAAGGTGGCATGGTTCTCCCATCCGCGATTGCCAAGGATCAGCAGGTCGGCGTCGATTCCCTGCTCCCAAAGGTCCAGCAGCAGGGCGTGGTTCTTGCGCGGCTCGATGGTGCCGAGGGTGACGAAGTAAGGTCGCGTCCAAGGCCCTTCGGGCGCAGTTCCGGGCTGCGGCAGGTCGACGCCAAGCGGGGTGACGAGGGTCTCGGGGACCTGCGGCAGATGCCGATGCAGGTCGCGTTCCGTCTGGTGCGAGTTGCAGAGAATGAGGTCGGCATGCTCTCCCACGCGGGCGAGGAAGCTGCGAAAGGTCTCGACCGTGCCGTCGCGCTGGTATTCGGGGTGGTCCAGCGGAATGGTGTCGTGGATCAGCACCGCCTTGCGTGCGCCCAGACGGTCGAGCGCGCGGATCAGGCGGCGGGTGAAGTTGGTATGGCCCGTGTTGATGTAATGCACGCCGCGCGGCAGGTGGCGGCGCAGCATCCGGGGCAGGCCGGGCGATAGCGTTCGGGCGATGGCGATCCGGCGCAGTTCGGCCTCCGCCCCGGCGCGGATCGGGTCCATGCGTTTGAGGCGCGACAGCCGATCCGGCGCGCCCCAGCCGCCTTGGGTAATGCGATCCCGCAAGCGCGCACAGCCCGCGCGGTCCAGAAGGATGTAGCCGAAGGCGGAACGGACCAGTCCGAAAAGCGGAGTGTCCACCGTCAGAAGATGGTCGAGCCATGCGAATTCTACCCGGTCCACGCCGGTCAGCGGGCGTCCGGCGCGGCTGACGAGGCGGGAAAGGTCGAGCAGGCGGGTCATGGCGCCAGTTAAGGCCGGGGCGGGGCGCTTGTCCACCTGTCCGGTTTCGCCTTCGCTCCGCTCAGGCGACCGCTCGGGGGCAAAGCCCCCGAACCCCCAGAGTATTTTGACCAAGAAGAAGACAAGGGTGCGTTCCTGCTTATTCTTGGGTCAAATACTCCGGGGAGCGCGAGGGGCTGGCCCCTCGCATCCGACCTGGTCACTTGTCGTAATGGCCGTTCTTGTGCCAGCGCCAAGCGTCGGCGATCATCTGCGGCATGGTCGAGCGGTGCGGCTGCCAGCCCAGTTCCTGCGCGGCACGGGTCGAGCCAGACACCAGTTTGGTGGCGTCACCTGCACGGCGGGGACCCTCGGAATGGGGGACTTCGGCGTTGGTCACCGCGCGTGCGGAGGTGATGACCTCACGGACGGAGAAGCCCTTGCCGGTGCCGAGGTTGAAGACCCGGCTGCCCTTGCCATCCGCCAGCCATTTCAGGCCCAGTACATGTGCATCCACAAGGTCGCAGACATGCACGTAGTCGCGTATGCAGGTGCCGTCCGGCGTGTCGTAGTCGGTGCCATGCACCGTCAGGGCGGCGCGTTGGCCGTCGACGGCCTCGAGCATGACAGGGATCAGGTGGGTTTCCGGGCGGTGATGTTCGCCGACTTCGCCCTCGGGGTCGGCGCCGGCCACGTTGAAGTAGCGGAAGATCACCGAGCGCAGACCGTAGGCTGCCTCGAAATCGCGCAGGATGTTTTCCACGGCGCGTTTCGAGGCGCCGTAGGCGTTCAGCGGTTCCTGCGGGGTGTTTTCATCCAGAACGACGTTGTCGTGTTCGCCGTAGGTGGCGCAGGTCGAGGAGAAAACGAAGTCCATGCAACCTGCAGCCACGGCGGCCTCGATCAGGGTCAGCGAACCGGCCACGTTGTTGCGCCAGTACATGCCGGGCTTGGCCATGGCCTCGCCGACTTGGCTGAGGGCTGCGAAGTGCATCACGGCAACGGGTTGGTGGATGCGAAAGACCTCGTCCAGCCGGGCGCGGTCCATCAGGTCGCCCTGTTCGAAGGGGCCGAATTTCACCGCGTCCTGCCAGCCTGTGACGAGATTGTCGTAGGTGACGGGCGTGTAGCCCGCCGCCTTCAAAGCCTTGCAGGCGTGCGAGCCGATATAGCCCGCGCCGCCTGTTACCAGTACAGTGGTCATGGTTCGTCCGCTTACTCGGCGGCCTTGCGCGAGGCCATGATTTCCTGAAGGAAGCCCTCGAGGTCATCACGCAACTCGTCGCGGGCGAGACCGAAGGCGACGGTTGCCTGCAGGAAGCCCGATTTCGAACCGCAGTCGAACCGCTGGCCGCGGAAGCGGTAGCCGTAGACGCCGCTTTCTTCCTTGCCGATTTCCTCGGCGATGGCGTCGGTCAACTGGATCTCGCCGCCTGCACCGGTCTTCTTCTGGTTCAGGTTCTTGAAGATCTGCGGCGACAGGATGTAGCGGCCGATCACGGCGAGGTTGGACGGCGCCTCGGACGGTTCAGGCTTTTCGACCATGCCCTTGACCTTGACCAGCGAGCCCATGTCGTCCTCGATGTCGAGAACGCCGTAGGCCTTGGTCTTTTCCTGCGGGACTTCCATGGCGGCGACCATGTTGCCGCCGGTTTCCTCGTAGGCTTCGACCATCTGCTGGAGGCAGGGCTTTTCCGCCGCGATCACGTCGTCGGGCAGAACAACGGCGAAGGGTTCGTTGCCGACCAGGCGGCGGGCGCACCAGATGGCGTGGCCGAGGCCAAGCGCCTTGTGCTGGCGGATGTAGGCGATTTCGCCGGAGTCCATGTTGGTGGACTTCAGGATTTCCAGCAGGTCGTCCTTGTTCTTCTTCTTCAGTTCCTGCTCCAGCGTGGGGGCCACGTCGAAGTAGTCCTCGAGCGCGCCCTTGCCGCGCGAGGTGACGAAGATGAATTCCTTGATGCCGGCGGCGCGGCATTCGTCGATGGCGTATTGGACCAGCGGGCGGTCCACCAATGTCATGATTTCCTTCGGGACCGACTTGGTCGCCGGAAGGAAGCGGGTTCCAAGGCCCGCGACCGGGAAGATCGCCTTCGTGACCTTTTTACGCATCCGCCTGCTCCTTCGTTGCTACGGTATAAACATGGGGCAAAGCCCGCGTATTTTGCTAACGACCTTTGCTTTTATTAAGCGAAAACACCAGTGGTTTGGTTCCCCGAAGGTCAATATTTCATACTAATTCGTGAATCTGTCCGGAAAATGACCGCGCACCGGGGCGACTCGATGCTGCTCTGCAGCAATGCGGCGTGAGAAACGCCACGGTTGAATCAGGGAAGCAGAGCGAAGGCTCCTTCCGAAAAGGCCGCCGGACTGTTCCCAGACCCCTTCCGGGGAGAAATGGACGTGGTGATAGCGCGCGCTGGGGTCGAGGAGAATCAGGGTGACGATGTCTCCGGCGGCGGCGGCATCGGCGGCTTCGCTGCGCAATCTGCGCGACTGCCAGAGACGCCCGGTCATGGCGCGGCGCGGTGCTCCGGGACGGCCGGGGAAGGGGCGAAAGCCCTCCGGGGCGCGGGCGATGCGCGGAGTTTCGTCGAGCGGGCGCCCCATGCCGTCGGTGCCGCCTTTTTTCAGCCCGCGCAGAAGGCGGGCCACGTCGTCGGCCTGAAGGGGGCCGCGCTGCATCAGCCGAAGCAGGCGCAGGCGCTGATCGGCGCGAAAGCTGTCCCATGCGGCGGCGCGGGCGGCGCGGGGGCAGTATTTACGCAGGAACACCTGCTGGCTGGCACCGATCTCGGTCAGGTCGGTGGGGGTGCGGTCTGCGGTGCGGCGGGCAGAGGCAGCAAAGCCGTGATGGACCTGCGCCAGTGGCACGATGGCGGTGGCATGGCCCGCGCGGGCAAGGCGCATGTTCAGGTCGGTCTCGTCGAGGAAGAAGCGGAACGCCGGGTCAAAGCCGCCCATCTCGGCCAGCACGTCGCGGCGGACGGCCATGTTGGTGCCCTCGGTCTTGATCGCGCGATCGTTGGCGGGGTGCAGGACGGTGGGGCGGGTGTCGTTCACATCCAGGGCCGTGGCGCTGCCGGTGCTGTCCACGGTGCGCGCGCGCCATTGGAAGGAAATGCCGTTGCGCCCCAGCACGTAGCCCCCGGCGGCGGCGATGTCCTCGGTGGCGAAGGGCGCGGCGAGGTGGAACAGCCAGAGCGGCTCCGGCACGGCGTCGTCGTCGATGAAGGCCACGATCTCGCCCGCCGCCTGCGCGATACCCAGATTGCGGGCGGCGCTGATGTTGGGCTCGTCATAGGCGACGGTCTTGGCGTATTCGCCCAAGGGGTGTGCCGCGACCGCAGCCATCCCGTTAGGGCAGGCGACGATGATGACCTCGAAATCGGGGTAATCGAGTTGGGAGATGCCGGTCAGGCAACGGGTCAGGGCATCGGGGCGATGCCTGCTGACGACGACGATGCTGACCGGCGGCTGCATCAGCCTTTCTTCAGGTCCACGCCCGGCGCGTAGGCGATGAAGAACGGGTTGGCGAACCCGGCCTTGCCATAGGCCAGCGGCGTGTGGTCGTCGAAGCGGACGACGCGGCCGCCCGCGCCCGCCAGAACGGCGTGGCCCGCGGCGGTGTCCCATTCCATCGTGCGGCCAAGGCGCGGGTAAATGTCTGCCTCGCCGGTCGCCACGAGGCAGAACTTCAACGAGGACCCTGCCGAGCGCATGTCCTTCACATTGTAAAGGTTGATGTAATCGTCGGTCGCCTGATCGCGGTGCGATTTCGACGCCACGACCATCAGCGCGCCATTATCGGGTTCGGTGACGCGGATGTCTTTCACCTCGCCCACGGTGTCCAGGTCGAAGGGGCCGGTTTCCTCGACCGAGTGGCCGACGGAATTGGTGTAGAACATGCGTTCGCGCGCCGGGGCATAGACGACGCCACGGGTGGGGACGCCTTCCTCGACCAGCGCGATATTGACGGTGAAGTCACCGCGGCGGTTGATGAATTCCTTGGTCCCGTCGAGCGGATCGACGATGAGGAAGGTCATCGCATCGACGCTGTGCGATGCGGCCTGCTCTTCGGTCACGAGCGCGACATCGGGGAAGGCAGCGCGCAGGCCGGCCGAGATCAGGGCGTCGGCGGCTTCGTCGGCCTCGGTCACGGGGGAGGCGTCGGACTTCGTCTTTACCTCGAAATCGTCGGCATTGTAGATCTCCATGATCTTGTTGCCGGCTTCGATGGCGAGGCGGCGCATGATCGTGGTCAGTTCGGAATAGTTCATGAAAGTCTCCTTTGCCCGCAATCTGCACGCTTTATTGATTTGATGCCTGCCGCGCCTTATGCTGCGGATAACAATAAACGGCAAGATAACGATAAATCGTCATACATGCCGTAGACGAGAGGCAGACAGCGGTCACGGGCCGCACGAGCGGGGCATCCCATGTTTCAAACCACGCGACCGAAATCCAACCTGCAATCGGCGGTGAACATCGCCGAACTCATCTATCACAACGCAGTACGTTCCGTGCGCAAGGCCCATGGCAACGCCGTCATGGCGATTTTCATGAACCTGCTGCAGACGATCATCTTTGTGCTCGCTTTCTTTGCAATGTTCTCGATCATGGGGATGCGCGGGAATGCGGTGCGGGGCGATTTCCTGATTTACATCATGACGGGAATCTTCCTGTACATGACGTTCTCCAAGACGCTGGGCGCTGTCGCCGGGTCCGAGGGGCCAGCCAGTCCGATGATGCAGCATGCGCCGATGAACACGGCCATCGCCATCATCAGCGCCATGCTGTCGACGCTGTATATCCAGGTGCTGTCGTTGATCTGCATCCTGTTCGTCTATGATGTGGCCTTCAATCCCTTCGTGATGACGGAAATCCATGACCCGATGGGCTGTCTGGGGATGCTGATCCTGTCGTGGTTCTCGGGGGCGTCGATCGGGATGGTCTTCCTTGCGGCAAAGCCTTGGGCGCCCACGCCGATCAGCATCATCTCGACCATTTTCCAGCGCGCGAACATGATCGCCTCGGGCAAGATGTTCGTGGCGAACACGCTGCCCGGCTACATGCTGGTGATGTTCGACTGGAATCCGCTGTTCCACACTATCGACCAGTCGCGCGGCTATGCCTTCGCCAACTACAATCCGCGAAATTCAAGCTGGGAATATGCCTTTTACGTGTCTATCGTTCTGCTCATGATCGGGCTGATGGGTGAATTCTACACTCGCAAACATGCCTCGGCTTCGTGGAGCGCGCGCCGCTAAGGGGCATGTGTCCCGGGCGCGGGAGAGGGTAATCTGGATGCTGCGTTTCGTTCTGGCCTTCGTGATGATCTGCGCCGCCTCGGTGGCGAACGCGCAGGAGGGGTTCCCGGCGCTGTATGACGTGTCGGGCGTGGGCGCGGATGACGCGCTGAACGTGCGGGCAGGGCCGGGGGTGAACCACGGAGTCGTCGGCGCGCTGGCGCATGACCAGAAGCGGGTCGAGGTGCTGGGCGTGCAGGGCAACTGGGCGCAGGTCAACACCGGGGAGGTGGCCGGTTGGGCCTCGCTGAAGTTCCTCGAACCGCGTCCGGCAGAGCCTTTGGCCGATGCGAAGGGCCTGCGTTGCTTTGGCACCGAACCTTTCTGGGAGCTGGACATCACGCCGGGCGACACCGCGCGGCTGCGCAAGCCGGATTCGCCGCTGGTGGATGTGTTCCAGGTGGGCGCGCTGGAGCGGGCTCCTGCCATGGTCGAGAAACACGTGCTGCGCGGTGTCGGGGCCGCGCGGGAACTGGCGGTGGTCGTGCAACCGGCGCAATGTAGCGACGGCATGTCTGACCGGAGTTACGCGCTGGACGTGACGGTGATCGTCACTGGCGCGCAGGGGCCGACCTACGCCGGGTGCTGTTCGCTGGCCGACTAGGTCACCACCCGCAGCGTCAGGTTCAGCCGCCCGCCATCGGGAAACAGGGTCGAGGTGCCGGGGCGCAGCCGGTCGATGCCATGAAAGGCGCGGCGGGACGCGCCCCTCAGCAACACCACGTCGCCGGATTTCAGCCAGTGCGACGTGGTCGGATCGCGTCGGTCCGTGCCGCCCATGCGGAAAAGCGCCTCGTCGCCCAGTGACACCGACAGCACCGGACAGTCGAAATCCTGTTCGTCCACATCCTGATGCAAGCCCATGCGGGCGTCGCCGTCGTACCAGTTGATGAGGCAGCATTCGGGGTCGCGCGGGCAGTCGGCCAGATCGCGCCAGAGGCTCATGACCGGCTCGGGGATTGGCGGCCATGGCTGCCCGTCGGGATGGTGAGCTTCGTAGCGATAGCCCTTCGGGTCGCTGATCCAGCCGAAATCGCCCGCCGCTGACATCCGCACCGACATGGGTCCGCGCCGCGTCCGGGGGCGGAACAGGGGCGCGTGCCGCAGGACATCACGCACCGCCGCGACGAGGGTCTCTTGTGCGGGGCGGTCGAGGTGGCCGGGGAAGACCCGAAAGTCCTTTATGTCGATCATGGTCATGCGCCGTTTGTGGGCGCGCGGAAACCGGTTGCCAAGGAATTCCCGCTATATCGCCCCCACTTTGTTGAGAATCGTTGGGATCGGCAGGCAGGAGGAGTGCCCGTGACGGAAACGACAAGATTCCGTGAATTTGCGTGGGGGCAGGCGCTTGGCAAAGCGGGGGGGCCTCCTTATATGTCGTCCGAACGCGATGGCAGGGTTCTGCCAGCGTCATGAAATGCGGGGTAAGGACGCCAAAATGGGTCCATCGCCTCGTGGTATCGCCTTGAACAGGATAAGGGATCGAAAACATGGGTAAGGTTATCGGCATCGACCTCGGGACCACCAACTCCTGCGTCGCCATCATGGACGGCTCGCAAGCCCGGGTGATCGAAAACGCAGAGGGCGCGCGCACCACGCCGTCCATCGTGGGCTTCACCGAAGACGAACGGCTGGTCGGTCAGCCGGCAAAGCGTCAGGCAGTGACGAACCCCGAAAACACCGTCTTTGCAGTCAAGCGCCTGATCGGCCGTCGCACCACCGACCCGGAGGTGACGAAGGACAAGGACATCGTTCCGTACAAGATCGTGGACGGCGGCAACGGCGACGCATGGGTCGAAATCCGTGGCGAGAAGTTCTCGCCCTCGCAGATCTCGGCCTTCACGCTGCAAAAGATGAAGGAAACCGCTGAATCGTACCTCGGCGAGGAAGTGACCCAGGCGGTCATCACGGTTCCGGCCTATTTCAACGACGCACAGCGTCAGGCCACGAAGGACGCGGGCAAGATCGCGGGCCTCGAAGTGCTGCGCATCATCAACGAACCGACCGCGGCCGCGCTGGCCTACGGTCTCGACAAGAAGGACGCGAAGACCATTGCCGTGTATGACCTCGGCGGCGGTACTTTCGACGTGACCATCCTCGAGATCGACGACGGCCTGTTCGAAGTGAAGTCGACCAACGGCGACACCTTCCTGGGTGGCGAAGACTTCGACATGCGGATCGTCAACTACCTGGCGGACGAGTTCAAGAAAGAGCACTCGGTCGACCTGCGCAAGGACAAGATGGCGCTGCAGCGTCTGAAGGAAGCTGCGGAAAAGGCCAAGATTGAGCTGTCCTCAGCAACCCAGACCGAGATCAACCAGCCGTTCATCTCGATGGGCTCGGGCGGCACGCCGCTGCACCTCGTGATGAAGCTGACCCGCGCCAAGCTGGAAAGCTTGGTGGGTGATCTCATCAAGGCGTCGATCAAGCCCTGCCAGGCGGCCCTGAAGGACGCAGGCCTGACCACCTCCGACATCGACGAAGTCGTGCTGGTCGGCGGTCAGACCCGTATGCCGAAGGTCATCGAAGAGGTGACCAAGTTCTTCGGCAAGGAGCCTCACAAGGGTGTGAACCCGGACGAAGTCGTCGCCATGGGCGCCGCCATCCAGGCCGGTGTTCTGCAGGGTGACGTGAAAGACGTGGTTCTGCTCGACGTTACCCCGCTGTCGCTGGGCATCGAGACGCTGGGTGGTGTCTTCACCCGCCTGATCGACCGCAACACGACGATCCCGACGAAGAAGTCCCAGGTCTTCTCGACCGCCGAGGACAACCAGAACGCCGTGACGATCCGCGTGTTCCAGGGTGAACGCGAGATGGCTGCCGACAACAAGATGCTCGGCCAGTTCAATCTCGAGGACATCCCGCCCGCGCCGCGCGGCATGCCGCAGATCGAAGTGACCTTCGACATCGACGCCAACGGCATCGTGTCGGTTGGGGCCAAGGACAAGGGCACCAACAAGGAGCAGAAGATCACGATCCAGGCGTCCGGTGGTCTGTCGGATGATGACATCGAGCGCATGGTGCGCGAGGCCGAGGAAAACGCCGATGCCGACAAGGCCCGCAAGGAGCTTGTCGAGGCGAAGAACCAGGCCGAGAGCCTCATCCACTCGACCGAGAAGTCGATCGAGGAGCATGGCGACAAGGTTGACCCCTCGACCGTCGAGGCGATCGAACTGGCACTGGCGTCGCTCAAGGACGACTTGGAGAAGTCCGATATTTCGGCTGACAAGCTGAAGGGCGGCATCCAGAACGTCACCGAGGCGGCGATGCGTCTGGGCGAGGCGATCTACAAGGCGCAGGCCGAAGGCGGCAATGACGACGTCGACATGGGCGGCTCCTCCCGCGGCGGCTCGGACGACGACAACATCGTCGATGCTGACTTCGAGGACTTGGGCGACAACAAGCGCGGCTGATCCCGCTCTCGGAACCACATCGAGGGGCCGGTCCGTACCGCCGGACCGGCCCTTTCGATTAGAGGAGGGCATGAATGTCCAAGCGTGATTATTACGATGTTCTGGGGGCAAAGAAGGGCGCTTCGGCGGACGAGCTGAAGAAGGCGTATCGCGCCAAGGCCAAGGAACTGCACCCGGACCGCAACAAGGATGACCCGACCGCCGAGGCCAAGTTCAAGGAAGTGAACGAGGCTTACGAGGTCCTGAAGGACGCTGACAAGAAGGCGGCCTATGACCGTTACGGCCATGCGGCGTTCGAGGGCGGCATGGGCGGTGGCCCGCGTCCGGGCGGTGGCATGGGGGGCAACCCCGACTTTGCCAGCGCATTTTCGGACGTGTTCGACGACCTGTTCGGCGACTTCATGGGCGGGCGGCAAGGCGGCGGGCGGCAACGCGCGGCGCGTGGTGCGGACCTGCGCTACAATCTGCGTGTGTCGCTGGAGGACGCGTTCTCCGGTCTCGCCAAGACGATCAACGTGCCGACCTCGGTCGCCTGCGGCCAGTGCAACGGCACCGGCTCCGAAGGCGGGTCCGAGCCCACGACCTGCCCGACCTGTTCGGGCATGGGCAAGGTGCGCGCGACCCAAGGGTTCTTTACCGTCGAACGGACCTGCCCGACCTGCTCGGGCCTGGGCCAGATCATCAAGAACCCCTGTGGCAAGTGCCACGGTGCCGGTCGCGTTCAGAAGGAGCGCGCGTTGTCGGTGAACATCCCGGCCGGCGTGGAAACCGGGACCCGGATCCGTCTGGCGGGCGAAGGCGAGGCGGGGATGCGCGGGGGGCCTCCGGGAGACCTGTATATCTTCATCGAGGTGGAGCCGCACAAGATCTTTGAACGCGAGGGGACCGAGCTTCATTGCCGCGTGCCCGTGTCGATGACCGACGCGGCGCTGGGCGGTGACATCGAGGTTCCGACCATCGACGGTGGCCGGTCGCGGGTGAAGATCCCGGCTGGGTCGCAGTCCGGTCGCCAGATGCGCTTGCGCGGCAAGGGCATGCCCGCCCTGCGTGGCGGTGTTGCCGGTGACATGTTCATCGAGCTGGCGGTCGAGACTCCGGTCAACCTGACGGCCCGGCAGAAGGAACTGTTGAAGGAATTCGACGAACTGTCGGAGGACAACAACCCCGAAAGCTCGAGCTTTTTCAGCTCGGTCAAGAACTTCTGGGATTCGATGAAGGGGTGAGGCGCGCCCGGAAGGGTGTCCAGTGGACACCCTTCAGCGCTGAACGCGGCTTTCGCAAGAAAGTCGCCGGGCCTGCGAAAAATCGTGTCGCGCCAGAATGGAACGAATCGCAAGGGGCCCGGGTTCAACCTGTGGGCCCCTTGTTTATGGATGATTGGACATGTTCGACTGGATCACGAGCCTTATCGACGGCATGGGGGCCTTTGGCATCGCCCTGCTGATGTTTCTCGAGAACGTCTTTCCGCCCATCCCCTCAGAGCTCATCATGCCTTTGGCCGGGTTCAATGCCGCTCGGGGCGACATGTCTTTGGTTCTGGTGATCGCGGCGGGCAGCGCAGGTTCTCTGGCGGGGGCGTACCTTTGGTACTGGATCGCGCGCAAGATCGGCTTTGACCGCATCTGCCATCTGTCGCAGAAACATGGCCGCTGGCTGTCGGTCTCTCCGGACGAACTTGACCGTGCGAATGGTTGGTTTGATCGCCACGATGGGAGCGCGGTGCTCTTTGGGCGACTGATCCCCACCATCCGGACCTTGATCTCGGTCCCCGCCGGGGTGCGCCGGATGCCGCGTGTGTGGTTTCTGGGGCTCAGCGCGGTTGGCACCGTAGGCTGGACCACCGCTCTGACCCTTGCGGGCTATTGGCTGGAGGGGGGCTATGATACGGTCAGCGAGTGGCTGAACCCCATATCCACGGCGGTGGTCGTCGGTTTGCTGGCGATCTACGTCTGGCGGGTCGTGACCTACAATCGCCGCGAGGAGAAGCGGCAGACGCAGGACGCGCGTTAACCGCCTGTTCACCAAGACGGGCGCAGGCTGTGGATATGAGCCGCATCCGCCATTTCTCTGATTCCCAAGCTGCGCTTTTTGCGCACGACGAGGTTCCCGAAGACGCGGGCCCCGAAGCAAAAGGGCAGCCATCCTATATCCGCGACCATCGGGCCCGCCTGCGCGAGCGTTTCCTTGTCGGGGGTGCCGATGCCTTGCCGGATTACGAGATGCTGGAACTTGTACTGTTTCGCGCCATTCCGCGTCGCGACGTCAAACCCCTCGCGCGGGAACTGCTGGAGGTTTTTGGTGATTTCAACGCGGTGCTGTCTGCGCCGGCGTCCCGTCTGGCCGAAGTGAAGGGCGTGGGCGACGCGGTGATCTGCGAATTGAAGATCATCGAAGCCGCCGCGCACCGGTTGGCGCAATCGCGGGTCATGAAGAAACCCGTGCTGAGCAGCTGGGCGGCCTTGCTGGAGTACTGCCAGACCTCCATGGCGCATCGCGACATCGAGCAGTTTCGCGTGCTGTTCCTTGACCGCAAAAACGTGCTGATCGCGGATGAGCTACAGGCCCGCGGTACGGTCGACCATGTCCCGGTCTACCCGCGGGAGGTCGTCAAACGGGCGTTGGAACTGAATGCGACGGCCATGATCCTTGTGCACAATCACCCGTCCGGCGACCCCACGCCTTCCGAGGCCGATATCGTCGTGACAGAGCAGATCCAGGCGGCCGCCGAGGCGCTGGGAATCGTCATCCACGACCACCTGATTATCGGCAAATCCTCGGAAATCAGTTTCCGGTCCGAGGGGTTGCTGTAGGGGGCTCTGCCCCCGCCGCTCCTGCGGAGCGACTCCCCCGAGGGTATTTCTGAAACCAAAGAAACAGGGGCCTCACCGCACCCATATCTCGACCCTGCGGTTGACTTCGCGACCCCAAGAGGTGTCGTCGCAGGCCATGGGCATGGCCTCACCAAAGGCGTCAGAGCCGATCTGGACGCGCTGCAGATCGGCAGTTTCAGCAGCCAGTTCCACGGCGATCCGCACGGCCTCGGCACGTCTTGCGGCGATCCTGAGATTGGCATCGGCAGGGCCCTGACCGTCCGAGAAGCCCACGAACAGCAACTGCCGCCCGTCGTAGGTTCCGGCCTCGAGCGCACGGGCCAGTTGCAGGACGTTGGAGCGCGACTGCGCGTCCAGACGCGACGATCCCGGTTCGAAGCGGAAGGATGTGGTGAGGCGGCGCAGTGGTGTCAGCGTCTTTGTCATGCGTTGCAGCTCAGCCAGGCCCGCGTTGCCCTCGGTGACAAGAATCGCGTTGGAAAATCGGTCGCCTTGCAGGTCGAGGCCGATCTCTTCGGGCGCCTGATCGACGAACCCGGCGCGGCGAATGACGATCTGGGCGGGAGGACTGCGGGTAAAGCGCAGGAAATCGCGCGCCAGCGCGGGCAGGCGGCGCGCCGGGATGTAAAGGAAGGCGGGCGCGGTGAGCGGGTAGTCTTCGGTTTTCACGGTGCGGCGGGCGGCGCGCATCTGGAACCCGCAGGGACCAGACAGCGGGAGGGGCTTCGTGTTGCCGATTTCGGAGAACGATGAGAGGCCTATGCCGAAAGGATCCTTGGCCACGGCTTCGGAAAGCGCCGTGTTGGATTTGTGCCGCGTGGCGGGGCCGAGGGCTGCGCGCGCGGGTTTCAGAAGGCTGTCCTGAATGCCCTGCGCGAGGCCCGAGGTCTCGTCACGCATATGCACGGTGATCGGAGCGTCGGGACCACCAAAAGCCTGCCAGTTGCTCTGCTTGCCGGAGAGGATCGCCACGAGGTCCGACAGCGACAGGCGATCCACCGGGTTTCCGGGCGCGACGATGGCCACCAGCGCATCCAGCGCCAGCACGGTCGAGCGGTTCGCCAGGGTGAGGTCACCGAGGCCGGCCTCGCGTGCCAGACGGGCTTCCTCTGTGCGGATTTCGCGCAAGGACATGACGATGTCCGCTTCGTCCGCCAGAAGGTCGGCAAAACCCTCGTCGGTATTGGTCACGCGAAAGTGGAACCGGCCCACGGGTTTTTCGGTCCGCAGGTTCGTCAGCGTGTATGTGAAATGCGTGTCGTCGTCTGGGGTCCGCTCGGCGGATAGACCGTTGCGCAGGGCAAAGGCCTCGATCAGCGCGGGCAGCATGACGCGGCCCAGCGTGGCAGAACCGGATATGCTGATTTCGGCGACGTAGTCGATGAGGGAGGGGCAGCCAATCCCTTCGCAGGAAACGCCGGAGCCATCCACCGTCAACACGCCGAACTTGGTGTCGATACGGTAGAACTGACCGTCGAAGCCCAGAAGATTCCCCTCGAGCTGAATGGACCCATCGCTCGAGCGCAGGGTGACGTCCTGTGCCGCAGCGGTGTTGGCAAAGGCCTGTACGCAGAAAAGTGCGGCGAAGATCGCCGCACGCCGGATGCTCATAAAGGCCCTCGTTCGCCTGTTCTTACCTCGAGGCGATTGTCAGGTCTTCGACGAGATTATTCAAGACCAGGAAGTCCCCCGAGCTGTCGCAACCCGGCATTTCCAGCGTCAGATTTCGGGTGCGCAGGTCATCATCCTCGCGGATTTCCAGTGTCTGCGCCTCGATCGTCTGGTCGCAGTTGGATGCCGTGATTTCTGCCTCGACCGTCAAGGCGATGGTCCCTGCGTGGGTCGCGGCGCCCTTGGGGAAGGAATAGACCTCGGCGCGGAGCGCTTCGGGCGACGTCGGGTCGCCAAGGACAGTCAGAAAACCACCGTCGCCGCGGGCCGTGGCGGACAGGTCGCCACGCGCGCCCGAGAAGACATGCCCGGCACCGAAGTATGCCGCGCCGAATTCGCGGGCGTGCAGCCCAAGCCCGGCGTCGCCCTTCCATTGAACGGCCACGCGATCATAAAGCGGCAGTGTCGGAACGTCGGTCATCGCGGTGGCCCCGGCGCCGGACGCGAAGGAGGCGATCACGAGTGCCCGTTCGGACAATGCAGGCAGGGTTGCGGACAGGGTGCCGTCCTTGCTCATGACCTGAGTGAACATCATGCCCTGGTGATGCAGGGTGACCCGCTCTGCACCGTGGCAGGGCGCAAGGAGCGTGACGTCGATCAGCGCGCCTGCGGCGGGCTTGGCTTCCATGGTCACGTCGCAGGCGAAACCGGTCGCAGCCTCGGTGCCGGGAGCGTCGGGCATGGCCTCTGCCAGAGGTTCGGCAGCGGCCAGTGTGACCTGCGGCGTCTCTGAAGGGATGGGCGCCGGTGCGGTGCTCGGCGGGCTGACGTAGGCGACAGGTGCAGCGCTTGCGGCAATGGGTGCGCCGGACAGGAAGGTGGGCGAGCCACCCGCAAAAGCGGCTTGCGGGCTTGCATTGCCCGAGACAATGGGGGCACGCGGCGCGCCGAGGCTGCTGGACGAGGTGGGGGTGATGCCGGTCAGGTCGACAGGACCCGTTGCAGCAGCCTGACGGGACATGCCCGGCAGCGTGTATTGCATGACATATCCAACCCCCAGGGCGCAGACGAGCGTCGCACCGGCCAGGACGAAGGATTTCTTGCGCTCCTTGATCTGCGTCAGCAGCGAGGAGGATTCGATTTTCGGCAGCTCGATCTTTGGCATCAGGGACTCCTGTCCTTAACGGTCAGCGTCTGAAATGGCACCGAATCGTGGCAGCTTTGGGGCGCGCAGGCGGATTTCTCACGGCTATTCGCCAATAGGATGAAACTTTGAACTGAAATTGGTTGAAATCGGGTCTTGGGCTGAGCCTGGCTCTGTTGCACAAATCCTGTGAGGGATTCATGTCGTGAATCCAGCGTGGTAGCTGGACGACATGAGCAGACCCACACCCCCGACCTACAAGACCAGGAACTGGCCAGCCTATAATGAAGCGCTCAAGCGTCGAGGCTCGCTGACAATCTGGTTCGATCCCGAGATGATCTGGGATGCTGCGCCGACCGGCAAACGCGGCCGACA